>CAYYHV010000296.1:382-9950 GCA_964471695.1 uncultured Pirellulaceae bacterium
CGGCCAACAGTGCCAAGAGGACGAAATGGATCAAGTCGATAGGGAGTTTCATGAGGAACTACTTCTTGGCAACTTTGGGCTGCTTACCGTTTTTGTCGTTGGTATCTTTCTTGGGCGGAAGGGGCTTGTCCACGCGAAGCTGCCCTCTACCAAGCGTATTGATAACTTGTTCGTCTTCGTGCTTGACAGTAATTCGGCAGTAGACCGTATTGAATCGTCCCGGTCGGGCTTTCGGTTCGGCTTTAATGCGGAATGTCAGCTCTTGCTTTTCATTGCCCGTAATATCTTGAGCTTCGGACGACGTTCCGGCTGGTAAACCGACCAGCTCCACGTGCGTGTCGCCGGGATACTCGCGATTCGGCTCGAGCGTCACAACCAGATCAGTTTCCTGGCCTTGCTCGACGCTGGCTTTGGCAAAGTTGGCCTTAAAAAACGAGTCGGCGACTTCGAGATCAACCAGTTGACTGGAGACTTCGTAACTGGAGCCTTGAAAATTGGCTGTTGCCGTCAGCACGACGGGTGACACGCCAATCGCCGCACCGCCATTGGCAGTCAGTGGCATATCGACTGCATCCTGCCCCTTGGGAATGGTGACTTGGCCACGACTGGATACACCTGGCGGATTGTAAATCATGCGAACATTGATCAGTTCGTTAAAGCCATCCTTGCGTTTTGCCACGACATGGAGATTCCGTTCACCATTGCGAACCAGCGGTGATTTGGGCGGTACGACTTCAATGGAAAACGGCGACTCGTCCGTTATCGCTACCGCCATCCGTTCAGCATCATGTCCCCATACGTCTCGATTGTTCTGGCCACGCACCAACATCGTTCGCTGGAACAATCGGCCTTGAATCGACTTGTCACCGACTTTGGCGGTGCCCGTCAAAGCCAAGAGATGGCCCCCGCGATTGACTTCAGCTGCTGCTTCAATCAGCACGGGAACTCGATCGCGACCCTTGGGAATGGGCGGCAGGGTTGCGGTCAGCCCAGATGGGAGATCGCCGAGCGCCATTTCCACCGCTTCGTTAAAATGCTTGCGCTGAGTCGTCACCAGCACAGCCATACGACCGCCGCGAGGAATGTTGACGATCGTCGAAATGTATTGCCGTCGTTCGGGAAGCCCCAGCGTCAGTCGTGATTTTCGCGGCTGTACTTCCATGCGATAGAAGTAATCCTCGCCGCCTCGTCGCAAGTGATCGCGAATCAACACGTAGTACTCGCCATCTTCGGGAATCGTAAATTCCGCATAACAATCGGGGCCGCCGCTGTCATCGTTGCTGACAACTTGCTTTCGAGTCTTCACGTTGCGGACGGCGATCAACGGGTCAAGTGGCGAACGCAACACGCGGCGAGCAAAAACGCGGAGCTCAAACACTTGTCCTTTTTTCGCCGTGAATTTGAAGTGATCGGTTTCGTTAGGCTTACGAATTGCCCCATGAATCGCGGCTGGAATCGTGACCGCCATCCCGGTGCTGGGTTTCCCGTTGTCACCAGACTCGACGAAATTCGGCAGATCAACGACTCGTAATTGATTCGCCGTTGGAGCCACTCCCTGCTCGTTGGTGGCAAACATTCCATAGCTATGCAGTTCTCGCTGCGATGCGTTGTCGGGCAATCTCAGCTTCTGCGTCCAATCTTCAAGGCCGGGTTGTTTCCACGTTACCTCAAGTTCTTCACCGGGCTTTCCGCCGGTTGGAATGGCGACAACAGGCCGGGGAAAGTCGCCAACATGGACGACATAGTGAAACTTGTCGTTACCGTGATAACGCACATCGCGGACGTGAATTATATGCTTGCCGGCCTTTGCCACCTTGAACGAACAAAGTGGGTCTTGCTGAGTGAGCATAAAGTCATCATTCTCAGCAACGGACTTTCCGTCCGGCCCGATGACTTCGAGAAAGGGATCGAACCGTTCGCGGCCCATGCGAACACCTTCGACTTCAAGCGTCACCGATTGCCCTTCGACAAGCTCGACGGCAAAACAATCCTCATCTTCATTGCCAAGGATGCCGTGTAAGGTTGCCGGTAAAGTCACAGTCGTGGCGACGTCGGTCGTGTTATTCGGCTCGACTTCGTTGACGACGGCGAGCGCCGAAACGCTGAACGTTCGCAAGTTGGACAAGCCTCGTCCAGTCACCAATCGAAACGCATTCGGCCCCAGCCGACAATCGTCAGCAACGGCAATACGCGCAACCACGTGATTCGGCTGGATGGCGTCAAACTCAACCAGCTCCAACCCGGATTCATAGAAGACCATGTCCTGTGGGTCGAGCAAGTCCGGTCCGTAGAGATGCAAGTCGAATTGTGTTCCACGTCGAACTCCGTGCGGCACAATCTTGTCGATACGCGGAGCCGCCGTGACGGCTGCGATAAACAAGAGCGAGATGAACAACGAAATCCTAAGTCCTGATTGACGCATGATTCGACAAACACCCCAATGAGGTTGATCCGAGTTACGAGGTAACACCGCGTTACGCAAGGATGGGCTTCAGGATGCGGCCACCCTTCACAATTTCGATGGGTCGATTCCCGGCTGACATCAGTTCGTGTTCCGGGTTAATGCCAAGTTGGTGATAAACCGTCGCCGCCAAATCAGCGGGAGCCACTGGATCGACTTCGGGTTCCGCGGCGGTCGCGTTCGAGGCTCCGTAAGTCATGCCGCGCTGAATGCCGCCACCAGCCAGCATGACACTGAACACGCGTGGCCAGTGGTCGCGGCCTCGCGTCTGATTGATCTTGGGAGTCCGGCCAAACTCGGTGGTGACCATAATGAGTGTTTCGTCCAGTCGCCCCATCTCGTCCAGTTCGTTGATCAACGTAGCCAACCCTTTATCGAGGCTTGGCATTTGACGGCGAACATTCCGCGTCACGTCGTTGTGCAAATCCCAGCCGCCATAGGTCAGCGTGACCAGCCGCACACCCGCTTGGACTAATCGACGAGCCATGAGTAACCGCTGACCGGCTTCGTTACGACCATAGCGATCGCGAACCTTCGCGGGTTCGGCTGCGATGTTGAAAGCCTCGCGTGCCTGGGGAGAATCCAACAGACTGAAGGCACGTTCGTAAAACGTATTCATCGCCTGAACATTATCAGCCGACGTGGTCTGGCCATAGCTGGCATTCACCGCCTTGAGGGCTTCACGGCGTTTCGCAAATCGTTCTGGCGTCACGCCTCCGGGCAGGTTTAGGTCACGCACTTTAAAGTCGCCGCGGGCAGGATCCGCCCCCAAACTGAAGGGAGCATGTGCCGAACTCAGATAACCATTCGCCGCGAACGGATTCGGTTGGTTGGGCAGGCAAACGTAAGGCGGCAAATTGTTGCGAGGACCAAGCTCATGACTGACAACGCTTCCATAACATGGGTAGCTGAGCGCAGGGCTGGGTGGATATCCTGTGAACATGTGCTCGGTGCCACGTTCATGAGCCGCATCAGTGTGCGTCATCGAGCGTATGACCGTAAACTTGTCCGAGATTTTTGCAAGCTGCGGAACGGCTTTGGAAAAGTACTCACCGGTTTTCGTTTTGATAGAACCCAGATCGCCGCGATACTCGATCGGCGCAAAAGGCTTGGGATCAAACGACTCTTGCTGGGGCATCCCGCCCGGCAGGTAAATGTGAATAACGCTCTTCGCCGGCGCGGCGGGGGCCGCGACTTCATCAGCCGACGCATTCTTGAGCAACATCAAATCGGCTAGACCAATTCCAAGTCCACTGAGGACTCCGCTGGCAAGAAAACCGCGGCGGCTGAGTGCATTGCCCAAGCATCGCATGGTGTTGGCTCCGAGTTGTGTGACGATTCAGGTCGATCTCAACGCTACTTTTATTTTGTCACGCGTTATCGGCGATGGCTATCTCGTCATCGCAGGAATCGCCAAGGATGGCAGGTTTTTGACGGCGAAATTCGCCAATGGTGGGTTTTGAGGCGGGAAACTTCCAATAAGTCGAAAGTCCCCATCAGTATATCCGCGCTGACGATCGTGTCAAAGTTTGACGGTGGCAAGTTGCCAGCCAGTCGCTTGGGCAATTTATGTAAGATGTCAGCGTGAATCGAAACCAAACATCAACGCGTTACACGGATGCATCCTACGAGAAATCGAAAGGTGTCACGTATACTCCTCCGGCGATGGCTACGTTCATCGCTAAGGGCATTGTGCGACGATTCTCAGACAGAATGTCAAACCAAAGCGCAACGAATGCCCTCCACACAATTCGTATACTCGATCCTTCCGTTGGCGACGGTGCGCTGCTGATACCGCTGCTGGAGCAACTTGGGCAACTCACCTCCGGAGATATTCGGCTAACAGCATTCGATACGGATGCGACCGCGCTGAACACCACGCGTGATCACATCAAGAAAATGTTTCCTCAACACGACGTCGATTTCCGTAACGAAGACTTTCTGCGTTACGCAATCAACGCAAGAGACCAATTCGACGTGATCATCGCCAACCCACCCTACGTTCGAACCCAGGTTCTCGGCGCCGAGACGGCTGGGCAATTGGCAACCGAGTTCGGATTGAAGGGGCGAGTCGATCTATCCTTCGCTTTCCTGATCTCCATCGCGCGCATTCTTGATAAGCAAGGCGTGGCAGGTATCGTCACGTCCAACCGCTTTATGACAACGAAAGCGGGAGCCATCGTTCGACGGGAACTGCTACAAAGCGTCCGGCTACGCCACATCCTGGACTTGGGCGACACGCGAATGTTTGATTCCGCCGCTGTTCTGCCAGCCATCCTGTTCTTCGAAGGCAGCGAATGCCGAACACCTGAAAACTCAGCGAGATACACCTCGGTGTATCAGTCGATGGCATCATCGGCGAGCCCACTGACGAGCCAGCGTTGCACGACGGTGTTGGATGCTTGCCTGATGAGCGGCGACGTGCAGTTGGATGATGGTCGAGTCGTCACCGTCCAGCAAGGCACGTTAGCAAACGAAGAATCCGATGACTCCGGCGAGGCCGTCTGGCGACTGTCCAATCCTGCCAACGATCAATGGCTGAGTCGCGTGCTCCAACGGACTTGGCGAACGTGGGGCGATGTCTTTTCCATTCGCGTAGGTGTAAAGACTTGCGCCGATCAAGTGTTTATTCGCAACGACTGGAACGACGTATCGCCGCGGCCCGAGTTGCTCCAACCATTGACGACTCATCATATTGCCGGCAACTACCAAGCCGCTGGCCCGCCCACTAAATCCATTTTGTACCCTTACGATCTCAAAAACGAACAGCGGACTCCAATTCAATTGTCGGAACACATGGCCGACGCAGCCTATCTCGAATCGCATCGCGATCGTTTGAGCGCTCGGAAGTACGTGCTGGACGCGGGACGCAAGTGGTTTGAAATTTGGGTTCCCCATTCGCCAACTTCCTGGGCCAACGACAAGATCGTATTTCGAGACATCGCCGATCTGCCGCAATTCTGGATGGACCGGCAGGGTACCATCGTCAACGGCGACTGCTATTGGATGCTTCCACGCGCGAGTGAACACGAGGAACTGCTGTGGTTGGCAATGGCCATCGGCAATTCGACTTTTGTGACTCAGTTCTACGACCGCTGCTTTAATAACCGACTGTACGCTGGCCGACGACGATTCATCACGCAGTACGTTGAGAAGTTTCCCTTGCCCGATCCTGGGCTCGATTCCAGTCGTGAACTGATCCGGTTATCGCAAGAGGCTTACCAATCTGATGAGCAAAGTCGTCGGTCAATTGCGGCGGATATCAGCAAGCTGGTCGCGGCTTCATTTGGTGTCGAATGAAGCCAGCCGAACTGCGGTGTTAGTCCGGTTGCCAGAAATCGCTCGGCAAAGCAATCTGATTCTTACGGTTCACGACCTTACCTTTGAAGGCTGGGAATCGCGTGTAAAACTTCTCACCGGTCGTCACGAATACATGTGTCAAAGTCACATGGGATAACAAAGCAAACCCTTCGGTAATCCTGCCGTAGAAGATGACGTACCGCATATCACAGTGCCGTAACTGGTGGCCGGCAAGACCTGGCAGATGAATTGGACCGATGCTCGCGGGACTGACTAATCCAAGATCAATCGTCTGGGCCGTCTGAAGTTTCACCTCCAGCAACTGATGCCTAACATCAGGAAACTGGCCATCATCGTGATAGCGTGGATACCCAATGGCTCGACAGACAAGTCCGTGCAGGGCAGCACCCCGATTGCGTTCTTGATCATCCCCTGAATTTTCAAACTGTGTGCCAAGCAAAGGCTTCATTCGCCTCATCAGCTCAGCAATAGGCAAAATCTGTTTTTCGCTCGGGTTGCTCGAAGGCAACTCGGCAAAACGCACGGGAAAAGGCTCTGACGCCAAAAGCGGCAGCAGCGGCTTCGTATCATTGGTGGCAATCAACTCCGAAGAAGATTTACCGGGCACACATCGTGCTTGATACTTGCCAGTCAACGTGCCGGTCGAATCCAGTCGAGCCAACGTGGCTCCAGTAATGACTCGCACGCCAGAGATTTTATCGGACGCGTTAACATGCACCATTGCATAGCGCCGTTCCGGATGAATCGACTCGTTCCAGATTTGTACGTTGTTGGATTTCTGAACGTAAACATCCAGATCCTGCCCAGGGAACTGCGGGTGGGTTCGTTTGAAGGATCGGGGCACCGGATAGCCCATGGCTCGGCAAACCAGCGACTTAACGTGCTTCGACCGCGTACGAAGTGGCAGCCCCGACACGTCCTCACCCTTTAGTTGCGCATTCAGCAACTCTTCGAGCTGACGCGTATTCAACCAAAGAAGCGCATGATCGCGATCGACCGGGTCATAAATTGAAAGACCACTAACCCAGATTGCGTTGATGTGATCGGCAAGTTCCGGCATTCCCAAATTTTAGGCTTTGGGAAACCGAACTGCGAGTGGAAACGGGCAAGAGCGCCGATCTCCTTTTAAGAGCGAGTCACAGTTTTCGTGTTGGTTCACGCGTCCGCGCGCTCGCGCCCGCGGACTACGGAACGCACGAATACGTTAGTACTTCATCATGATTTCCTGGGCATCCACTCCAGCCAGCGACTTGAAGCCGCCGTCCATGATTGTTTTGCCAAGCTTGGTGACGGCACGATAGTCGCGATCGCTTGGACGTTTGCCAGTCAACTCACGCTGAAGATCACTACAGATCACGGCGGCTGCGTCTTGAATGACTTCGTCGTTGCTACGAGCCCCGTACAGCGAAGTCGCCAACATCACAATCATCGACTGGATACGTCCCGACAGCTCAGCCATGCGGCACTGACGATCCGCCAGCTTAAGTTGGTGCTTGAACATCGCACCGTCGATCTCCATCGGTGATTTCTGAAGTTGTGCGGCGGCCCAGCTCGCGTACTTCTCCAGCTTGCCTGGCATCGAAGGCAACTGTGCCTTGGGTCGCGGCGTAATCATCTGTTTGGCCTTCCACATCAGGTACGGTGGAACGGCTCCACGCAATGCCCAAGCATGAGCCGGATTGAGCGGATTGACTTCGCGGATACCAGCCGCAGCCAGCGCCTTGCCGACGGGTTCGAAATACGTCGTGCCGTGATGTTTTACCAGGGACTTGAAGAACGCCATGCCCAGCATTTCGCCTTCGCCTTCGTAAATACATGGGGCAAGGTACTCGTGAACGTGGTCACCAAACATGTGACCATGGAGGAACGAGCGGCCACCATGCGTCTTCATGCACAACTCAATGGCGGCTTCCTTCTGGAATTCGCTGCCGAAGATTTTGGCGATGATACATTCCATCTCGCCTCGGTAACCTTCGTCGATCAACCATGAACACCAATCGACCAGCGCATCACAAGCCACGATCATTCCGGCCATACGGCCCAAGCGACGTTGTACCAACTCACGCTTTGCGATCTGCTCACCATACGTTACGCGGAATTTGGCCCATGGCATCATGCTGGCCATCATCAATCGCATCGTTCCCGAGGCATTGGCACATAGCGAAATGCGTCCCAGGTTCAAACCGTGGTAAGCAATCGTCAGTCCATTGCCCTTCTTCGGTTCCAACAGGTTGCTGGCCGGAACTTCGAAGTTGTTAAAAATGATGCCCTGATTGTACGTGTGCTTAAGAGCGTACAAACCATATTTTCGCAATTGGAAGTTGGCGTTCTCTTCTTTGGGCAGATCACAAATAATGACAGCGGGCTTGCCTTCAACGAGGCAGACCAAACCAATCGTTCGCCCTGGCACAACGTTGGTAATGAACAGCTTCTCGCCGTTGATCACAAACTTGTCGCCTTTAAGTTCGGCCGTCGTCTTCATGGCTGTGAGGTCAGAGCCCGCACACGGCTCCGTAAGCGCGAAAGCCGACAATCGCTTTCCGCTGGCCAGATCCGGCAGGAAACGCTGCTTCTGCTCTGCGTTTCCAAACGTGCGAACGGGATCAACGGCTCCGATACAACCGTGGACACTCGCCAAACCAGCGATGGTTGGGTCTTCCATGGCCATGCGAGTCAGGAAGGAAGCGAAGGATCGGAACTGAGTCCCACTGCCGCCGTATTCGCGATCAACGAGCAATCCCCAATATCCGACGCCGCCCAATTCTTCCATGACTTCGGGGCGAATCTTTTTGTTCTCGTCGTGGATGGTGTCCGCCAAACGGTGGTTACGCACGACTTCAACCGAGTCGTCCATAATCTTCTGCGTGTCGGCTGGCGTTTCAACCGAACTGCCCTGAAACATCTCGACGGGCAAGCCGCGTTCCCAGACGGCTCGATGAGCCGGACTGTTGATCGTCTGATACTGTGGCTTAAAAAGCTGCTCGACTTGATCATCAGCCTTGTCGATAGCGCCCGTTCGGCGGGCTTCATCATCGCTCTTGCCGCCCAATCGCATGGCGGTTTCAGCAAACGATGCTTCGTTGTCGATATTCTTCTCGTCGACGTCGTTAGCTTGGTTGGGGTCATTCTTCATATGCATGGCAATTATCCTTTGCTCAAACCGTCCACGAATCGTCCACGTAGGCTTTGCGCACTCGTCGTGCCCCGTCTAATAGTATTGCACTTTCCAACCAGGAAAAGCACAACGAATCGGTCATGATCACCTAATCCGCTTGGATTACGGGGCAGATGAGGATGAAGTTAGGGATCAAGCTACGCGTCACTTTTTCTATCAAGCTCCCATTGTGAACCGAATTGCCGTATTGGTAAAAACTAAACCGAGCGGCCCAATCCGGAAACTCTCTGAGATACGTTCCGATTCTGACGGGCGTATGGATCGTAAGCGAGAACACGCCTCGTGGCGACCAACCGTCTGCGGCAAGCCCCTTAAAACCAGAATCGCAACCCCACGACGAACGCGCTGGATTGCGCCTTGCCAATGTCCAGATAATCATAGCCAGCGTAGGTCTCGACGTGATGATACGTTCGCCCAAGCGTCGAACGCAGATGCAACAATCCGACTTCGCCAAGTCGCCCCCAGTCCAGTTCGGTTGACAGAATCCAATTCTGGGCAACGCACCAATCTCCGCCATAGGTGAAGTTGATACCAGCATTCGTGTCCAGTTCATCGTGCAACCAGTTGACGCCCAATCCAATTCGGCCACGGATGTCTCCGCGAGCAAGGAC
>CAYYHV010000297.1:0-9940 GCA_964471695.1 uncultured Pirellulaceae bacterium
TTATCTGTTAAGTCGCGTTAGTTCCAAGCCTACGACGTATAGCTCGTCAAATTTGACGGATGAAAACGCCGGCGTCGATCCCGAAACGATCGACGCCGCTGCGATTCTACATGTACGTGATATTCTGGAGACGCTGGCCAAGCATCGCGGGTTGGTAGCGCAAATCTCCAACGAAGATCGCGATCGGTTGATGCAAGCCGCCGGTAAAGTCTCCAGCCCCGGTCGCGAAGCCCGGCGGCAATTGTCTCGTGCGTTCCGCAAGAAGCGCAAAGAGGAAGTGGCTCGTCAAAAAGGCCAAGACGAACAGCTGCTGGAGCAAACGGGAATCCGGCAACTACGGTCGCTCAAGGTCTTTCCGACTCCCAGGTCGGCTCCCAAGCCTTTTGATCCTGCCTTGCCACCGCCGGCTGAAGTGACGGAAGACAAGTTCGGTCCTCAGCTACGGGTGCCGAGGAATTGTTACACCTGCAAGCGAGATTTTGATCGGCTGCATTTTTTCTACGACTCGTTGTGCCCGGATTGTGCAACGCTCAACTGGGAGAAGAGGAACCAATCGGCTGATCTGACGGGCCGCTATGCCTTGGTGACGGGGGGCCGAGTCAAGATTGGCTATCAGGCGGTGATCAAACTGCTGCGAGCCGGCGCCCATGTGATCGTAACAACGCGATTCCCCGTCGATGCGGCCAAGCGGTTTTCGGTGGAAGAAGATTTTGAGGATTGGCGAGAGCGATTGGAGCTGCAAGGAATCGACTTGCGGCACACACCCAGCGTCGAGGCGCTTTGTAATCATCTTCTGCAGACCTTGCCGCGGCTGGATTTCATTATCAGCAACGCGTGTCAGACGGTGCGACGGCCCCCCGGTTTTTATGCGCATTTGATTGACGCCGAAACCAAGCTGCTCGAATCGCTTAGCGATCAGGCCCGGCCATTACTCGCCTCGTACGAACAACTGCGAGAGCAACGAAAAGATGCGGAGAGCGAAAACGAGCTGGCTTTACCGGGCGAAGTCCAGCGTTCGCTCGCGGGGATCCATCAAGCGGCTCAGCTTTCCCAGATTCCGCTGGTTGCGGGGGACGAAGCGACCGGAGCCGAGTTGTTTCCCACCGGTGAGTTGGATCAGGATCTCCAGCAAGTCGACTTGCGCGAAATCAACAGTTGGCGTTTACCGCTGGCTGATGTGCCGACGGTTGAGTTGCTTGAAGTACATCTTGTCAACGCGGTGGCCCCGTTCATCTTGAACGCACGACTCAAGCCGTTGATGGCGAAAGTCCCGACAAAAGATAAACATATCGTCAATGTTTCGGCGATGGAGGGCATTTTTTATCGGGCCTACAAGACGGATAAGCATCCGCATACGAATATGGCCAAAGCCGCGTTGAACATGATGACTCGCACGTCAGCTCAGGATTATGTTCGCGATGGCATCCACATGAATAGCGTGGATACTGGTTGGATCACGGACGAAGACCCGGCTGATTTGGCAAAATGGAAGAAAGAGGACCTGAACTTCCATCCGCCACTCGACATCGTGGACGCAGCGGCTCGAATCGTGGACCCGATCTTCCGCGGGTTTTTGACGGGCGAGCACGTCTGGGGCAAATTCCTGAAGGATTATCAGGTCGCGAACTGGTAGCCCAATCATCCGTAATGATCTAAGGCTGGATTTACGTGCGTTTTCGCACGATGTAGGTGTCCCCAAGATACTCCGGTTTTCAATCGAGGGCGTGGGCGCCACAATCAGTATCGTAAAACCCATCGGATTCCACTCGTGAACCAATCCATGACCGAAGACGTCAAACCGAACGCACCCGAAGAAACGTGGCCTCGCCATATCGCCATCATTATGGATGGAAATGGGCGTTGGGCGGAGAATCAAGGGCTGCCGAGAATTGAGGGCCATCGCCGGGGCGTTTCCAGTGTGCGTCGAACGGTCGAAGAATGTACGCGATTGGGTTTGGATCAAGTCACGTTGTATTGCTTGTCGAGCGAGAACTGGAAACGTCCGCAAACGGAACTTGATTTTCTGATGCACTTGCTGGAACAGTACATGATCGAAGAGCGATCGTTGCTGATGGAGCAGGGCGTTCGAGTCAGTGTGATTGGCCGCCGGGACGGAATCCCCGCAAGCACCTTGGCCGAGATGGACAAGACGATTGAGCTCTGTGCGGATAACAAAGCGACTCGATTGTGTCTGGCAATCAACTATGGCGGTCGGGGCGAAGTCGTGGATGCGATTCGTAACATTGCCGAGCAAGTCAAAGAGGGCTCGCTGCATTCGGATGATATTAACGAGGAGTTGGTGGCTCGGTATTTGTATACCTCAGGTATGCCCGATCCAGATCTGTTGATTCGGACGGCTGGCGAGATGCGCATCAGCAATTTTCTGTTGTGGCAAATAAGTTACGCCGAGTTGTGGGTGACTGAGCGTTGCTGGCCTGAGTTTGATGAGTCAGATTTGCGCCAAGCCATCGAAGATTATGCATGTCGGGATCGGCGGTTTGGTGGGTTGAATCGTCCGGCCGAGAGTAGTTAGGAAATTGGCGTTCAGATTGGGAAACGGCGGCTGGCGCCGAGCCGCTCACAGTAGGCGGCAGTTGCTTGCTGCTCACGATGCTGAAGGAACGATACATTGCTGCGTTGGCGATTAGTCGGCACGGTCGCAATCCTGGGACCGTTGCTTTTGCTGTTCTGGTTGGATGACCAGCACAATTGGGGCCATCCGGGCGTTTGGTTCGGCATCGTTATGCTCTTTGCCTCAATGGCGTGCACGCTGGAACTGGCGGCTCTGCTGAAGCACAAGTGTTCGACACTGCGTTTGCCTGTTGTGGCGGTTGCCATGTTTGCCTGCCTGATGACGACTTATATTCCAGCCGTCTGGCCCAACGGCAAACCTGATTGTCCCATGGGCGATTGGGGCTGGTTTCCGCTGGGGCTGGCTGCAGCCACCGCCGTGATTTTGGGTGATGAGCTTCGTCGTTTCCAAGCCGGCGAAGGTGCGACGGAACGCATCACGATGTCGCTCTTTTGTATTTCGTACATTGCCGTCCCCTTTGCTTACATGATTCGATTGCGGCTGACGCCCGCCGACCGATTGGGATTGTTGGCGTTCATCTCGGTGCCGTTTATCGTCAAGTTCGCCGATGCAGGCGCTTATTTTGCCGGACGATTTTTGGGTAAGCATAAGATGGCGCCGATACTCAGCCCCAAGAAGACTTGGGAAGGAGCCGTTGGAGGCATCGTGACGGCTGGATTGGCCGGGCTGATTTACATGTTTGGCATCTTACCGATGTTTGTGGCCGAAGCTCAGCCAAAATTGCTCGGGACGATCGGTGTCTCGATGGCTATCGCATTGACGGGGATGATTGGCGACTTGGCGATCTCACTCTTTAAACGCGATGTCGATCAGAAGGATTCAGCGAATTGGCTGCCCGGTTTGGGCGGATGCCTCGACGTGCTTGATTCGGTGTTATGGGCGGCACCGGTGGCCTATGTTTTTTGGGGCGCGGGCTGGGTGGCGTAGCCCGTTTTTCCAAGTCGTAGGCCGTGAACGAGGTCGCCGAACTGCCGGAATAGCGCAACGGCTTCGTGAACGAAACTGCGTTTGGTTGTTTGCGCCAAAGATGATGGGCGACCGAAATTTCGGCATGAACACCGTTGCCCGTTCCGGCCTGCAAACTACGAACCTGTGGCAATGCGACGTATGCTGACCAAGCCAAGCAGCGCGAAACCGATCAGCACGTACGATGCGGGCTCGGGGACAGACGCAGCATTGGAACCCGTGAACTTTCGCTCGTTCCAGATATTGAAATCGGAAACGTCGGTGACACCATCCGTGTTGAAATCGCCAGTACACCAGGCAGTTGATTCGCCGAATCGGTTTTCATTCCAAACGTTAAAGTCGCTGACGTCAACGAATCCATCGAGATTGGCATCGCCGGGCAGAAATGGAGCTCCCACGCGAATCGTCCCAGCCAACTCCAACCATAACTGCTGGTCCGTCGGATTGACCACACCATCGCCGTTAAGATCAAACTGGGGATCGGGATTTCCATCGGCGATTGCCTGGGAGAGGGCATCGATATCCGCACATCCAAACGCTGAATCGAAATCAAGATCGACATTCACGATCTCAATGCCACCGAACAGGATAGCGCCGGGCTGCGTCGGACCGAAGTTGACTCCTATTTCGACTTCGCCAAAATCCGCAGCGGTCAGATTCGGCTCGTAGCCGTACAGCGCATGAATTCCCGGTTGAAGGAATTCGCTCTCGACGGTGATGCCGAACAATTGTTGTCGTTGGGCAAAATACTGACTGTTCCAGGAAATTCCAAACTCGAAACCCTCCAGCAAGATTTGGCTTGTCGGTTGCGGTCCTTCAATGATCAGCGAAAGCAATGCGACGTCGTCGCCGGCGATATCCACGAAGTTCGATCCTGGTGATAGCGGCTCCGAGTCGACGTTGCGATTCACCCCACGACTGTCAATAAACATGATTCCACTGGTTGGCTCGTAGCGAACACTTGGCACGGCAACATCACCGCTGGGATTTGTCACGCCACCATTCCAGAGCGATACATCCTGAGCATTAGCCACTGACGTTAGAGCGAATATGATGAGAGTCGTAGAGAATCGTTTCATTGGGTTACCCTTCGAGTAAACAAGGGTAGCAATAAGAAGCCAATCCATATCACCGAGCCAGACGGTTCGGGAACGGAAATGGGCGGGCCGTTAGAGCGGTACTCTGACCAGACATTGTAGTCGGAAACATCGACTACACCGTCAGCATTGAAATCGCCATCGCAAAAGCTTGACGAAAAAGAAAAGCGATGGGCGTTCCAGATGTGAAAGTCGCGTACGTTGACCGTGCCATCCAGATTCGCATCCCCCAATCGAATGGGAGTACCAAGCAAACCTTCGCCGGCATCGTCCAGCCACTTTTGCCGATCATCGTCGTTAACGGCTCCATCTCCATTGAGATCAAATTCAAGATTGGAGCTTCCCAGTCTGATTTCTCGCCCCAATGCATCAATGTCATCGCAGCCCGTTTGTCTGTCGGCATTCAAATCCGTGCGGCCGGGCAAGACTTGGACGCGGCCAGTAATCCGCACACCCATTGAATTAGCGTTGAGCGTGGAAATCGCGGCGTAGGAGAAGTCGGATGATGTTAGCCCGGTCCGGTAGCGAAATAACTCAAAACGCGAGTGGGGCTCGATAAATTCAGCGGAGCCAACAAAGGATGCCGTAATGAGAGACTGAGTATCGTTGAAATAAGACGTGTTGGTGACCACCAAATCGCCAATATTCTGTTCGAGAAGTCCAATGGGAATGAGAACTTCGTCAGGCTCAGGACCGTTAATCTCCAATGTGCGGACCCCCACGTCGTCGCCGCCAACGACATCACCTTGGAAAGTTTCCAGTTGTTGATCTATTCCGAGAGTATTCGTGTAGAGGATCCCGGTCCATGCTTCATAGGCAACCGCAGGAACAATTTGCACGCCATCCGCATTTACGAAATCTCGGTTCCATAACTCGGCCCGAACGACGGATAGTTCTGCACAAGCGGGACCTGTGAACAGCATGGCCAGCACGACGCTGAGCATGATTGTTGCCATGCCTTTATTGCCGTCGCATGGGCGTTCTTGGGCCGTTGAAGAACGGTTCAACATCGTGGTCTCCTCAGAAGCAGGATCGCCATCAGGAGTAGCGAGTAGGATGCAGGTTCCGGTACTGATACGGGAGTGTTCGATGATCGGAATCGGTTTGACAACCAGATGTTGAAATCACTCACATCGATTCGATCATCGAGATTGAAGTTGCCGTCGCAGTAGGCGGTAGAGTGCGTAAACTTGTTGGCATTCCACACGTTGAAATCCAGAACGTCGACGCCGCCATCGAAATTTATGTCCCCACGCAGGTAGGGAAGCTGCTGGTTGCTCTCGAGTTGGGCGAATCTCTCTAGCCACAAATCAAAGTCGGATTGGCCAACAATGCTGTCACCGTCAAAGTCGAATTGCAGATCGTTGTTTTGGCTGGCGATTTCACTGGCGAGTTCGTTGGCGTCAGCACAATCGAAGTTGCCGTCGTCGTTTACGTCCAGAATGCCGTCGTTAAACTGCATTTCACCGACAAGTATGCTGCCGGGAAATCCCGATGCGAAATTGACGGCCAATTCGATTTGCGAAAAATCGTTAGCCGTCATTCCCGATGGAAATCGGAATACGTTGATGCGCTCTGTCGGACGTAAGAAATTGGCACCAGCGCCAACTCCAAAAACCTGGTTCCTAGCAAAGCTACTGTTCCAGACGACGCCGTCGATGAAACCACGAAGGAGCACCTCGGTATGATCGATGGAGCTTGCGAAGGACAGCGAAATCATGCCAATATCATCGCCACCAATCTCAGTGCGGCTGGTCGAGTCGAGCGTTTGATTCCAACCTAGCGTATTGACCCAGACGATTCCGGTGTCCTGTTCATAGGCGACGACGGGAACCAACGGCTCTCCGTTGGGATTAGTGGAACCTGACCAAAGCGACGGGTCTGGCGACTGCGCGATCGTCGCGGAGGTTATCGCAATGAGCGCGAAGAATAGGGTGAGTCGAATCATGGCAATCTGCTTACTCAGACCGTTTACGTGATTGTGTCAGGAGTAGGAGTGAGATGGCGAAAATCAGTGGTTCCAAATTCGGTTCTGGCACGATGGCTACCGCAGTCGACGATTGGAACTTTCGGGACAACCAGATGTTGAAATCACTGACGTCAATTCGATCATCGAGATTGAAGTTGCCGTCGCAGTAGGCGGTTGAGTACGTAAACTTGTTCGCATTCCACACATTGAAATCGACGACGTCGACAAAGCCATCAAAATTGCTGTCGCCTATGATCATTTCATGCTGCGGGCCATGTCGAAAGGTTCCTAGCCGCTGCAACCAGTTGTCGAAGTCTGCGGAGTTGATAAATCCGTCCCCGTTCATATCGAAAGCTAAATCATCCGAGGTCGTTGCGACCGCGTCGGCGAGCAGGTTGGCGTCGCCGCAATCGAAATTTCCGTCGGCGTTGAGATCAAGTCCTCTGTTCGCGAACTGTAGACTTCCAAATAGCTCCTGAATGGGTTGGCCCATCTCGACATTGACGCCGATGGCGACGCTTCCGAAATCACGACTTGTCAGTCCCGTTGGATAACGGAATAAGTCGATTCGCGATGTGGGTTGCAGGAATTCCGATGAAACCGGAATGCCGAATAGGTCTTGTTTTGTGCTGAAATACTGGCTGGACCAACTGATGCCGCCTAGTTCATCTTCGACAAATCCACCCAAGAATACTTCGTACGGCTCAGGCCCAAAGATGGAAATGGCTATAAGGCCGACGTCATCTCCGCCAATAAGATCACCGCTAGCCGTTTCGTAGGCCTGGTTCAATCCTAAGGTGTTGATCCACATCAGCCCGGTATCGGGTTCGTAGACAACCATTGGAATGGGGCGCTCGCCGTTTGGATTGACTGCGTCTCCCGGCCAAAGCGATGGGGCAGGAGATTGCCCTGAGGCAATCAAGTACGTCCCTAACGTTATGGCAAAAACGACGAGTGATTGTTTCATACTGGACTCGACGATACTGGAGAACGTTGACAGTCTCTGTGGAGCAATTGTGAGTGGCAAGACGCTAGCCGCCTGTTGACGGTGCTGCGCCTTGTGGCTCACGAATGCGATGCATTTTTCGAATCGACCACAGAGCCTAGTACGAGGCATTCTGTTGTACCAATTGCGATGTGGTCATGCAAAGCCTTCGCTTTTTTGGTAACACGAAGAGGCGCAAGTCCTTGTGACTTGCCAAATAGTACCGACGTTTGTCGCTTGCCGTTGAATGATTTCCGCTGTCTGCTTAGCGGCGGGACCAGCCGAGGAGGCGGTTAAAATCGCGCGTTCGGCTTGAAACATCTCACCGAGTTAGAACGTTGCCCCTATGCTTAGTGATGTAATGATATTGCCAAGGACGCTGCCTCGTTGCGAGATTCCGCCGAGACAGACGTCGCCGCCGTGAAGAAAGGTGTTGTTCGAGAGAAAGCATTGCGTGCCCGACTCCTAGCAAAACGCTATTGCGACCGAACGAAACTTGAACCATGACAACAACTAACAGCAAATTCACCGAAAACGGCTCCGATCCCATCCTGGGCGATTGGGAGCTTCTCAATTACCAGTACGAATTCACCGAGTCCGGACGTGTTCTGCTCTACGGAGATCCTGTCGCCCTTTGGCAACACGTTAAGGGGCAGAAGTACCTGCTCGCCTACCTGCGCGGATGTGCATGGAGGGGGCGTGGCGCATCCGACATCGTGGAGATCGTTAAAGACGAAGGTGGTGTCTTTCGCTTACCGGGCTTCTTCAGCGATTGGACGGACTGGGACCTCAACTTGAAGCGTGCTGACGACGAAACCGACCCGCATTCGATTGTGGGAAGCTGGGAATCCGGCGACAAGAACTTACTTGGAGGACTGTTTGAATTCACCGAAGACGGCTGGATCGAGCTTTGTGGAGCGAGGCTCGGTATTTGGCGACGAGAGAGTGAATCAAAATTCCTTTGCGCCTATTGCGGCGGCCACCTAAGAGGAGTTTCCGAAGGTATAATCCTCGATAAGGGCGGTGAGACTGGTCGCATGACCTATGGTGACTGGCGACAGAAGACCATTCGCCGAGCCGACGCGCGAGCGATGAGCCGACCCACGTCACTGTTCGACAATGCCATTGTGCGGCTGGATACCATCGAGCTCGAAGTGACTTTGGGGCCGGTCGGATCCGATAACTGCCGTCACAGAATCTTCGTTGCGTTCGAGGAAGCATTTCCAGACGGTCGACTTGAAGATGTGGCAGTGATCATAACCAACCAGTCGCTGCCGCCGGTCATTCCCGATGCGACAGTCGCGATGCATGAAGGTCGGCAAGGATTCTGGCTGCGGGCAACCAACTCTTTGCAAGTAACCGATGAACGCGACGAAAGTCAGGCGAAGGTCAGCGGCAAGCTTGTGCTTTCGTGGCTTGCCGTGCTTGGAAACGCGGAACCGCATGAACTGAGCAACGGGAATGACTTTGAGGTTTGTTCCGGGGTACTTCCGAACGTAGAGACCGCGCGCTATTCAATGGTCCAGTGGCCGGATGAATACACGGAGCTGTTCGGGGATCGCTTCCAGCAGTGTGAGCAACCATTTCTTTTTCTCACACCGGCTCCTGTCTCCGCCGTGAATTGTGTCGCCCGTTTTTCCAGAAACGGCATCGAAGAACTGACGGGGTACAACACGGATTCCAGACCAGCCGCCGAGGCCGGTTTGTTTTGGGTCGCCATTGCCAGAAGGAATGCGCGCGAGGATTCAGCGACCCCTGCCGCCCGGAATCTTTGGATCAACTGCGGGCCGAGTTCCCTTGTCGAGAGCTACACCCGCACAGCCGTACCGGGAGATTGGTCGAGCTACCATAGACCTTTCGAACCCTTTTTCTCCGAGCCGCCTCACACCATCATGACTGGTTCGGGCCTAAACGTGGAAGGGCACCATTCGACTGTCGTTTGCATGGCTTTTCATCAGGAGCTTAAGAGCGGCAACATGAAAGCTCGAAGCTGCGATCTGATTCCCGGCCAGTCCGGCGTGAGTTGGGTCGCCTTTGGTCCCGTGGACGACAACGAAACGCATAACGGTACTTGAGCATGAACGCTCAGGCTGGAGGTTGGAATGACGTGATTCTAATATTCTCGGTCCGACGATTCTATCAAACTCGAACCTAGATCAATGATGTGCTACGCTGATTCGAATTGGGCTTTGTCAAACCACAGAATCGTTGAAACGGAGAACGTCTGATGCGAATCATTGGGTTGGTGCTGATGTGGGGCGGTATTGTCTTCGGGCAGCTGCCAGGTGATTTTGACACGAATGGCGTATACAACTGTTTCGACATTGATG
>CAYYHV010000298.1:0-9935 GCA_964471695.1 uncultured Pirellulaceae bacterium
AAGCAACGCTATTTTTCGATCTTGATGAAAGCGCGTTTGACCTTGGCGGGTTCGCCTACAATCCTGCCGACGGTCTGTTTTACGGGACCAACGATTCCCTAGCTGGCACCGGTTTTTTCTCCATCGACGCATTCGGCAGCGGTGCGATCAATCGACTGGCAGATTATCCAGCCGGTGAGTTTGATATCGATGGCTTGGCCATTGGCGACGGAATTGCTTACCTCGTAGAAGATGAAGCCGGCGAGTCGATTCATCGCTTCGATCTCGCCAGCGGTACTTATCTTCCAAGCATTGCAAGTCCGATGGAGTCCAGTCAACTGTTCTCCGGCGCTGCCTGGGTGACCGTTCCGGAGCCAGACTGCTTGATTCTCTTATCCATTGCCTTCGTGGCAACGCTTGCCGTTCGTCGTCCGTAGTGTGAAAAAAACGGAGGGCCATGACGCGTAAGCATGAGCCTTTCTTATTAGGTGCCACGGGAGTGTTAATTGACTGCCGCCAGTCCATCGGCTTCTATCCCCATGATTCCATATCCTATTTGCGTTCCCACCGCCCTAAATAGCGAAGGCAACTCTTCTCGCACCCAAAAAGGAGCCTACGAACCGCGGAGCTTTCCGAGATTCATCCGCCACGATTCATGCAGCGCCGCCAACATGTTTTTTCAATCTCAAGCCTATTTTCAAACTAGCAGTCGTTGGTTTAGGACAGGTGATTGGTGTCCATGAAAAACAGCGTTGAAGAGGGTTTCCCGCGAGAAAGGCTCGTTGTGGTGCCAGCCGAAGTACAGGCAAGGTGTCGTGCGCTGCCGATCGTGGAGTTACTATACGTTACCGATATCGGCATGTACCCCACGGCTCCGTTGCACTACGTAAAACGCAATCCTGGGATTGCCGAGGCTATTCTCATTTGTTGCCTCTCCGGCGAAGGATCGCTGGAGATTGCTGGCGTAGAACACAAAGTTCAACGCGGCCATGTTGTGTTCGTTCCACCAGAGTGTCCTCACATATATCAAGCCGACACCACGTCGCCGTGGTCAATTTTCTGGTTTCATTTCGGTGGTACGCAAACGAAGGCTGCGCTCAACAGTTTGGGAGTCACCTGCGATCGCCCCCTTGTTTCCGTCGCAGACCCGGCCCCGTTGCGAATGGTTTTTGAGGACGCTTACGCATGTCTGAGCTATCACTATAGTGATGCTGGATTGATGGCAATGACGATTGAGCTTATGCGAATTTTAGGCAAGATTCGAGTGCACCAGAGCCACACGGATCCACACCTAAGTGACGCAGGCGATCGAATCAACAAGACGATTCAGTTTATGCATGAACATATCGACCTACGATTCAAACTGTCTGATTTTGCCGCGCACACTGGCCAATCGGTGTCTTACTTTAGCAAACTATTTCGGCAGCGTACCGGTGTGTCGCCGATGGATTATTTCACTCAGATGAAGATACGAAAAGCCTGTGAGCTACTGGATACGACTGATCTGCCTGTATTAGCGATCTCGAAGCAACTCGGCTATGAAGATGCCTATTTCTTCAGCCGGAAATTCAAAAGTGTGCAAGGCTGTTCCCCCTTAAGGTATCGGAACCGCGAAAGAGGTTAGTACCGCCAATTGTCCTTATGGCATTTGTCATCTCGTTGGCAGTAGAAGCGATCATTACCTAAATGGGGAGCCATAACTGAGTCGTTGAAGTTCCTTGCAAAGCTCTGAGCCATCGCAAATGCGTGCGAGTTTTAGCGGCGATCGCTCATTCTATTCACGCGAATCCGCGACTCGTCTTCCTGGATAATTAAGAGCAGATTGTCCATCTAATAGTGGTGGATATCCCATGTTATTCGTCTTTAACGGAATTATCATTAGCCGGTGTATTTGTTCTATTTCGACACAAAGCTTGGAATTCTGACTGAACGGTTAATGAACAGACTCCCTACAATTAAAAGGCGACACCATGAAACTTTCTACTCTTTGCGCTACTCTGCTCGTACTAATCACTGCGACTTCATCTTTAGCAGAGATCATCACTTTGACGCCGAGTGATATTAATGGTGGCGAAACAAGCACCTCGATGTTTTCTAACGGTGAGCTATCGCTGATTCCTCTGCAAGGGACAACTCCAGCGACCTTCAACGCAAATGCTGCGAGGCTTGGAATCGACGATTTTGGCACAAATGCCAACGCATTCAACGATTCAGATACCGACCCTAACAATGGAAACGAGGAGCGGTTGGAGTATATTTTCAACAGCACTTCCGGCCTGAATTCCATCTCTTACGACTTCTCCCGTGCTGACGGTACAACCCCCGATGACGGTGTCATCATTTCTGGATTTCTTAGCGATCCTGGAGTGACGTTCAGCGTTTCAGATCCTGATCTGACTGCCACCTATGACGGAGCCGGTTCGGTTCGACTGAACATTCCAGGGTCGCTCTTCGGCGGTACAGACGTGGTTGTCGGATTCAACCCGAACTCGAGCGCAGGCCAGACGCTTGTGATGTCCGTAACGGATACGGATCAGGCGGGCGCCCAATTCGCGATTACCGAAATCAGCTACAACAATATGGTTCCTGAGCCACAGAGTTTATTGTTGATTGGGCTTGGTAGCCTCCTGATCTGCGGCTATCGTCGTCACTAAACGTAAATGGGGAAACGGTTGGCATAAGTGTTTTCTCTGCGATGGGCTTCCGCTTGTCGAAAACTCAGGATTTTTGAATGCTCGATGATCGAAGGGGAAGCAGATTCGAACTCGCTCAGATTGCGACGTTGTTCTGGGCGTGCCTTGTTGTTTGCCATGCGTTTGCCGCTGAAAAGCCTGCGCCCGCCGCGCCTCGCAAAGAGCGGCTCAAGCCAATTTCCTTCAATCGCGACATTCGCCCGATTCTTTCCGACCGTTGCTTTGGATGTCATGGCCCAGATCCGGCTTCGCGCGAGGCCGATTTGCGGCTCGATCAGGCAGAAGGAGATTCTGGAGCGCACAGCTGGGCGATCGAACCGGGATCGCCTGCCGATAGTGAACTGTGGGCTCGAATCACCTCCAATGATGATTCGGATCGCATGCCCCCTCCGGATTCGCACAAGGAACGACTGTCTCAATCCGAGCTCGCGCTAGTTCGAAGATGGATCAACGACGGGGCTCACTACGAGAAGTTTTGGGCATTTGAGCCTGCCGTGTGGGCTAAACCACCGACTGTCGAAGACTCGGCGTGGCAACAGCCCATTGATGCCTTTGTGCTGGATCGAATCCTGTCAGATCAGGCCCGACCGGCTGCGAATGCAACGCCGAGGATGCTTATCCGGCGAGTCACATTTGACGTGACAGGGCTTCCACCAACACGCGAGGAAATAAGCCGTTTCCTAGTTGAGGTCGAGCAACAAAGCTTCGATAAAGCCTACGAGGCGTTGGTCGACCGTTTGATCGCGTCTCCCCGATATGGTGAGCATATGGCGCGCTATTGGTTGGACTTGGTACGGTTTGCAGATACGAACGGGATCCACAAAGACTTTTATCGAAACCATGTGGCCTATCGAGACTGGGTGATTCGAGCATTCAATTCCAATCTTGGATACGACGACTTCCTGCGCTACCAGCTTGCGGGTGACCTGTATGACACCCCGACTAGAGATCAGTTAGTTGCGTCAGGCTTTAACAGGCTGCATTTGATTATCGATCGTGGAACGGCGCTACCTGAAGAGAGTTTTCACCGCAATGTTGTCGATCGAGTCACTGCGGTCAGCACGGCGTTTATGGGATTAACCGTTCAATGTGCTCAATGTCACGACCACAAATACGACCCGATCACGCAGGAGGATTTCTATTCTCTGTATGCATTCTTCAATAATATCGACACCAACCCGGAGACGACTTACCTTCCCCACAGAGGTTTGCAACAGCCGTTCGTATCACTGGCTTCAAGCGAACAGCAGGCTACGTTGAGCGATTTGGACAAAGCCATCGCCGCGGTCGACCGTCGAATCGGCGAGATAGAAGCCCTCGTTGGTGGCGATGAAGCAACGTTACCTGCGGAGCTACAAAGTTTGAAAGCTCAACGTAAAAGGCTTCGTTCGCGCCGCGCGCGACTCGACGATAGCATCCCATACGCGATGGTCGCCAAGGAGCGTTCCGAGGTGCGGAAAACCTGTTTGCTTGAACGGGGGGAGTACGAACCCCCCGGCAAATAATTGCAGCGGTATTCCCCTGCTTTTTTGTTCCCGATCACCACCACGGGGAGCGTGGCGTCAAGGAAAGACTTGGCTGAGTGGTTTACCGATCGACGCAATCCACTTACGGCTCGCGTCGCGGTGAATCGGTTTTGGCAGCAGTTCTTCGGTATCGGCTTAGTAAAAACGTCCGAAGATTTTGGCGCACAGGGAGAACCCCCTAGCCATCCGAAACTGCTTGATTTTCTAGCATCAACTTTCGTCGATTCGGGATGGGATATTAAAGCGCTCGTGCGACAAGTCGTGATGTCCCGAACGTATCGCCAGACTTCGGCAGTGTCGAAAGCACAGTACGCTGCCGACCCTGAGAATCGCCTGCTGGCTCGGGGATCGCGTTTTCGCATGGACGCAGAGATGATCCGCGATCAAATTCTTATGACCAGTGGCCTGCTGTCGGGCCATATGTATGGACCGAGTGTCAAGCCACCTCAGCCACGGGGGTTGTGGAAAGCAGTTTCGATGATCGGCGAAACCTATATTCCCGATAAGGGTGAGTTGGCATTGCGACGTAGCGTCTATACGTTCTGGAAGCGAGCAATGCCACCACCGCAAATGACCATTTTGGATGCTCCAGATCGCAATTCGTGCATTGCTCGACGCGAAAGGACGAATACGCCGACACAAGCCCTTCTCCTGCTTAACGAGCCTGAGTACTTTCGTGCTGCAAAATCTCTTGCGATGCGCGTGCTGGAACACCCAGCAGATCAACGAATTGCATTTGCATGGGAGACGGTGACGTCGCGACTCCCCGATGCAGAGGAAATCTACCTCGTAAAATCGTTGCTAGAGCAAATGGAAGAGCACTACCGTCGAAACCCGAAATTGTTGGCGAAACAGCCGAAAGGTGTTGTCGGCAGCAAGGAAAACGATCCCGTCGAACTTGCCGCTTGGACAGTGGTCAATAACACTCTCTACAATCTTGATATTACGAAGACCCGAGAATAGTTCCAGAGATGCCGTTTCCCAAGGACACCTTTCGTCACTCGCGTCGCCGCTTTCTGCTGAACAGTGGAATGGGGCTGGGGACGTCAGCTTTCGCCTCAATGGTATCAAAGGCTGGAACCGCAAATGCGGGAACTTCAAATGCTGTTGTGCAGCATGTCCCTCGCGCGCAGCGTGTGATTTTTCTGTTCATGGCGGGAGCCCCCAGTCAGCTTGACTTGTTTGACTACAAGCCGGGTTTAGCAACAAAGTTTCGGGTTGAGTTGCCCGAATCGATTCGCAATGGGCAACGTGTAACTGCGATGACGAAGGGGCGAGAGAAGTTTATTGCTCCTTCGAAATACAAGTTCCAGCAACACGGCGAGAGTGGAATCTGGATCAGCCAGCTTCTACCTCACATTGCCTCAAAAGTGGATGATCTTTGTTTTATTCGTTCGATGCATACAGACGCGATCAACCACGATCCGGGCAAGAGCTTATTTTGTACGGGCTCGGAGATTCCAGGGAAACCGAGCATGGGTGCGTGGCTGAGTTATGGTCTAGGCTCGCTAAACCGAAATCTGCCAGACTACGTTGTGATGCCATCTGCTTTCTGGGGCGGCAAGGTAAACGTGCAGGCGCTCTACTCGCGACTTTGGGGCAGTGGCTTTTTGCCGTCCAGGCATCAGGGAACATGCTTCCAAACGGTGGGGGACCCGATCCTTTTCCTGTCCAACCCAGATGGAGTAGATCGGTCAGCGCGTCGTAAGATGTTGGATTCGCTGGCCGTACTGAATGCAAAGCATCATGCCGAAATAGGCGACTCGGAGATTCAGACTACGATTGCTCAACAGGAAATGGCGTTTCGGATGCAGGCGTCGGTGCCTGAGCTTACGGATGTGGCCAAAGAATCAGCTGAGGTACTCAAGCTATATGGCCCAGAAGTTCACAAGTCGGGGTCATTCGCACGTAACTGTTTGCTCGCCCGGAGAATGGCTGAAAGGGGCGTCAGGTTCGTCAAGTTATTCCATCGTGGATGGGACCACCATTCCCGACTGCCTCAGAATCTGCCGGCTCAATGCTATGACGTCGACCAGCCAATCGCGGGACTTTTGCAAGACCTGAAGCAACGCGGAATGCTGCAAGACACGTTGGTTGTTATTGCCGGCGAGTTTGGACGCACGGTCTATTGCCAAGGCAACTTGACACCTCAAACGTATGGTAGAGATCATCACCCCCGATGTTTTACAGCGCTGCTAGCCGGAGGTGGCGTTAAGGCTGGCTTCCAGTACGGTATGACAGATGAATTCAGCTACAATGTCGTCGAGAATCCTGTGCATGTACGGGACCTTCATGCCACGATGCTCCACCTATTAGGTATTCGCCATGAGCGTCTCACTTTTCCGTTTCAGGGCTTGGACCAGAAACTCACGGGAGTGAAGAAGGCTCGTGTAATTCACGATATTGTCGTTTAGCTCGAATGGTCGTGGATAAACGCGACGAAAAAACTACTTGTTGTTTGGCGGCGTTGATTTGAAAAGTGCGAGGATCAGCTCAGCGACCTTCTCGTGGCCCCGTCTATTAGGATGATTCGATTGCGAGAGGTAATGCTCAACCTTCGCTCCCTTGGCTACGAGTGATCGAAACATTGCGTACGAATCGACCACCGGCACTTGGAATTCTCTGCCAAGCTTTCGAACCTGAGCCGCATGTTGTGCGAGTGGTGCATTGTTATCGAGAATGTTTTCACGCGAATCGGGTGTAGGTGTAAGAAGTACGACCTTCACCTTGGCGTCGAGAGCCAGTTGGATCATTCTCCGCCAGGCTTTCTCGGACACTGCTAAGCCACTCTTGCGATCATTCAAGCTGTAGTCGATCAATACAACGTCTGGATTCATCGCCAGAACGTCTTGATCGAACCGATTGGCGCCCTGTTCAGCTCTTTCTCCACCGATCGCAGTCGTACACACATCGATGACCGCATTGGAGAACAAGTCAGACATCTGCTGATGAAAAAGGATGGGGTAGCTGTCGAATCGACGCACGTTGCCGTCACGGAAGTATCCAGCCGGTACAGAATGCCCGTGAAACAAGAAGCGAATCGTACGGTTCTGCGGCCACTTCTTGTTCAGCTCCTCCATCAGACCCGCAAAGTAATCGCGCGCAACAGCTCCTTCGATTCGCTCATCTGATTCGTTGACGATCAATTGCTGCGCTGGCAGGCTTTCCACGCTAGAGAACATGACAGCTATTGTGAATGACAATAACGCAAGTTGATTCTTTGGTCTCTGCATCGTTGGTCCTTGGTACATGATTGAACTTCCATCACGGCTGGTAGCTTCTACCGATTGGAAAGCACCGCGAAGTGCTTTCCGCTGCGTCAATCATTGATTCAGTCGAAAGGATAGTGTGTGCGCTTCTGCCTTAGCCTCGAAGAAGTGCATGAAGTTGTATCGGAGATAAATTGACGACATTCTAGTGGTCTCGCCAGATGGGGCAGCGAAAACGATTGTTGATGGATGTTCTGATCCTATCTGATGGACCATGTTACTTTTTGCGCTTTCGTCACCTGGGAAATCATCCACTTTGTCGCCGTCAGCCGCTATCTTTATTGATTGAGTTTCGGGCCGTTGATACGCTGTCTTGGGGCAACATAACTTAGTCATGGCGTTTGGTACGCGAAAGTTGCCGCCGTAACCTTGAAAGCAAAATCGGAAGAGGTAACCATCATGCTCCGACATTCCGTGTTCGCGTTTATCCTTTTTCTTGTGACAGCGCCCGCGTTTGGAATCAATTTTATCAATGGTAATGGAACGGGCCTCTGGAGCGACCCACTGAACTGGAATGAGGGTGTGCTGCCGGGCCCGTCCGACAACATTTGGGTCAATACGAGCAGTGACCCGGGAAGTGGCGATCCCGTCTCGATCGTTTACGACGCCGCTAATATCAACCCGGGCACGCCTGAGGAAGGTATTTCTACTGTCGGATTCTTTCGCTTGGGAAACGGAACTGCCGATCAGGATTTCGAAATAATGTCTGGCAGGTTGAACATCTCCAATCTTGGTGGCAACAGTTGGGGATCTCGATGGTCATCCTTCAACGACTTTGTGGTAGGCGGCACAGGAATCGTCGACGTCACGAATGTTGGCAACCCGGGTGTTACGTCACCCGCATTCAATGCCTTTTCGATCGGTCTTTTGGGATCTACGCTCGACAACTCAATGGATTTGAGCGGCTCCGCCGAATTCTATGTTCGGGATGGGGGTGCACTCCCAGATCCGCAGACTGGAGCGCCGACTGCAGGAGAATTCCTGGTAGGTGGATGGCGGGGATCAACAAATTTTCTAACGGTACGCGACAACTCGCTTCTGGATATTGCAAGATCACTCAACTCCGGTGAAGGAACAATGTTCTATGAGCAGTCTGGTGGTACGGTGAACATTGGTTGGGATTTCTTCTTGGATCGAACAGCCGAGTACTTTGACAACGGCAACACCATATTACAGGATCGGAGCAGTGGTTCGTTGACTGGCGGCACCATGTCGGTTGCCAACAACTTCCACGTTACGGGCTGGGGAGCTGGTGACTTTACGGTAAGCGGTGATGGGCGACTGAACGTTGGAAACGTCATGAAGGTTAATGTAATTGCCGAAGAACCAGAGGATCGAGCTTCTATTCTGGACGTCATGACGGACGATGCGAATCTGAACGTCCGCGACGGTGGTGAGGTTTCAGCGATGTTCTGGGAGATTCCGACGGCGTCACAAATGGTGAATGATGAAAGCCATCTCAACTTCGATGGGGGGCTGGTTGTCGTGAAAGACTCGTTCCTGGGATTGAGTGATGCATTTGTTCCAACTCCAATTGCTGACCCGGTTGCTGAGTTCGAAGAGTGGGCTAACAGCGGATATCTTTCCGGTGCTCTCAGCGGAACGAATGCAGATCCGGGCATCGCGCCTTTGGTGAAGGCTGGGGATCTTGCGTTGGGGCGTGGTCGACGGGATAGCGACCCCGTTGATGCGGACTACTGGTTCATCTGGACAACTGAAGAAGATGTGATGTCGGGCGTAGATGGTGACTTCAACAACGATGGCAGTTACGACTGTTCTGATATCAATGCGCTAACGGCTGAAATTGCGTCAGGCACGAACGACGGCCCATTCGACCTCGACGGCAATGGTACCGTTGATAATGCTGATTTGACAGCTTGGCTTGCTGAAGCTGGCGAAGTGAACCTCGGCCCGGGAAAGACCTACTTGCTCGGCGATGCGACACTGGATGGTGTGGTGGACGTGTCCGACTTCGGAGCTTGGAACGCAAACAAGTTTACGAGCACTGCGGCCTGGTGCAGCGGCGACTTTAACGCCGACGGCGTTGTGGATGTTTCAGATTTTGGAGCGTGGAATGCGAACAAGTTCACATCGTCTGATGCTGCGGCTGTGCCCGAACCGGCCGCCGGAGCCTTGATGTTACTTGGAGCAGTGTTATTCGCGATGAGATATCGCGGCTAGCACGCATGATGGCTTCCGAAGGAAGCGCGTGACTCAGCCGAGGAGGATGAGGATCACGGCTGAGTGACAACGGACACTCTGTTCCATTTTCAAAAGGTATTCAATGCGAAAATGTAAACATCCGAATGGATTCACGTTGGTTGAGTTGCTGGTTGTGATTGCGATCATCGGAATCCTGGTCGCTTTGCTCCTGCCTGCGGTTCAGACCGCGCGGGAAGCTGCCAGGAGAATGCAATGCACCAACAATCTCAAGCAGATTGGACTTGCGCTGCAGAACTATCATAGTG
>CAYYHV010000299.1:0-9855 GCA_964471695.1 uncultured Pirellulaceae bacterium
TTGGATTCCGATGGTTGCAGTATCTGCTTCTCGCATTTCGCCCACCAAGTTCACATTGGGCGCCTGACGCAAGATCGCCTTAATGATGCGGCCGAAATCTAGCCCGATATTGTGCCGGACTTCCACCTGGTTGATCCCGGAGAGGTAATACTCAACGGGATCTTCAGCCGTAATGATCTTGCGGTCTGGGCGATTTAGCTCGTTTAGGGCAGCATACAGAGTCGTGGTCTTACCCGACCCCGTTGGGCCTGTCACCAAGATGATTCCATTCGGGCGACGCATCAGCCCCTGAAATTCCCTGTAGTTTTTCTCAGAAAGTCCTAACTGCCGAACACCAACATTAATGTTGTCCTTGTCCAGCAATCGCATGACCACGGATTGGCCATGATTGGTCGGAATAATACTCACACGGAGATCAAGCGTTTTCTCACCAACAGTGATTTTAATTCGGCCATCCTGACAGCGTCTTCGCTCCGCAATGTCCATCTTGGCCAAAATCTTGATTCTGGACACCATAGCCGCCAAAAGTCGCCGAGGCGGGCTGTCTCGCTCGACCAGCACGCCATCAATTCGATACCGAATGCGAACGCGGTCCTCGAATGGCTCGACGTGAATATCCGACGCCCGCAATTGAACCGCCTCATCAATCATCAAGTGCACCAGCCGGACAACCGGGGCTGAACTGTCGTCAAAGCCATCGTCGTCCCCCATCGCCTCGTCTTCAGTTTCCGTAAAGTCGATGGCGGTATCGGTGAACTCTTGCAGCATCGAGTCCGTACTTTCCCCCTCAAGCTGACCGTAATATTTGTTGATTGCCCCGACGATATCGTCTTTGGGAGCCAAAGCGATCTCGATACGGCGATTCAGAATAAACTGCAGTTTTTCAGTCGTTTCAAAGTCATTGGGGTCACTAAAAGCGACAACCAGCGACTCCTCCTTCTCCTGCACAGGCAAGACACAGTTTTCACGAGCCACCGACTGAGGCACCAATTCCACGACTTCAGCAGGGACTTCGTATTTATTCAGATCGACGAACTTGAGCGAGTGCTCTTTCCCCATCGCCCGCATGACGTCTTCACCCGAGGCATATTCAAGCTCAATCAATCCGTCGGCGACGCTGATACCCTTATTTTTAGATAGAGCAACGGCTTCCTTCAGTTGGTCCTTACTGATGATGTTTTTTTTGACCAAAATGTCGGTGAATTTAGGCATCCGCGACTGTTCCTCGACTCTGAATTGCTTTGTTCCGGCAAACCTGAAAACGCGAGAAATATAGCGTTTTTTGGCTCTAAGTAGAATTCTACCGTAGTGGCCGGCAATTCGAGTGTCAATTCACGTAATGTGGGCAATTGCGAAGGCATTGCAATAAGAATGACCCAACTGGGTGGGTCGAACGCGCTCGACCAGCGGCCGACCTGGCCCACAGAGCCAGACGACCGTCGATTGGCGAAGCCGTTACAACGTGCGAGTCGCGTCTAATCGAGGTTTAGGAATTGAGATTTCAGATGCCCTAAATGTCATAATAGAGACAAAACTCGTACGGATGCGGCCGCAAACGCAACGGCTCGATCTCATGCTCTTTCTTGAATTCAACCCACGTCTTGATCACGTCCGCGGTAAAGACATCGCCTCGCAACAAGAATTCGTGATCGTTCTCCAAAGCATGAATTGACTCAGCCAGTGAGGCCGGCGTCTTGACGACTCCCTTCGCTTCCTCAGGCGGCAAGTCATAAATATCCTTATCGAGAGGTTCGCCCGGATGCGTCTTATTTTGAATCCCATCAATTGCGGCCATTAGAATCGCGGAAAAAGCAAAGTAAGGATTACAACTCGGGTCAGGACAGCGAAACTCAAGCCGCTTCGCCTTGGGACTGGGACTGTACATCGGAATGCGACAAGCCGCCGAGCGATTACGCTGGGAATAAGCCAGATTGACCGGAGCCTCGTAGCCTGGGACCAGTCGCTTGTAACTATTTGTTATAGGGTTTGTGAGAGCGAGCAGGGCAGGGGCGTGCTTGAGGATACCACCGATCGCGTGCAACGCCATGTCACTCAGTCCCGCGTAGCCGCTGCCTGCAAATAAGGGCTCGCCGCCTTTCCACAAGGAAAAATGCGTGTGCATCCCGCTGCCGTTGTCGCCAAAAATTGGCTTCGGCATAAACGTCGCGGTCTTACCGTGCTTGCGTGCGACATTCTTCACAATGTACTTGTAAAGCATCATCGCATCGGCCATCGGCACCAAATCCTGAAAACGCAAGTCGATCTCACACTGGCCAGCCGTTGCGGCTTCGTGATGCTGACACTCGACGTCCAGACCACAAGCAATCATGGTCTCCATCATTTCATTACGGATATCCATGAGCTGATCGGTCGGCGGCACGGGAAAGTAGCCGTGCTTCTTGCGAACTTTGTACCCAAGATTCGGCGACTCGAATTTGCCTCGATTCCATTCGCCTTCGCAACTATCGATGTGGTAATAGCCTTCGTGACCATTCTGATCAAACCGGACGTCATCGAAGATAAAGAACTCCGCCTCTGGGCCAAAATTCGCGACGTCGGCGATCCCGGTGTTCTTGAGGTAGTTTGCCGCCTTCCTCGCAACGTTGCGAGGATCACGAGAGTAGTCTTCGCCAGTAATGGGGTCCTGAATAATGCCTAGCACCATCACCGTAGGCAGAGCCGTGAAAGGGTCGATGACCATCGTCTCAGGCTGAGGAACAACGAGCATGTCACTTTCGTTCACACTCTGCCAGCCCCGAATATTCGAACCGTCGAATCCCAAACCATACTCAAAGACGTCGTCGTCGAGCTTGTCAGCAGGAATCGTGAAGTGCTGCCAGGTCCCCGGGAAATCAGTGAAGCGGACGTCGACGGCTCGAACATCCTTTTCACGACAAAAAGCCATTGCTTCCTTAGGTGTCATGTTTCGCCCTGACATGAGTAGAAGATTAAAAAAACGGGGCTCGTTGGCCGAGCCCCGTTTCACATGGTCCAGTTAACGATCCGGGGATCTTTGCCAGTCGATACTAACCGGCTTCCTTCGTCGTTTTGACGATGGCAGCTGCAACCTTGTAGGGATCGGCATTTGAGGCTGGGCGACGATCTTCCAATCGTCCCTTCCAACCGTCCTCGATCGTACCGACAGGAATTCGAATCGATGCTCCGCGATCAGATACGCCGTAGCTGAACTTATCGATCGACTGTGTTTCGTGCTCGCCAGTCAAACGCCGATCATTGTCGGCACCATACACGTCGATGTGACGCTTGATGTTCCTGCCGAATTGATCACAGATCTTGGTAAAGACGTCTTCGCTGCCCGATTCACGCATGGCACCGTTGGAAAAGTTGGCGTGCATTCCAGAACCATTCCAGTCAGTTTTGCCGAGCGGTTTAGGATGCCAGTTGATTGCCAAGCCGTACTTTTCGCCCGTGCGTTCAAGAATATATCGAGCCACCCACGTTTCATCACCAGCACGTTTGGCGCCCTTGGCAAATACCTGGAATTCCCACTGGCCCGTCGCGACTTCGGCGTTGATGCCTTCCACATTGATACCGGCTTCGAGGCAAGCGTCGAGGTGTTCGTCGACCAAGTCACGACCGTAGGCATTGGCGGCACCGACCGAACAGTAATAAGGACCTTGAGGTCCTGGGTATCCGTTCGCTGGAAAACCAAAAGGAAGATTATTCTTCGGGCACCACAGGAAGTATTCCTGCTCAAAGCCAAACCAGAAGTCTGCATCGTCGTCGTCGATCGTCGCGCGACCGTTGGATACATGAGGTGTTCCATCCGCGTTCAGAACTTCGGTCATCACGAGATAACCATTCTTCTTCTGCGGGTCAGGGAAGATCGCAACCGGCTTCAGCAAACAGTCGGATGAACTGCCGTCGGCTTGTTCCGTTGAACTTCCATCAAACGACCACATGGGGCAGTCTTCCAACTTGCCACTGAAATCGCTGCGAACCTGAGTCTTACTACGCAGGCTCTGAGTCGGTTTGTATCCGTCGAGCCAAATGTATTCGAGTTTGCTTTTGCTCACCTAATTCTCTCCAAGTCAATTCAACTACACGAGTTTGTTCGTATTCCATTACTGGTACAAAAGCAGAATCCCACCTTGAATTCGGCTCGAACGGCTCACACCGTCGCGCGCGATCGCGTTATGGGCCTGGAGAGATCCAGGCAGAACCGCCTAGCGCCGTTTGTCCCGCAAGCCGCGTACCGCTGGCGAGATGAATCGAGAATGATATTAGAATTACGGGAAAAAACAATCACACACAGTCGTTTTCGTCACGAATCACCTACCCACAGCCAGACTCGTGCTCAAGCATCGAGCAGGTAGTGACCAAGAAGCAGGCAACTTGACGCATGAGTCTTTCGATTAGAGAAGCTGGGAAATCAGGATTCCGAGTCGCTTTGCCCGCGTTATCAGGTTCCTGCGCCCTGAACCGTTCTTTGTTGCGTCCTTCCCGATCTTTGACACTGCGCCAAGAGGCTTTGATGGTCGCGCTCATGTCTCCTGCACCGAGCGACGCGGTTTAGCGAGCCGAGCGACGCGGCATAAAGACGCGAGCGAAGTACACCAACTGGGCGATTGCTCCGAGCGCTGAAATCACATAAGTCATTGCGGCCCAGAACAATGCATTCTTGGCACGCTGCTGCTGCTCGCCTTCGACCAGCCCCGACATTTCCATCCAAGCCAAAGCCCTCGAACTGGCATTAAATTCGACGGGCAGTGTGATCAGGCTGAATAGCGCCGGCAGCCCCATAGTCACAATGAACATCAGCCCCGTGACTTGCTGACCGAGGACCGCAGATATGCCGGCTCCACCAAAACAGAGAATTGGCAATGCCATGCTCGTCATTCGCAACAGCGGAACCATCTTCGATCGCATCACCAGAAAGGGATACCCGACCTTATCCTGAACCGCGTGCCCGCACTCGTGAGCTGCGACCGCCACCGCCGCGATGTTGCGTTGCTGATAAACCGATTCGCTAAGGTTGACGGTCTTCTTGATTGGATCGTAATGATCGGTGAGTTGCCCTGGGGTCGCCGTGACATCGACGTCGGTGATACCGTTGCGTTGCAACATGAGCTCAGCAATCTCCTTACCGCTCATATCCGTCGGATGCTGAGAATGTTGCACAAACCGTGATCGCATCCGCGAGGCAATCATCTGGCTGATCGCCGGCAAACCCAACAGGAGAAAGATGAAGAGGGGGTCCAACGTGGCTTACCCTGCGGCAGGTGTTGCTGGTGCGGCTGCCGCTGCGACGCCTGCGACCTTGGTGGAGAGCTCCGTCGATTGAGTTCGCAACGCTTTACCCAATTGCGGCGCACCAAACTCATGGTTCTTGGCGTTCTCTAGAAGCGAATCTACAGCCATCACGATCTCTTCGCTGGCCTTATCGCCGCCTTTCATCGAATGTTGAATTCCACCCTTCTTGCCATCACCGACCAAACCGGATTTGACTTGGAGCAATCGCGTAATGAGTCGTCGTCGAGTCGGGATGGTGCGTTCGTCCGAGAACACGATTTCATCGTCGCCGCCGCGACCAAAGCCGCCTTCTTCGCCACCGTAACCGCCGCCTTGCCCGTAGCCGCCACGGCGACCACCGCCGTAACCGCCGCCGCCATACTCACCACCACCGCCGCCACGTGAGAGCAGCATCTCCTTGAGGATCTCAATCTCAGCGCTTGTACAGTCCACAGCCAACTTGCCGAGTGTTTTTGCGACGTCGTCGGCCTTCAGTGTGGACGACTTCAAGTCCAGCTTGCCTAGTGCTTCGGCAGCCGCACAGCGAACGCTGAGATCACTTTCCGGTTCCAAGATGACTTTGATGAGAGCTTTGGCATAAACGTCTTTGGCACCAGCGACTCCGCAAACACCCACCAACTCCGCTGAACGGCGACGCATCCAATTGTGCCCATCGGCATCGCGACCCTCGGGAGCTTTCTCAACAGCCATCATGGCCACGGCGTACTTCGCCAAGCCGGCTCGTTGAGCCGCACTGAGTGGCTTTGGAGATGCTGGGTGAGTCCGCAGTTCAGCATGCCGGAGCAGTCCGAGTAGCGCACCCATTTTGATCACGTCACTGGTTTTGGGATGCTTGTACCTAGTTAGCAAGTCTCTTAGCACAGCTTCTTTGGGCAACGGCGGTTTGGCAGCGCCACGGAAAGTAGCCTCGACATCATTCAAGTCACCAAGCACGAGCATCGCGTTGTAGCGGGCTCCCGGATGGTACTTGGAACCGTCGGCGATTTTCTTGGTCAGTCCGTAAATCATGTCGCTAACGTACTTGCGAGCCGACGTCGACTTGGCGGACGCAAGGTCTTTTTGCAACTCAATTCGGAGCGTTCCAAACTTTGAGCCTTCCTTGATGTTTGTCATCGTCGGCAGCACATAGCCCTTGTAGTATTCATCGATGACTTTCTTGCCGTCTGGAGAAAACTCTGCCGAGTTGTTGAAAACCCGAGACTTGTTACTGCGTTTCTTCTTGATCGCCGATTCTGTTTTGAACTGTGCAGCGACAGGAAGCACTTTGTATTGGGACCAACCCGTCGATGAGCAAATAGCCACAAGCAGTGATAAGGCGAGAAAATTGCGCAGCATGATTGTTGTTCCGATGAATTGACGACTGGTCCATACCAGTGGCTCGTCAACGGTGTTTCACCCAACCGTTGACCGTGAAACCCGGATTGTAACCTCAATCGGGTACGATGCCTCTAGTTTCCAAGGTACTTTGGCAGCGGACAGAGTGTCAATAAATGCTACGGTTTCAGCGAGAAAAGTCAGATTATGAGGGCAATCTCACCTCATCCTGACCGCGAATCGGACTCTGACGCCGCGATTCAGTTAGGCAGCCACCACAATTCAGATGGACTGCCGCAATCCGATCGACGCGTTAGGCGCCTGTTGGATGCTCTGTTCGGGCTATATCGCCGGCATCGAAGCCGACGTTGGCATCCGCAATTCTTCGTTCACCGCGAGCACAATTTCCTGATCCACGGACTCCAGCTCAGCGCCCGCTCCGGCGACTAGAGCCAATTCGGCAAGCTGTGCGATACGACGCGGAATCCCGCCTGAGATTTGCTGAATCGATTCGATGGCTTCGCTGTCAAAGACTTTGCTGTCGGCCCCAGCCGCTTCGAGTGATCCACGCAAAAACGTTTCGGTATCTTCGATTTCCCAAGGCGTGACTTCGATCGCCAGATCGCACAGTTCTAACAGTCGCTGGCCAACCAACTCGCTTCGATCAGTGGTCGATGAAAGAACCGTCGTGACCGAGGACGTTTCCGACGGCTTCCACTGCACCATGCGTGCAATGGCGGACAGTACGTTCGAGTCGGCTTCATGCGCGTCATCAAGAAAGATAGTCGTTGTCTGGCCCCGAAACCGATTCGAGATGAACGAATCGAATATCTTGCGCCAAGCTTGAACGGGTTGCGCCGTAACGTCCATCGGCGTCCCCAATTGCTCGGCGATCGTCAGCACAAACTCCTGCTCATCCAGCCCGAGAAGATTCAGGTAGATGGAAGGCGATCCGGTTCGACGCGCCCTGCGCCAGGCAAACTCCATAACGGTTGTCTTGCCAACGCCTTCATCTCCAACGAGCATTCCCAGTCGTCGATTCGCGCCTACCAAGTACTCAACTCGAGCCATGGCTTCTTCTTGTGCGGCACTACGAAAAAATCGCTTACCCGCCGTTGAGAAAGGCGTACGATTCAAGCCCCAATGCTGCTGGTACATCCGCTGGCTCCCTTGGTTCCGTTTGCTGGAACGTGTTCTGATCGCTAATGAGTGACTCTGGTATATTCGGTACATCCCTCAAAGTCGCTTGACGGAAAATCTGGTATCAAAAAATGAATGCGCGTTTCTACTGTGAACTCCCCTCTGAATCGACGGCAACGCTAGCTGATAGCGAAGCCCATCATCTGCTTCACGTGTTGCGAGCCAAAGTCGGCGACACCGTGACGCTCTTCGACGGCAAGGGAACGGAATACGAAGCCGAAGTCGCCAAATTGAGTCGTCGGGAGGTCGAGCTCAACATCCTTTCGAAACAGTCGATAAGCCGCGAAGCGAATCGTAAATTGACGCTGGCAGTGGCTTTACCCAAAGGTGATCGCCAAAAGTTCCTCGTCGAGAAATGCGTGGAACTGGGCGTTCAGCGACTCGTCCCCATCGTCACAGAATTCGGAACAAACGCGCCAAAGTCATCGGCAATCGAAAAACTCAGGCGTGCTGTCATCGAATCCAGTAAGCAATGCCGCCGCAATCAGCTCATGGAGATTTGCGTCCCAATCAAGTTCGACGACTTTGTAGGTTCCGAACAAGCAGGCATCCGCTGGATGCTCCACCCATACGACGCTGAACCGGTAGCCGATCAGATGACGACGCATGAATCCATCGTGAATTGCCTGATTGGCCCCGAAGGCGGCTTCAGCCCGTCAGAAGTCGCCAAGGCGCAAACGCAAGGTTGGCAAGCCATCGAACTAGGGACGCGGATACTTCGCATCGAAACCGCCGCGCTCGCGATCGCGGCAAAGTTACTGTAGTCCGCGCGCGCAGCTCGCTCGAATCTCAGATGTCAATGGTGAACTCCGAATCAGGACTTCTTCTTAACCGGCTCAAGCATGCCAAACATATGCCCTACCACCTCGTCGTGTCGCCAAGTCCCGGCATACCGCTTCCCCTTGATCAACACCCGTGCATCAAACGTCCCCATTCCGGGAATGGTCACGCTATCGACGGTGATAACTGGCGTACTCCCAGCCCATTTGACCTCGACGGGCACGGGAAATGTTCGATCCTTGTCCCCGTATTTAATACGAGCCGAAATAATCCAAAAGTCACCGTCCTTGAGCTTCTTGACTTTCTTGATCTCATAGCGATCTGAGAACAATTTCGGAGTCTTCATTGCAACGCCCTCTTCGCTTTCGTCGTCGCCATCCACATCCGACTTCGGCGGAATCATGGTAAACGAGCCCGCCATGACGACTCCGCTCATCATCTTCTCGAACGATTCAATTCGTTTCTCCTGCGACAATGCACCATCCGTTGACGCAGGGGATTTGACGACCTTAGCCTCCGCGGTTTGCGCACAAGCAACATGGGCTCCAACAATGAAGAACAAGACGCAGGCGGCAATGACTCGATGGCAATTCATTTGAGACTCCTTTTTTGACGATGGCTGGGAAACTCATTATGGTGATCAAATCGAAAACTCAAAACTCCCCGTTCATCGGAGCGTATTTATGCCTTCAGACTGGAATCGTCGTAACTTTTTGTCCCGTTCCGGCAAAGCACTGGCAATTACCGCTGTTGTTGCTTCCCTGGAGAACCGACTGGTTGCCGAAGAAAAGGCGGCTGGGTCCAAGATCAATCATTCCGTCTGCAAATGGTGCTACAGAAACATTTCGCTGGAAGACCTTTGCATCGCCGGCAAAGAGTTTGGCCTACAGTCAGTTGAATTGCTGCAGCCCGCTGACATCGCCACGACCAAGAAACACGGCATGGGCTGCGCGATGCTCAGCAACCCGACGACCAAGAATGCCAAAGGCGACAACGTCGGTGGCATTGGACGGGCTTGGAACGAAGTCGAGAATCAGGATGTTCTGGTTGAAGCCTACGAAAAGCAAATGAAGGCGGCGGTAGAAGTGGGCGTCAATAACGTCATTTGCTTCTCTGGAAATCGACGTGGGATGGACGACGAAGTCGGCATGAAGAATTGCGCAACGGGTCTGAAACGATTGATGCCGTTGGCAGAGAAACTGGGCCTGACGATCAGCATGGAACTGCTCAATAGCAAGGTCGATCACAAAGATTATATGTGTGATCACACCGAATGGGGTGTTGAAC
>CAYYHV010000300.1:0-9838 GCA_964471695.1 uncultured Pirellulaceae bacterium
GCTTATTCCTGTTACTTGGATTCATGGGCTGGAGTATGAAATTCTTGTCGAATCCATCCGTCGCTATTCAGAACGCGGGCGTAAAGTCGATGGGTTGCGCCGACTGGGTCTGCGATGAAAGCGCAAGCGTCACGTAGATAACCGATCGAATGAAGCTCGCTGTCGCCGTCGATTTGCGTTTGCACGTGGCATTCGGTTGCGGGGATCGCATTACTTCAAGACGATTTTTGCCGCGGTTTGTTCGCGCTGCAATCGAAACGTACCGCTCCGTGACTTGCCATCAATAGTTGTTGATACGACATAGTCACCATAGAAGCCACGTAGGCTGACTTGTCCGTTCTGGGTTGGTAGTTTCAGGTGAGTCGACCAGCCTTTGCGTACGAGATCACGAATTACGTAATAAGCATGTTTCGGCTTCAAGTCTTTGCGGAGCAATCCGCCGGGAGCACCTTGCCAGGCATGTCGGTCAGACAGGTCCCACCATGATATTGCATTAACCGAGGGGTGGGAAAACAGCAGGTGATAGATTTCGCTGACTTGTTTGGATTGTCGTTTCTCACCTTCGGGAGTCGAATCCCATCCTTTCCGAGTCGTCTGCCAGTCTTCATCGAAGCGGCTTTTCGGGCGTCCAGAGATAATTGTCAGCTCGGTGAAGTGAATCGGCTTTCCGAATTTCGAAAACCGCTCGCAAATTTCCCATGTTTTTTCTACGCCCCAGTATCCTGTATGCATATGGGATTGGATGCCAATAACATCGAAGGGAGCATTGAGGTCTTTCGTTTCGCGGATGATTTCTTCGAATTGCTTTGACGTGTTAAAGTCGTTGAGAACTAAGGTGGCACGGGGATTGGCTCGCCGAGCCAACTTGTAAGAATGAGTTACGACTGGGATCGTTCCGTACTTTTGCAGGCTGCCAAGCAAAGCCGTTGCGTTGCGCTGCTGGGCATATTTCAATCCCTCGGTCGGCTCGTTGACGACATCCCATGTGTCGATCAAGCCTTTATACTGCATGATGATCTTCGATATACGGGCCCACAGCAATCGTTCCTTTTCTTCCTTGCGGCGGCTCTTCACCCAATTCGGTTCGAGGTTCCAAACCAACGGATGCCCCTTGGTCGCGATGCCATTTGCTTTGCACCACTCGGCCGCCTTGATCCAGCGACTTTCCTGTAGCTCTCCGGCCTGCTCCTCGTAGGTGTGCCAGTAGAACGGCAAGGTGGCGAAGTTCATGGCTTCGCGAAACCGATTTCGGTACTGCTCTTCTTCCCATCCTTCAGATTCGCCAAACGCAAAGAGGTTGGCACCGAACAAGAATGCGTGCTGTTGCAGGTCTACCGAGACCAACGTTCCATCTGGCAGAGCGTTGCCGTCCTCAAGGGACAATTGAATCGTGAAGTCGCCCTTGCGGTGTTTTTCGATTCGCTCATTGGCGGTTGCCATCAACGTGGCTGCATCTTGGCCTGCGACGGACGTATAAAGCAAGGCCATGAGAACCCAGCCTGCCATGGTGAGCGTCGAATGCATTATGCGTCTCGTGAAACGAATCGGTTGGCTACCAGGATGCGCCAAAATCGACTATCCGTAAAGATATTCTACCGAGGGTTCGCTGACGTCATCTTCACCGGGACAACGTAGCCTCAGCATTTGCAATCCAATTAAAGTCACGTAGAGCGGATTGAGGTACATGTAACGCTTCCACAATCGCTTCGGTTCTTGGGTGAATCGAAATAGCCACTCGAGTCCCCAGTCTTGCATCCACGGTGGCGCTTGTGGAAGGCAACCCGCATGAAACGCGAATGCTGCGCCGACGGCCAATGCCGGCATCTGCAATTCGTTGCAGTATTCGTAACAGAAGATTTCCTGACGAGGACATCCGAGTCCAACGAACAGAATGTCGGCTCCGCTTTCACGAACTTCCGTGACAAGCTCGTGCTTTTCTTCTTTCGAGAGTTGTCGAAACATCGAGGGGCGAGCTCCCGCAATCTTTAGTCCCGGAAACCTGTCGAGCAAAGCGGATTGCAGCTTGTCGAGCATCTCCTGATCGGCACCCAGCAGGAAAATCGACAAGCCTTCCTGCGCTGCGCGTTCGCACGTTTTGAGCATCAATGTGGGACCATAGACGCGATCAGAAAGCTGCGTCCCGTACATTCGGTTGAGTGCCCAACGAACGGGTTGGCCATCCGGGACGATCAACCCTAGTCGATTCAGTCGGTATCGGTGTTCGCGATCGAGCGCGCCAGTCATCAAGCCATGGACGGCTAACGCGGATACCCCCAAAGGCGTCTTGCTGCGGCTTGCATCGACAATTCTCTGTACGGCGGCTTCGTAGTCCACGGCATTGATCATGACGCCAAGGATGTTGTGCTTTCCCTTATCGATCATGCTGAGGTTACCGCCCAACGTTCTACGTTTTGGTCGTGAATCTCCTGCAGGATCCCCGGCACGTCATATTGCAGTTGCCATTCAGGGTAGTCGTTCTCGAAACGGCTGATGTCGCTTACCCACCACATGTGGTCACCCGCTCGGTTTTGATCCGAGTATTCCCACTTTAACTGCTTGCCGCTGATTTTTTCGCAATGATCAATGGCTTCGAGCATGGAGCAGTTACTGTGGCGGCCGCCACCAATGTTGTATACGGCGGCCGAACGCGGGTTTTCGAGGAATGCATCGAAAGCTCGTACCAGGTCATTGCTGTGAATGTTGTCGCGCACTTGCTTTCCTTTATATCCAAAGACGGTGTACGGAGTCCCGGTCATGGCACACTTCATCAGGTACGACAGGAAGCCATGGAGTTGGGTTCCGGAATGTCCGGGGCCCGTTAGGCATCCGCCACGGAAGCAGGCGGTTTTCATGTCAAAGTATCGCCCATATTCCTGAACGAGCACATCGGCAGCGACCTTCGAAGCGCCGAACAGGCTGTGCATGCACTGGTCAATTGACATGTCTTCGCGAATTCCGTTTGCATACGTGTGTGACGGATCAATCTCCCATCTTTTTTCCTGCTCGATCAGCGGTAACAGGTTGGGAGTGTCGCCGTATACCTTGTTGGTGGAAGTAAACATGAACACCGCGTTGGGAGCCGCTTCACGAGTCGCTTGGAGCAGGTTTAGTGTGCCGTTGGCGTTGACTGTAAAATCCATCTGGGGATCACGAGCCGCCCAGTCGTGAGACGGTTGAGCCGCGGTGTGCAGAACCAGCTTGATGTCGTCGCCATAGACCTTGAATAGATTGAAGATTGAGGCATCATCACGAATGTCGATGTCGGCGTGTGTGTAGTTTTTGCCGAGCTTCTTCTCCAGGCGATTTCGATTCCATTCGGTTGAAGCTTCTTCACCGAAAAACTCTTTCCGCATGTTGTTGTCGATTCCAACAACATGAATTCCCTTCTCAACAAAGTACTCAACCGCTTCGGACCCGATCAGCCCCGCCGAGCCTGTGATTATACCGACACTCATTTTTGTTCTCTCTTCAAAGTTGTCCTTCGATGATCTCTTTGACCCGTGTTTCGTCCCATTATATTCGGACAGTCGAAGTAATTGGATTCTTGTTGTCTTGCCTCTGCCGTTTTTTGTCGGAGTCCCTCACCGACTGAAACATCGTTTCCATTCGTTCAATGTGAGATTTCGTTGTGTAGTTCTCCAGGAAGCTCTCACGGGCCTTCTTCCCCATTTGGTCGCGCACTTCAGGCGACTCGATCAAGTGCGTGATTGCCTGCTCTACAGCCTGTGGGCTCTTGATCGGTACCAGAATACCGGTTTTGTCCTGTTGCACAATCGACCGGATACCCCGCCATTGTGTCGAGACAATGGGAATGCCGAAGGACATCGCTTCAACGAGTACGCAGGGGAACGCTTCACACTCATAGTGACTTGGGAAACAGAAGATGTCAGCCTGCGCGAAACGGGCGAATTTTTCATCTCCCGTGAGCTGTCCTAACAATCGACATTGCGATGTGATATTTAGTCGCCCAATCTCTGACTTTATTTCGCCTTCAAATTGAGCCGGTTGGAAGCTTCCCACGATGTCCAAGTGGAAGCGATATCCGTTTTTTGCAAGCTGGCCACATGCTTGCAGAAGAACCCGAATGCCTTTCGACTCGCAGACCGTCCCCAGGTAGAGCAATTGAATTGGATCGGAGTTCGCGTTCGCCGCGCCGGTTGGTGAGAAACGGGGCAGCTCGTCTTCGGATGAATTGGGGATAAGGAATTCACGTTTAGCTTTCAAGCCGGAAGTGTCGTCAACGGTATGTTCGGACAATCGGATAACAGCATCTGGATGGAAGTAAGCTGCTCGAAAGAGAAATTTCCCCAAGGCCCCAAGCTTGGGATACATTTCCGATATCCCACTGGCCTGCATATGAAATATCGTCTTGCGAAACAGCCATCGCGTGGAGATCAGGATAATCATATCGCGATACATGGGGACGCGATTGGGGCCAGCGGGTGGATAGTATAGCGCCTCGGATTGCTCCCGAATTCGTCGGTAATAGATTTGCAGGATAATAGAAACCAGGTGGAACAACTTGCCGATTTCGAACCGGCCAACTTGATCCATCGATTTGGAAAACTCCATTCGAATGTGGAAAAGTCTTACAGAATCCATGCTGGCAGAAACCAGTCGCTGGAGCATGATTCCTTGCCCATGAAATGGCGGAGGCGTCTGCCCCACAACGAGGACTCGATACGGTTCGGGTGCATGCTGATCTTTTTGGAGCATGTTCACACCCCAACCAGATCTGTGGAGTAATTCGAGCCCATGGTTTCTTCCACTTGGTCATCATCGGGTGGAATGTCAGCATCTTGATCATTCGCCCAAATGGACCTCGCAACCAAACTGTAGAGAATGAAGCCACAAAATGTTGGAAGCTTAAAAAGTGACTCACCAATACCATGTAGCGCGACGACGAAAACGATTCCGAACGGAATTGCGGCGGAATAGATTTCGTCTCTCGTAAACAATCTTGCAGAATTCCAAGCTAGTACGCCTAGGAAAGTCAGGAACAACGCCAAGCAGATGATTCCGCCATCAATCATCATGTCAATGTAGATGTTGTGACCGTGGGGGATCTCCCATTTGAATGTGTCACCCAAGTACTCGACTCGATCGGCATCCCAAAATCCAAGGTACCCATGTCCCAGGAGAGGACGCTTCCCAATATGGGTCATCAATTCTTCCCACAACGGGACTCGTCCGGTTAGCGAAGTCACGTCTTCGGTTCGCCCCATGGCCGCAATTTTTCCGACGCTACCCTGAGATTTGGAACCCAATAGGGAAATCACCAGCAAACCGACGGAAACGATCCCAAGTCCACCTACAAACAGCAGAATGCGTTTGGCGCCTCTTGCCTTCAAAGCTTGAATCGCCGAAACCCCAATAATCATGCCGGCCAGCGATGTGCGAGATTTCGTTAATACGACTGCCGAAAACCCGATTGTGATAAATGCTAAAGACCACCAGGTCCAGCGCCAGCTTTTGCCAAAATAGAGGCTTCCTACAAGCACCGCAAATGTTCCGTAGACAGCTTGCGTGTTGGGGTGAGTCGTGCCGGTGAATCGATAGCCCGAAGTAAGTGGAATGAACGTCCTGAGTTGTAACTCTGCAACGATGCCGAGAAGGATAAAGCAACAGCAAGTTGTTGCGAGCGTGAAGTTCCAATCTTCGAAAGTCTGCCGACGCGTAATGCCGATGAATGACAGCGCAAACACGCCAAGCACGCAGAGCTTAAATATTGTTTGGGGAGTATTCACGGACCATGCGACGGACAAGAAAAGCCATCCCCAAAATGCCAGCCACGCATAGAGAATGGGGCTCTTTAGATTCGGCTTCCTTGTCGAAGGAAGGATTAATCCAAGGAGTCCGACTGCAGCCAAGATCATGCGGAAGGAGGTCGAGCCATAGTTTACGGACTCAAGTCGATCGGCAGTGATGTTTTCCGTTCCGTCGTACGAAAATGTTACATAGGCGATGTACTCGCTTGCCGTCCAGTTGTGGTCGATCACATAGAACGCATAAACGAGAAGCGGAATTAGGAAGAAGCCGTAAATCTTGTCCGTCAACGATTTGGCTGCGCGAGTCTCTACCATGGTGATTCTCCTTCCGAGTTGGATTCCATTCGGACGAGATAAACGAGGGTGAGCGCGGTGACGATAGATGCGGCGATTCCGCCGCAGACGAGTGCAAATGCGGCTCCGTTCAACCCCCAGAGGGGAATCAGTAGCCAAGCCGAGGCAATGGTAACGATGCAGTAAGCAAACTCACCGATAAAGTATCCTTTGGGTTTGGCCAATGCGGCCAGACCGTTACCACATACGATTGAAACGGAAACGGTCAGCATGCTAACGCTCAACCAGAAAACCACCGCGCCGTATTCGCCATAGCCGTCACCATAGATTCTTTCCATCAATTCTGCGCCGGCCAACCCGAACATGACGACTGCGACGGAAAGCATCCCGCCGATCGCGAGGATTGATTGGATGATGGTTTTGACCATCTTCTTCACGCCATGATCGTGGTACGCGCGGATCGTGCGGGGCTGGAAGAAGTTGTTCGAGCCATTGATGAACATGAGCGATAGACCGACAAGGCTGGAAGCCGTTGCGAAGCCACCGGCGCTCGTTTCATCCATGAGCGATACGACGATCCACGGAACGGCAAAATAGCCCCCGATGCCCAGGGTTCTGGCAACGACCAGCCAGCGAGAGTAGTTCCAGTTTTGCGTCCAAAGTTTCTGGACTTCGTTGGCTTTGATGGCGAAACGTCGCCGGCTCAGGATCGTCCAAGCGATCGTCGGGGCCAGGCAGGCCAAGCCAAGGATCGCGGCGACGCGCGGAATGTCCAGCCAGCCCAACCAGGCGAGCAGCAGGATTCCCGAGATCTGTATCGTGCTGGCACAAGCATCGACGACTAACGCAGTCGAGTAGTGGAAGTGTGCCGCACAGACTGCGCGAACGTGATCGCGCAGCAGAATGAACGGGATGGAGCCAGCAAGTATGAAGAGGATCAGGCTCATTCCCTGAAGTTGTCCAGTCGCGCGAAACCAGAATCCCAAAGCGAGTGTCACGACTCCGCTCGCCGCGGCGAATATCCACTGATGCGCGAGGCTGCCACCGAGAAATGATGGCTTGTCCGTCTCAGGTTGATGGACAAAGACGAAGTAGGGAGCGGAAATCAGTCGCTCTTGCCCCGTTCGCAGAAATCCAATGACAGTCCAAGCCAGATGGAATAAGCCGACTTCGCTTTGCTCACACAGCCGTGCTATAAGAACGAGTGTGGCGAAGTTTGTGGCGCTAACGATGATCTGATCCGCCAAGGCACTGCCAGCGCGAACGATATTCTTTTGGGGAGATTCGTCCTCAACATCAATTGAATCCGCGTCGGCGACGGAATTCAGAGTGGATAGATCGTCCGAAGTCAGGACTGTCGTGGATGTCGAAGTGGTTGAGTTCACGCCTGGCATCCGCTACTGAACCATGGCAGCAAGATCAGCCGCCAGTTGTTCTGGTGAGTTTTCACTGGCGTACTTGCTTGCCTCAGTGGCATCAAACGTACCGGCAAGGTCGACCGTGGCAAGCTCCGTCAGAGCCTTGGCCATAGCCGCTGGGTTGGTTGTATCGACAGCCATGCCGAGTTTTCGACGCCGAACCAATTCTCCCATCAGTCCATAATCCGACGACAACACGGTTTTCTTCGCCAGTGCGGCGCGAATCAGAGCAGAGCTGCTTCCCATGTGCCCCTGATAGGTCGCAAGGATGACATCAGAGAGTTCGTAGTAGTGCTGGACTTCGCAATCCGGTATGTACTCGTTGTGGAGGATGATCTGGATTTTCAATCGCTTTTGCAATTCAGCGACGAGCGCCTCAATTTCTTCATGCTGGTTGTTGCTGACTCGGCCAGCCAAAACGATTGTCATCAAGCGGGCCGCGTCTTCAGGAATCAGCGACAGGCACTCAAGTAATTCTTTGACACCCTTCCGTTTATCCAGAACGCCAAGCAGCGTCATGATTCGGCGACCGGGTTCGATTCCGAGATTCTCGCGGTGTTCTTCCTGCCGTGAAGGTGAAGACTTGTAGACGGTAAAAGAGTCCGCAATATGTTTGAAATGGGTGTCCGTTTTGAATTTGTTCGCCATGAAATCGACGGCAATCTCATCAAGACAATACAGCCGTTTGAGCTGCGGTTGTCGCAACACCCGACTGAGCAACAGTTTCTTGCGAAGGCTTTTGAGTCGTCCAGAAAGGTTGGGGCGATAGTTGTCGAGCAAGTGATAGTGAAACGTCGGTCGGAAGTAGATGCCAGAGTAGGGGCGGGGGCAACGTCGTCCTAGAACGGAAGGCAGTTGAAAGAAATCGTAATACATCACCAAGCCATGATCGGCGTTCAGCTTTTCGAGGTAATCGCAAAACAAACGCCAGCCGTGAAAGTATCGAAGGTGAGGAACCTTCTCCATCTTGCTTTGCTCTTCAGCCGAAATGGCTTGGATGCTTACACCGTTGGATGCAAGCGACTGAACTGCCTCAACGGCATCCGGGTGGAGCTGGAAAAATTTCGGTGTTACGACAAAATCCAGTCGGGCGGGAACCTTGTGTCGAACCCACGCTTGAGCAAAATTGCGCACGTATCCAGGGTGGTGGCCTTCGACTTCGATCTCGAACGCCATCACGCGATTTGGACTGGGATTGTTTGATTGCCCTGCGATGTATTGCGCAGCGGTGCCAACCGTACTCATGAACTCACACTCAAAGGGCGAGGCGTCCTTGCGAGGAATGGCTTGCTTCGTGAAAGCCGTTTGAAACTTGTCGATCTTTTAACGATGACGTTGCGATCTAGAAGAGCCGCTCCAACCAACGAGGTAGCGTCTTTTTGGCCCGATTGAGGATGGTGCCGACGACTTCAACTCGATTGTCCTGCAAAGTCTCGATGGCGGCTTCCGCATCTTTGGCGCGGGTTTCCTGGGCGTTGAGAACCAGAATCGCGCCGTCAACCTGACTTGCCAGTAACATGGAGCGACCCGAGCTGCGAACTGGAGGCAGATCGACGATGATTAAGTCGAACTCTTCCTTCAGTTCGTTCATGAGCCCGTTCAACAGATCAGGCGTCAATGCGACTTGTTGGACGCTTCGATACTTTCCTGCTCCAAGCACGTTCAACCCGTTGACGACTCCATTTCGCAACGAGTCATTCCATTTCGCCGTGCCTGTCAAGACATCTGCCAGGCCATTCGAGTTGCCGATCTTGAAATGCGAAGCCTGCTTGGGGTTGTACAAGTTGGCATCAATCAAGAGTACATTGCCGAGCGTCATTTCGGCCGCACGCAGCGCCAGGTTGCCTGCAATCGTGCTTACGCCCACGCGCCGATCGCATCCTGATATTCCCAACACGTACGAGCCATAGCCTTTTTCTGCTCGAATGGATTCAATACGCAGAAGGACAGAATCAATGCGTTCATTTTGAGCCGCGTTGCCCTTGCGTCGAAGGTGAGTCGACGGGGGTGTTGTTGCAGGCTTTTGGATCATGGATTGCTCCGACAAAATCTTATTCATTGATGTGTGGTTCTACTAAATGGAAACGCTGGCAAACGATCGAGATTGCGGAATTACGCCCAAGACCGGAACGCCAAGCGATTCGCTTGCAGCCTGCTTGGAGATCAGCGTGTCGTCCGACATCACGCGTGCAAATGCAATCGCAATCGGCCCGATGATGCACAGAAGTGCGCCGCAGATTGCAACGAGTGGTTTGGACGGCGAAACCGGTTTTTCCTGAAACGTAGCAGTTTGGGCAACGGATACGCTCGAAATCGCGCCGCGCTTCATTGCTTGATCAATCCGCGCTTCTTCAAGGC
>CAYYHV010000301.1:0-339 GCA_964471695.1 uncultured Pirellulaceae bacterium
GCCGAACCATCGGCTTGCCTATTGCTTCTGCTAGGACTCGCTGGATTGGTTCGAAGCCGTCGCTAGTCGAATAAGCGATCAAAGCGAGTGACTCACAAGGCTCCGCAGGCACTGCGGAGCCTTTTTTTGTTATCGGTTCGAGTCCACCACAGCGCAGTAGAGGCACCTTCCGAGGCAGCGGTTACAAGGGGCCCGTCCGGGCCGGCGGCGAAATCGCGGTCGACAAACGGCTGCGACATGTGCCGGCTCAGCCATCTCAATGGGCTCACAGCCCGGTAGGCGATCGAAATGTGCTTATTCAGCACTTTGGCGCATAAAAAATGCGACGGGAGTTCCCAG
>CAYYHV010000301.1:349-2482 GCA_964471695.1 uncultured Pirellulaceae bacterium
AGCTGGAGCCCCCCGACGCAGGGGAAATGGGGTAAGTTTATAGCCTCTCTCTGGAGTACTAATCGCAAACGGCGCTAGAATCCCGTCACAGAATTGACGTCATTCAGAAAAATATCGAAGAATTTGCCAATAAGAAAACCGACAAAAGTGTCGGTTTTTGGTGGCAAGCTGAGAGCTAACTAAAAGACAGTGGCCGAAGAGGGGCTCGAACCCTCACACCGGTTACCCGATACGGGATTTTAAGTCCCGTGCGTCTGCCAATTCCGCCATTCGGCCTTGAAAACCGTGACGACAAAAGAGACTCATTTGTTTTCACAGGTTTGATTGTCTACCAAACTAGCTTTTCGGCGGCACCCTTTCTAGGCGACATCGTTAAGAAAACTCCTCTGGCGTCCATAGATGCAGCAGAGAATACCTAGGAATATGAATGCGGAAGGCTCAGGTACAGCAGAAACCGAATTGTCTAATTGATAGCCTAGGTTGTCCAAACGATGGCCGTCACCACCGTTGAAGCTGTAATCGAAATTCGTAAACGTAGCATTGGAGTTAACGAGCAGCAAATCGAAAGTCTGATCCGAAATATCGTGCCCAGTAAAGTCGGTGCCCGTATTCGCATCTATCCAAGTGTGCGAATTACCGGCGATTTGAAATGTACCGCTATCCGTTGATCCGTTGCCGGAGATAGCCCTGATCCCAGTAAAAGTTAAGTCGCTGAGACTAACCAAACCGCCCGTGTTGTCGACGAAGTTGATGATTTCAATCGAAAATGAAAAGTCTTCTCCCGAAGTGTCAATGTCATTGTCTCCGCCGAAGTTATGCCCCAAATTGTTGCCTTGAATTACAGGTGAACCTGTGGCAGCCGAGGACGTCACGGTCAGTCGAACATCGAAAGAACTGTTGGCATCGGAATGAGATGAGGTCAGTGTCGAAACATTTGTGCCATTCGATCCATTAAATGTGAAATTCCCGCTCACCAAGTCAGCACTGCAAAACCGGCACGTCATGAAAATTACTAAGGCTACAAGTGTGCGAAAAACCATGGTTTCCTCATTGCGATAATACAGTCAAACTTCACATTCCTTATAAGTGAGTATTCTTGTACTTCGCAGCCAAGATTGCTAGCCGGAAAACATAGAGATCTTCCTCCAAAAAAGGGATGCCGAACGTTATCCGGAGCCGCCCAGAATGGCGACTCCGGATGTCAAAGGAAGTTGCATAACTTCCTAACTATTTGTTATTCCATCGTCGGAATCCAGCGGATATCAATCCGATGAGCCCCAGGAATAGAAATCCACTCGGCTCGGGAACTGCCGCCGCGAACTTTAGTCCGCTGATCGAAAGGTGCTCAGAGCTGCCCGTATCGTTCTCGTCGTCATCTCCAACGAACAGAAAGACCTCTCCAATTGCCACCGAGCTGCTGAAAGAAACAAACGCTGACGAGTTATTTCCCCACTGGTCAGTCGTGTTGTTGACGACACCGGCCGCTCCTGTTGATGTCGTTTCAGAATAGTTCGTACCGTTCAGGTTCCCATACACGATATCCTGATCGTCAATGAGGTTCCCGTTGACGTCGTACATCAGGAGACCGCCGACAGTTCCTGCGCTACGTGACTCGACGTCACCCATGAAAAAGCCGAAATCAAAGATCCCGTCTGTAGAAGCCCCAAAGTCAAGCCGCAGCGCTTCCAGCCCATCATTCGAGTTGACAGTTGCCCCACTGCTATTCGTACCGGTCCACCCACTTGTCAGTACCGAGTTCAGTCCATCGATTGCATTGTACGAGTCGGGGATCGGTGCGTTTCCCTGCATGCTGCCACCTGCGGCATACGTCACGCTTCCACCCGTTCCGCTACTCCGCGTTAGTGGGACAAAGTCAGCGGAAGTTGGCGAAGGGTTCCCGCCCGTTAGAGGTACGTTCATTATGCCAACCGACCAATCAAGCTGATGGCTGAAACTTGTGCCCGCGGAATTCATGGTCGTAAATCCCGCTGTGCCGGTAGCGTCATCATCCGTGGCACTCCCGAAAAGATTGGGCATCGCAAACTGCGTTCCCGCAGAAAATGAGTTCTTCCACGAGTCTAAATTCGATTCTGCTGCCGCGCGGTCCGCGGCAGCACCACCTTCGACTTCTGG
>CAYYHV010000301.1:2492-3676 GCA_964471695.1 uncultured Pirellulaceae bacterium
AAATTTTGTTCTCCCCCGATTTTAATTCCGTTGGGGCGCCGGGGGGGGCGGGGGCCCCACCACCTTCGACTTCTGGTGAGATTACGATTCCGGCGTCAGCATGAGTGCTGACGAGGATCGACAGGATGGCGACTGGCACCGCGTACAATTTCATGGTCTCGTTCTCCTAGTGTGGTGATAGCTAAGAGACATACTTTCGGCTTATTTCCAGATTGTTGAACCCCACGAATGGAGGGTGGCTAGTGTGAGACATCGCTAAGTCGTTTTGCGGAAAGACTTTCGCGAAACATGAAGATGGTAGGGACTCGAATGTTTCCCAAGAGAGCCATCAATTAGTTGGTTGTAGAGTAACCAAGGGTACTAATAGCCAGGCCTGGTTTTGCCCAATGCCTCATACGCCGCCGACAAGGATTGCCGAACGGTTTTGGCCTTTTCAGTACCGAGGTAGGGTAAGGCAAATTCAAGATCCTGAATCGCCATCTGCCATTCTTCCCGAGCCAAGTGGATTTGCCCCCGCGTTTCGCGGAAGTGGAAATTCCTGGGCTCGTACAATAAGGCTTTGTTGGCAGCCTTAATGGCTGTGCGCAAGTCCTTGGGCTGCGAATTCGCCATCAACCATGCAATGTTGTTCAATGCGTTGGCATCATCTGGATTGATTCGCAAAGTTCGCTTGAGAAACTTCCTTGCCGTCGTTGTATCCCCCTCCAGCGCGGCTTGTGTTCCGAACTGGAAGAAGACGAAGGCTGGCGATTCTGGGGCCAGAAGCAATGCTTTGACCGTCGAAGCTGCGGCGGGAGAAGTCGACCGCTTGGTGTATAAGTCTGCCAGTCGCACAGACAGCTCAGCATCTACGGCTCCGGATTTCATCGCTTCCTGAAGGAATTTCATCCGCTGGGAGACTTTGGCCGATTCGATGTTGCTGATGCGATCGTACTCGCCGATTGCGAGTTTCCCCACCAAGACCCGCAACCGCATCTCTTCGGGCCATTTCTGGAGAGCCATCGAGGCAACACGACGAGCCGACGAGCGATCAGCCAACACGTCATGGGCTTGGGCTAGCCGAAATGCTTGCTCGACAGTCAGCTCATTTTCGTCCTTGGTCGCCAGGTACGACTTGAGTCGCATTGCATCTTCGCGAGCAGCGTCGATTTTCCCTGCTTCGATACTGGAAACAAACATGTCGA
>CAYYHV010000301.1:3686-9803 GCA_964471695.1 uncultured Pirellulaceae bacterium
AAAACTCCGGGTAACTATCGACCAGCTTTTCCAGTCGCTCGTAGGCGCTGCTCTGGTTGCCAAATTCGGAGTGAATTTCGGCCCACAAGATATCGGCCCGCGAGTCGCTTTGGCCAGATTTCCCAAACCACTTGAGATGAGTCGAAGCCAACTCAAGCTGCTTCCTACGTGGCATCTGGATCTTGTTCGTGACAAACTGCGCCGCCATCCACAAGTGGGCTGGGGCAAATCCGCCTTGCTCTGGATCCGCCAAAGCCGCCATTCTGGCTACGGCTTCGTCGTGCTTCCCGTCTTCTTCGAGGGCAGCGGCGGCACGAAACTCGCTGCGTTCCGTCGTGATTCCCAACCGCTCCAGCTTGCGATTGCAAAGCTCCAGCGTCACGAGATCATTTTCCTTCAACGACTCTTGAGCGAGCCGTTGATAGTTGGCGGCTACGCCTTGCGCGTTTAACAACGACAATCGAATCACCAAGCCGCCGGCACCGATGATTAAAAGAGCCGCTGGTATGCCGCCCAGCATTGCGCGGTAGTTTCGCGTGTGTACCCAAGCCGTCACGAAATGGGCTACCGACCGAAACGGGTAGGCAAAATCCCGAGGCTCTCCCGAAGGTCTGTGAAGGACCCAATGCGGCGTTATCACTCTGGCGACGCGATTTCCAAACGCAAGCTGCATACACTTGCCCCCGAAACTTACCGCTGCTTGGGTAATCACTTCCAGTCCATACCCCAACGCTGCAAAGATACGTGCATTCACGATGCCCGCAAAAATATTAGCAAAGAGACTGGCCGACCACTCAAACGGTAAAAGCAAGTAGCGGAACAATCTGAGGTTCGCGATGCGCTGCGCGATGGATGCCATGGCTTCGCCAAACATCGCGAATGGCAGGGTAAGGTAATTCAGAAACTTGAAAGACTCGCCCTGACCCGATTTGGGTTGCAGCCAAAAGCCCAAAGCCACAAATGGGTAGATTAGCTTTCCGATCAAACCGCCGATGAAATAGCTGATCAGCCAACCGGTAACTTCGGTAAACACTTCAATGGGATAAGTCATCATCGACAGCCCGCGTACAACACGCTGCTTCAGCGACTGCACGCATTGGTGCCACTTTTCTTGATATTCGTAGAGCAATCGCTGCATAGTTGTCGAATCACCAGAGCAGTGTGGTCGGTCAATGAAAACGGCAGGGTAATTAGGTGGGACACGTGGCGATTCGTTCGCCAGAGATGATCCTTGCGATCTCATGTTTCTTGATGATCTACATCAAGCTCCAGCGTAACTTACCGAACAGAAACTGAAAAGAATTTCGAGCCGATTCTCCGCGAATCTTCACCCGACTTTTGGTGATAATCGGACGATTGGTCCGAGATTTTGGCTGAACCGAGTCGCGTCAGTCGCGGTTTTAGAATCAGCCGAAGACTGCAGTACGGCTGTGCCAATCCTGCCGCCTGAGAATTGGATGACTAAGTCGTTGCGACTCTTGACAGAAACGCGCCCCCAATAGCGGGCGACTTGCTGGGTGGACAACTCGCCATGGTATGCGGGCGTGCGCCACCAAGTCGACGAGCCACGGCGGCCCGGCGCGATCCACAACGCTATTGCTTATACGGACGGTAAAGTGGATCGCCAATGAGGACCATCATCCAGGAATTGAACGACTTGGTTGCATAGTAACTTTCCACCAAGGTGTTGCCGGAAAGCAGTTCCGGAAAGAAACGATCCGGTCGAGGGAAGGCAATCAGGTACGGTTCATAGACGGGGCCAATCGTAGCACAAACGCCATCCCCATCTTCCAGCAGTTTCTTGCACCAAACCTCGCTTTCGGGTTTCTTAAGAGTCGCGGCTTCGCTACTCGCGAGATGATACGCAATGGCTCCCGGATTCCAGTCGAATGCGTCCACATACTTCGCCACCGAATACCAACCACAATAAAGTGCTGCGTTCTTGCAACTGTCCGGTTGGAACAAAGCCGGTGTGCGATCCAGAGTCACCGCGAGGTCGGTCGTCTCTTCGAGGACTTTCTCCGCAAGAATGAGCGACTTGTCATACTGCTCGTACGAGCCGTTTACGTTCTGCTTCTTCGGGTCCACTGACAATCCACGTGCGTCCAGATACACATCACCCTTCAGGCCTGTTTTCTCGACTCGGATGGCTGTGTCGATGAGTGTTTTTGCGCGTTTCAACGTGGGTGCATCAATTCTCGACACCATGATGACGGGGTAATTGTCCGACAAAGAACTCTCGGCAAATCCAGCGTTCAAGTAATTCGATTGCCAGCGAGTCGTCGCGTAGTCCTTCCACAAAACAAGTGATAATTCACTGTCAAAACTGCTTGCCGTTTGAGAGATCTTGAGAAACTCCAAATGCTGGTCGATCCACTCAACGCTACCCATCAACCCCATGTGCCGTGTGACCAGATCAAGCAAGAGGATGTCGCGGTTCGGAGTGTATGGTTGAGCCTCGGCCAGTAAACGCGCTTCGACAAAAAGCGAATTTCGGCCCTTAAGCAATTGGAATTGACTGGCCATTGCACTGGATGCCTTACCGGCAGTCTGAAGCATCTGAGTGAGGCTAGCGAATAGCGCATTTTCACCAGCCGATTTGCGGACGATCAACTCGATGTCTTCTCGGATCTTTGAGCGTTCATCGTCGTCGAGGAGCAATACGGCAGTCTGAAGTCGCGTGATTGATTTTTGAATTTCGTCGCGCAGCAAGGCGATATCAGACTTTTGAGGTTCCTCGGGTTTGGTCGCATCGTTATTCGCCGCTGCCTTGGCCTTTTCCAATTCGATTTGGCGTAGTTTTTCGTATTCCTCCGGCGCCATGGATGCAACTTCGTCGATCAAGGATCTGATTGAGCGAATACGATTAGCACGTTGTACCTTCAGGAATTTTACGCGTTCGTCCCGCGTTGGATCGGGTATCCGATCAATCTTCAGTGGGACATCCCAAACGGTCACGATACAGCGGATAGTTTTTGAACGGTCATTTTTCAACAACCAGCTTTGTACGGCAGGCCGTACCGTCTTGGTCCATTCCGCGCCCTTGAGGACTTCGTCAGTCGGCATCGTGACTCGGCAAATGTTTTGAATCGGAATGTTCCGTTGCTTGGCGTAGTATCCAGCCAAAGCCACGGACTCGCGACTGGCACCATTCGCCAGAATCGCAACTTCATTGGGCGTCAAATCCGCAAAGCTCAGCGTCGGCACGATTGCCAGAATCAGCCAAATCAGCATGTGTATCTTGTGTTTCACAGTTTCAACCTTGAGTCGGACGTGCGTACGAACGCCGTTTATTGTTTAGGTTTTGCCTCTGCCTCGTGAGCCAGCGCCAGTTCGGTTTTGCCGAGTTTCCGGTAAGCGCTGGCCAAGGACTCATGGACACCTTCCAGGTTTGGCAATCCATTAATGGCGTACTCTAGATCCTCGACAGCCTTTTCCCAGTCTTCCATCGCCAGATAGATTTTTCCACGGGTTTCTCGGAAGCGATAATCGACGGGGTCCAGCTCGACGGCTCGATTAATCAGTTTCAGCGCCGCTGGGAGATTCAGAGGTTCCGAATTCGATTGCAACCATGCATAGTTGTTGTGGGCCAGAGGACTATCTGGGGCCAATTCCAGGCTGCGCTGCATCAATTTTCGAGCCGTTTCGGTGTCGCCTTCCATCGCGGCAGCCGAACCAAGATGAAGATGTATGGTTCCTGGCGTATTGGCATCTTCCAATAATCGTGTCAGCGTCAAGTCGGCGATGCGTGAGCTATTGCGCTGGCGGTAGAGATAAGCCACGCGTTGCATGACGTCTTTATCGACAGCTTTCGTCGACAACGCATCCTGTAACAGTTGAACGCGTCGTTCCGCGGGAGCCGACTGGATGTTCGCAATCGAGTCATACTGTGCCAGGGAAGATCGTCCAGCCAGCACGGCAAGCTGCTGATTGTCGGGCCAGACTTCACGCCCCTTGCCCAACACACTGCGCGCTCCCGCAAGATCGGAAGTGATCTCATGGGCCTGAGCCCAGCGGATAAACTCCAAGACGGAGAAGGCCTTGTAGTCGAGAGTCTCAAAGTGTTTCTTCAGTTTGAGCGCGTCCTGACGTGCATTGGTGAGGTCGCCCGCAATCAGACTCATCGAAAAAAGATCAAAAGACAATTCAGGAACCCGATCCACCAGTTTTCGCAAACGTTCCGTCGACAGAGTGAGTCGTCCGGTTGCCGAGTAGACCTGAGCCCAAAGGCCATCGGAGGCTGAACTTTCCGGTTCCAAGTCATCAAAATACTTCAGATGCTCTTCGGCTTGCGCCAGTTGCGCCGCCCGCGGCAATTCAATTGCGCCGTTAAGGAGACGACTGGCCATCCAGTAATGTGCCGGTGCAAAACCCAATTCGCCGTCCCGCGCCCCTTCGAGGTCGGCCAGCTGTTGCATCCGCTCGACGGCTTCTGAAATCTTGTTATCCTCTTCCAGTTTTATCGCGGCGAAATACTCGGACTGGTCCGTCGAAACTCCCAGTTGCTGAAGTTTCCTCGTACACAAACTGACTGTCGCCAGATCGTTTTCCTCAGCCGCCTTGAAAGAAAGATCCCGATAGCGTCTGACGATCGATGCGGTATTGGAATAGGCCATCTTGGTCGCCAATAGCATCGCAAATGCGAGTAATGCCAAAGCCGGTATACCGCCGTAGATTTGGCTGAGTTGTCGCGTCTTAAACCACTCAACGACGAAGCTTCCCAGTAGAACGAAGGGGTACCAAAGTGGCTTGAGCTTGGCGATCACCCATTTGACCAGCGGCGATTCGAGCAACTGGTCTCGAATCGGTGCCCAAATCACCGATAGCATCATTCCCAGGAAACCACCGACGGCTTTGAAGGGAGCGGCAAGTTTTGCCAGTAACGATCGGGGGATCAGTCCGTTGACGATCGCTGCGAACGATTTGGCGCTTCGGCCAACTGCGTTGGACAAACCCGTAGCAATTCCTGCCACGGCATTAAAGAGACCCTTCGTAAATGCGCCGATCGGCCGCGTGAAGAATCGAAAATTGTTCGTGTCAAAGAGCTGCAGGAAAAGTTTTGATACTACCGACGTTAGCACTTGGAGGGGTTGCGTTGCCTTCCGTGAGCGACGGAACAAGCGATCGCTGAGGCCGCGTTTGAAGTCGACCCAAGCCCGTTTCATTTTTCGGCGTTGGCGTCGAAACATCAGGCGATCCCTTCGACGATTGGAATTGACTCACAACTGGAATTGCACGAGTCGTGTGACGCCAGACACCGGTTCCGAATCGCTATCCTGCCATTGTTTTTGCACTTGGCCATGGTGTTGTGTGAGCAAATAAGTAGCACAATATTTCGGTACCGTATCAACGGTATGAACCAGTCGGCTACCCCCACAACCGACTCCAAGTAAAACTTCCGCACTTCCCATCAATCGTCCAATGCGCCGCCAGTTCATCAATCTCAAGCTGCACATCGCAATCGGCTTCTGAAAACACCCATCCCATTCCCGCAATCGTGTCCGGGGCAGTGTAGCAAATCACCTCCTTGTTCATTTTCTTGCCGAACTCAGGGCAATACCATCCCTTCGCGAACTCAAGCTTAGCATTTTTCGAGAAATGCAACTGTCTTACATGCACGTCGTCCCGAATTGTCAGGTTCTGCGTACTTTCTCGATTAATGTCTTTAATGGTCAGTGACGGTGCGAGATGCAGTCGGCCTGAAAATCGCTGCTCTGAGTTGCGAGGCGCGTAATCGAGGCAAATCCAGCTGCCCTTGGGATTCGTGAGCATCACCCGATAAACACGGGGTACATTCCAGCGCCGATAGGCATTGTGAGACGCAAATGCAAAATCAAATCCGTCTTCGGTTCGGCCGCTGTTAAGCTTGGAGGTATGCCCGCGATAACCCATGCGAAACTTTGACCAGACATCACAGTGGTTGCGATCGTCAATCGTCGTCACGTTGTGGCCGACCGAGCTGCGGCAGTAAGCACGCATCGGGCTGTCCTCATAGTCGAAAACGCCGCTATCCACAAACCAGCGGTTTCCCTCGACCGAGCCCACGAATGTCAACAGATCGCAATGGCCATGACCAGGCAAGGGATCAGACATCGCCTGACCCGCATCGAAGATTAG
>CAYYHV010000302.1:0-9793 GCA_964471695.1 uncultured Pirellulaceae bacterium
TGCTGGGGGAACAAGATGATCTACTGGGCCGCAGCTCTGTTAAGTGGGTTTCAGTGATGCTCAGTGCGGCATAGTCGGATTTGGAGGGTAGACCCTATCTTTTCGTAGGGGCTTTTCGCGAACTAGCCGTTATGAAACAGTGTTCGCAGTTATCTTACTGCGAGCAAGTGTTGATGCCCATTTCTGACAAGACCATCAAAGACGCGGTTACTCGCTACGACAGAGAACGTGATCGCTACATCAAACTTGCTAGCCGCGTTGCAGATCTGTGTCGCTCTTCTGTCATAGAGGATAATGCAATCCGTGCGCAGGTCACGTCGAGAACTAAGACTGTCAGGAGTTTTGAGGGCAAGCTTCGCCGTTTCGCTCGTCGATCTGACAAGACCTACTCAAATGCAGACGAAGTTTTCGAGCAAATTGGCGATTTTGCTGGCGTGAGGATTGCAACCTACCGGCCCGAGGATGAAGCTGTTGTAGCAGACATGGTCGTCAAGATTTTTTGTGGTCCGGCTGGGGAGCCAGTAGAGGTCGATCTAAAGGACAAGCTTTTCCCAGAGAAAGGGCAATTCTATCGAGCAACGCACTGCCAAGTTTATCTGCCTGAAGATGAACTCGTTGGTAACTTCGAGAATCTGCGAGGAGCCAGTTGCGAGATACAGATTTGTTCGATGATGGCGCATGTCTGGAACGAGATAGAGCACGATATCGGTTACAAGCCCGAAGGAGGTGGACCTGATGCAGCAGAGATTGGCCTGCTTGAGGCTCTTGGCCATTTGACGCGAGCTGGTGATGCAGCGATCACTCGATTATTGGCTGCAAACATAGCACGTATGACTGCGCAAACCGGCGACTTCGCTGATGTGCACGATTTCGTGGCGCGTCTTCGTCCCTACTTTCCTGACGCAGACCTTTCAGTCAATGCTGGGCCAGCATATGACGCGGCGACAATCCTCGATCTTTCGTCGGCTGAGAAAATGGATGGAGCTACAAAAGGATTGGGTCTTGGTAGCGCGGAGGCACTTTCGAAAATTGAGGCATTTAATGCCTATCTAGAGGAGACGGGTAGAACAGAGCTAGGATTGAATCCACATTCCGCAGATCTCGCTTTGATATTGCTACTGGATATGGGAGCATCCCAAATTGAAGAGAAACTTTCTCCGAGCAGTGGGACATCACGACCTGGGAGACTGTTTTCGCTGGCGCGTGCTTACCGAAATTACTTGGACGACGGAGCGGTTGAGCCAGGTTGAACCTAGAACGGAAGCGATGAGAATTTTGCCTAAAATGTATCTGGAACGCGAATGTTTTCGAGAGATCTAAGTATTCTAGAATTAGTTGAGACGTCCAATACATCTGTTCGGCTCAACAACTGTATAGTTGCCGCAAGTAATACTGGAACGCTGCCGTTTGAGACTGTCGGACAGTATATTGATGCGGGTGACAATGCCGCGCTCGTGATGAAGGCCGCAGTAAGAAACTTCGGCAAGAAAACCGCGCGGGAGTTAGAGAAACTCATTGAAGACGCTGCTGAAGACAAGCTCGCACTTCGCCCAAGTGCGATGAAGGAAAGCATCGTAAAAGACCGCCTCTTGAGCATTTTTGCCAACGAAAGCGTGGAGCAAGTGATCGTTGGCCAGGTATTCTCAGCTCGGCTCGAGGCTGCTTTAAAGTCTGATGATCTGTGCTCGCTGATGTTGCGAGACTTCATTGATAGCTTCGACAGAAGCCTTGCCCAAATGAGACACAAAGGGAATTTTGGGAAGGCCTCAGCCGACGAGCTTCGGGAATTTATTCTGGAATATGTTTCACGCAGGCTCGCTGCTCATGGTTGCCAAGATGCGTTGGTTTTGTCCAATTGGCTGATTGGCTCCATCCCGCCAGGGCTGCAAGATGCTTTGGATCAATTTGATGAAACCTCAGAAGACTTTGAGCCAGCTTTACCGAACGCCCACGGCGATATCGCCTTAGAACATGGATCGCTTGTCGAGCGATTGGAATGGCTCCTGGACGAACTAGAACCACGTTCCAAGATGATTCTTCATAGGCGCAATGGAATCGGGCAACAGCTACCTGAGACATTGGAAGAGATTGGCGCAACGGAAGGGGTGACAAGAGAGAGAATTAGGCAAATTGAATCCAAAGCATTGAAACGGATAAGAAAACGGATTGCGCGTTTTCCCATCATCGATCTTTTGCAACAAAACGGAGCCACAATTTTTTCTACACTCTCAGAGGGAAAATTTTGGCTCACAAATGATCAGTTAGTTGAACGTAGACGCCTCATAGAGCCCTATACCCGACTTGCGTTGCAGATCATTGATTTGAAGCTGGAAGATTGGATCGAAGCAATTGCTGTGCCTGAAGAATTTGGCTGGCTGTCCAGGGAAGCCGATATAGCCAAATTTGGTAGAGTGACCACTACACTGCGAGACTTAGGTTCTGCCCCCCTGCCCCAAGCTATTGTCGGGCTTGTTTCAGAAGGTGAGCAAGATTTTGTCGAAGCAGTAGCATACCTTGTACTGAACAAGCAGGTCTATTTGGGCTACCTACTTCCTGGTCGTGTCGGGGCACGGCTTCGGCGCCTTGTTCGACTGCATGCAATACTCGCATCGGTGAGGTTTGGTTTGGTAGAGGAGCTTATTGAAAGCTACCACTCTCGATTCCCAGATGATCCGTGTACGGTGCGGGACGCCGAAATTGTAATGCAAGCGGCCCCACATTTGTTCCTGGAAGTTGAGGACGGATTTTGGACCGCAATCGGAGAAGCGGGTTCTGCTCACATTGATGCTAACGAAACCGACGCTCTGCCGCTTGCGGCTCCAGAAGTAGATTCTGGGACGATTGCTTATGCTCTAGAAGCATATTTGGAGAAAAATGGTCCGACCCGTTTGGTCGATTTAATGGACAATGCTTCGCTTTTTTTGCCTGAGGGTAGATCGGTGAATAGTATCGGTCCTATTCTGCTGACTAGGCGAGACCTGTTCGTGAGGCTTCTACCGGGTGTTTACGGCATGCCAAGCCATGTAAGTCGCTTCCGAGCAGAGTTGCCAGAAGGCTGGCCCGTACTTCTCAATGAGTTTCAAGCAAGAGCATATGCGATTGCACGTTATGCTGGTGAACCAAGATCGATATTTCCGCTTTGGACACCTATGGCTGAGCAAGCGATCTGCGCCTGGGCCAGACACTCGGGAACAGCTAAAGTATTCGCTTCGCTATTACACATTGCAGAAGTCGATGATTGGTCGACTGGCGCTGCTCAGACCTTAGCCTGGAGCCGCCTAAGAGATACCAAAGCGCAATACTGTTTGGGTACAGAACTCAGGCATCAAGCAGCATTTGTTATGCCAGCTCTAGATCGCCTTTTTGCTGCTTGCTTTCATGCTTGGCACACCGGGTCATTCAACTGGATAGCAGCCAATAGGTTAATTGGGCGAAAGCTGGATTCCCATACAGGTGCTGGACTTGTTGCACTCTTGTTGCGATTGGGTGCCATAGAAGAAACCAGAAAGACTGGCTACCGATGGCAACAGCCTCATCGTGCCACGCCTGTTGCTCGTCAACTGTATAGTAGTTTGGACGAGACATACCGGATCAATGGCGGTGAGGCAGGTTGGGATAGTAGGCTTGGGACCGAGTTACGTGATCGAGCACGATCGATTGAAGCTGATGATTGGGTAGACAACTCGTCTTTTCACGCGATGCTCGTTTCATATCAGGAGCAAGAACCCATCGATGACACCGTCGATGATCCCTTAGAGCAAGTTCTGTACGAGCAAGCTAAAATAAGAAGTCTTGAGCGCAAAGAAGCGACACTAGATTGGCTTTTGGAGGAGTAAACGCAGTGGCGGGAGAGGACTTTGACAAAGGGCCAAAAATTAAGGTCAAAAGCCACTATCGAAGCGGACAAGATGATCTTTCAGAAGACTTCTTCAAGCCTTGTCTCGCTCAAGCCGCTTTGTACCGCAGAGCAGTGGGTTACTTCTCGACTTCCGCGCTTCTGAATTGGGCGGATGCACTACTAGACGCTCGCAATGATGGAGATTTGGTAGTTCAAATAATAGCCTCACCGGAACTTTCGCAAGCCGATGCGGCTACGCTTCGCACCCTTCAGGATCCGGAGAAGGTTAGAGCACTGCGGCGGGTGTTGGTTGATAACATAATTAAAAGGATAACGGACCTAATAGAGAATCCGACTGACACCAAGAATCGCGCAGAGATATTTGCTTGGCTGGTTGCAAACGACCGTCTGCAGATAAAATTTGCTTTTCCTCATCATGTTTCAGAGCCTGGTGTTTTCCACGAAAAAATTGGGATTGTTGAGTTTTTTGATGGTGAAATAATTGCATTCACAGGATCAGCCAACGAGACGATTAGTGGACATAGAAGGAACTACGAGTCAATCGATGTCTACCGCAGTTGGTTCCCCGGAGAGCAGGAGCGAGTTGAGGTCAAGCTAGATCAATTTCTGGAAGCTTGGGCAAACCAGGCTCAAGGCCTGTCTGTTTTGGAGCCGTCCCCTTCAGTTATTGCTCGACTCATCGAGCGGGCACCCAAAAAAAAACCTACTTCCAGGAATACTGAACCGCCCGAAGAAGGTATTCAAGTCGACCCTAGGTGGCAGCACCAAGACGAGGCCGTTTCAGCGTTCCTGAAAAGCAAAGCTGGCATTCTAGAGATGGCGACCGGAACAGGGAAAACCAGAACGGCTCTAAAGATACTTTCCTCTTTGATTGATAACGCCGAGATCGATGCTGCTATCGTAACGATGGATGGCACAGATCTACTTGATCAATGGTTCGATGAGCTCCGATCTTGGAATGTTGAACAAGGGCCGAGTTGGGTATTGTATCGCCACTACGAGCGATATCATGAAGCGGGAGAGTTTGCTCTAGATGCTTCTAAGTCGCTGTTAGTTATCTCACGGCAGCAACTGCGAAAGGCAATTGATCGTCTTTCGACGATGATGAAGCAGAGAACAGCCATAATTCACGACGAGGTCCACGGACTTGCTGCTCCCAGCTTAGTTGCTTCGCTTCAAGGGAAGCACGATGAATTCAAATACCGGTTGGGGCTCAGTGCAACGCCTGAGAGAGCATATGATCAGGTCGGTAATGAGTTCATTACAGATGCTATCGGTCCTGTACTGTACGAATTTTCTCTTGAAAAAGCGATATCTAGAGGTGTCCTTGCCGAATTCGACTACATTCCTCTGCACTACGAATTGACTCAGAACGATCGCGAGCGGCTTCAACTTGTGTATGCAAAGAAAGCAGCCCGTGAGCGTGAAGGTAAACCAATGAGTCGCGAGGAAATGTGGACAGAAATTGCGAAAATCTACAAAACGGCAGAGATGAAGCCTAGCGTATTTTCCGATTTTTTGGTGGCAAACCCTACAGTTCTGGAGCGAAGTGTTTTATTTGTCGAAACCAAAGAATACGGTGAACAAATACTGGAACTGTTGCATAGTTACACGCATCTCTATCGGACATATTACGCGGAGGACGACCGCGCGCACTTGATTGAATTCGCGAATGGTAAGATCGATTGTTTGGTAACATGTCACCGAATATCTCAAGGCATCGATATCAGCTCTCTTAGGTCCGTAGTACTGTTTGCTTCGGCTAGAGCGAGGCTCGAGACGATCCAAAGGATTGGGCGGTGTCTAAGAATCGATCCTGACGACCCTGAGAAGCGGGCCACGGTTGTGGATTTTGTGCGTCCTGCAAGTCCAGGAGAGGCTACTATGAACGCTGACCAAGATAGATTTGTTTGGTTGACCGGTTTATCGAAGGTACGAAGAGGAGATTTTCATGGCGCTTGATCCCGCACTGCGAGCGGCTCTCTACGAGGCGACAAAGAAGGTTGGACAACCGGATGTTGTAGCTCGCCGTTTGGCAGCCTGGCTTGATGAAAAGAGCAAGGGCGAAAGTGGCGCGGAACAAGAGTTGAACTTTTACGAGAACGTCATGAGAGAGTTGGTGCCCGGTGGAGTGACCGATGCAGATTAACTTACTTGGCTGGTCAGTCCGGGGTATGCGCTGTCCCGATGTTAACATTGATCTAAAGGGAAATGATGGCTCCCCTGCTCCCGTGGCATTGATCCAGATGCCAAACGGGACAGGCAAGACTACTATGCTAGAGCTTTTGCGCGCGGCTCTCTCTGGTGAGGGTCAAAAGTGGGCGCCAGATAAAGTACGAGATTTTCGGCGTCCCGGTTCTGATAACGCGAGCGGCAACTTTAGTGTGACGCTTTCGCTTGATGGTAAGCCTCTGACTTTTGAGATGATATTGGGCTTTGACGAAGCAACGGTTACTTACCGTTCGACATGGCCTGGCGAAGGTGGCGTCAAGGAGGGTTGGCAACCCCCTCCGAGTGTTCGTCAGTTTTTGACGGAGGAGTTTTTGGGACTCTTCATTTTCGATGGGGAATTTGCAGATGACCTGCTTTCCCAAGGTGTTGGGCGAGCTGATGAAGCAATCGGCGCTTTGTGCCAGCTAGACTTGCTCAGCGGCGTATCCAACATGGCTAAGTTGCAATGGGACAAGGCGACCAGCCAAGGCGGTCCAAAGAGCCCCGCTGCTCTAGATAAGCTTAACCAAGAACGCGATGCTCTCGAGAAACGGCAGTCGAAGTTGGAGAAAGCACGAGCTGCGGCCGTAAAGAAGTTGGTTTCAGGCGAAACTCGCGAAAAGGACTTGGAAAAGAAAATTGCTGACAGAGTTGGGAGCATTGAGACTACAAAACTGGAGCATTCAGAAGCAAAAACTGCTTGGGAGAAAGCAGACAGGTCTGTTGGTGGAGCCTCAGGCGCAGTGATGCGACTTATGAGAATGCCTTTTGCAGTTCATCAAGAATTTGCTGATCAGTTGTCGCTTCTAAAGGAGAACTTGGACTCTTTGCGCCTTCCAGAAACAAGCTCGGCCCAGTTTTTCAGTGATCTTGTCAATGATCCTGAGTGCATATGTGGCCGTGAAATGACCGCAGCTGCAGCTGCTGAGATTACTAAGAGAGCTAAGGGTTATCTTGACTACGAAGAGTCGGGGGTAATCAATGCTCTAAAGAGCGACATTGGAAAGTACCTTTCTTCCGGCGACGAAGGAGATCGCAATGAAGAGTTCCACAAGTCCCTGTCAGAGTTATCCAAAGCTGTACGCGAAAAAAAAGCAGCAGAACAGTCACTTGAATATCTGACAAAGAAGTTGATTGATGCGGGGGATGCCGAACTAAAGTCTTGGCAAGACGAACTCGACGAACTTGCGCAAGAGCTAAAGACGATAAGGCGCGCTTTAGGCGACATTGATGATCCAAACGAAGGAGAACCGGGTGTTGGAGAAATTCACTCATTGAAGCGAGTTCGCGCGGAATTGGCTGAGACGGAAGCCAAGATAGCCAGGCTTACCGAAACTGTTGAACTAAAGGCGAAGACCGACATTCTTCAAGCTGTTGTTGCCGAGGCTGAAGCAATAGCTCGTGATAAGATCAGGTCAGAGTTGCTTGATGCGACCAATGAACGGCTGCAGTCTGTGTTGTCAAATGATCCTCTACAGATCGAACGAATTGATCGATCCTTACACCTCGTCAACCAACGGGGAGCAAGCGCGGGTCAGAAACTATCTGTTGGTTATACATTCTTGATGAGTGCTTTGAAGCGCGGAAACAACGACTTCCCACTCATAGTTGACAGCCCCGCGGGTCCAATTGACGAAGGGGTGCGGCGCAACATTGGCGAACTTATTCCGGAGCTTTGCACGCAATTTGTAGCATTCACTATCAACACTGAAAGGCCGGGCTTCGTGCCTGCCCTTGAACGAAAATCCAAAGAGTGTCTATTTTTGACGGTCTTTAGGAGAACGGAAGGGACCAAAAGGCTTGAAGCCAACTTACCGGCTCAGGGTGTTACACGAACAGAAACAGCGACAATGGTGCGTGATCGAGACTACTTCATGCAGTTTGATGTTGCAGAGACGGAGGTAGGCTGATGGCACGTTTCCGGATTCGTAATGATGCAAAGAGATGGTTCAGCGAGGTTTCGGGGTTTGAGCATTTCAGAACTGATTTTGACCAGTACTACTTTTGTCTACTGGCCGGCTTTGCAAGCGGGCAAACAAATGAACAGGACAAAACAACTGAGATGGTTGATCACTTCGTGGAGGACTACAAAGAGGCGAGCAACTTTCTCATCGGCCTGTTGGTCATGGCAGAGCTCAAGAAGGGCGGGATAGAAGTTTTTGAACGGGAGCCAGTACGCGATATGTTTCGCCGTCTCGTTGATCCAAGTAGTCCTAACCAATTGACGGATGCGGGCATGCGTAGAATGAATGCATATGCGAGTGGCGGGTATGATTACCTCTCTAGTGTAAGGGATACGAAACCGTACTCAGGCGAGGAATTTTTAAGAGATTTTTCTAAAATTATTGAGCAGGCTTTTTCCGAAGATAGCCTAAGCATTTGATCTAATGAGCAATAGCTCTGATGTCTTGTGACGGAATTGCTCGGCTATTGCCCTGATCTTGGCGGCCTGTGTTTGTCGTCCCAAGCCCAAACGAAACGCATTACGCGCCCTAGGAGTGTCGCCGAACATGGCAAGTAGAACATGAGAGGTTTCGACATGTTCTGTGGCGCAGGCGCTCGATGCGGAGAAGCAGACCTCGTTCTTTAGCTTCTGCATTAGTGCTTGTGGGACAACACCGTCGATCGTGAGCGACATTGTGTTTGGCAGCCGCGCCTCAGTGTTGCCATTGACCCGCACCGCTAAGGTCTCTTTGAGTTCCTTTTCAAGCTGGTCTCGGAGGGCACCAATCCTCTGCCGGTCATGATCTATGTGCTTTGAAATGAGTTCAAATGCATGTCCAAGGCCCGCAATGCCAGGCGTGTTCAGGGTCCCTGCCCTCAAACCCTTTTCCTGCCCGCCACCAAACATCACTGGGGCTAAGTTCACCCTTGGTTTGCGGATCGACCGGTAAAGAGCCCCTACCCCTTTCGGTCCATAGGCCTTGTGTCCTGAAAAGCTCGCCAGATGGATGGGCGCGTTCTTGAGATCAAGTGGCACAAAAGCCGAAGCTTGCGAGAAGTCCGTGTGAAACAGCGCCCCAGCCTCTTCAGCAATCTGGCCTGCCTCCAAGATGGGTTGCAAAACGCCCGTCTCATTGTTGGCGGCCATGATGGACACCAATCCGGTCTCATTTGTCAAAGACTGAGCCAGCTCATCGAGGGAAATCTGGCCGCCTTGATCTACCCCCAATCGTGTTACCCGCGCGCCTTGGGCTTCGAGATGGTCGAAACAGGCCAGAACAGATGGGTGCTCGATCTTGCTGGTGATCAGATGCGTGCGCCCTGCCTCCTTGAGCCGAGGGAACGCTCCAAGGATCGCAAGATTGTTTGCTTCCGTGGACCCGGCTGTGAAGATAAGCGCGGTTTCCCTGCAATTGAGATGGCCCGCAATCTGCGCGCGCGCAGTCTCCACCACCCGGGCAGCAGCTGAACCTTGGCCATGCTCAACACTTGATGGGTTTGCATATATGTCCCGACTGACACGTATGACCGTCTCCAAGACCTCCGGATCAATCGGAGTAGAAGCGTTGTGGTCCAGGTATATCGGTGCCGACATCGCGTTACGCACTCCCAGCGATCAGCTCGGCCGCATCCGCCGGGGATTTAAGCCGGACCGAGAGTTGCCGCACACCACGATCGATGTGCAATCGCAAGCGCGCCAGCAAATCACTGTCGTCGGTTTCGATCTCCTCAGCTCCAAACTCGACGTATTTCAGAAGGTCGATGAAGAGAGGCTGGAAG
>CAYYHV010000303.1:0-5831 GCA_964471695.1 uncultured Pirellulaceae bacterium
TCCTAGGCCGGACTGATGCGGCACGTCATACAGATGACTACAAGCATTTTCTTCCGACGGCCAAACGGAATCTTGAAGATGAAGGTTTGACGCTTAAGCGAGTCGAACAAACGTTTGAAGAAGGCGATCGGGCAGAGACCGTATTCGACTACTGGACTTTGTCGTCAGAGCAGTTGGTTCTTTCATTGCCCGTTGTCAATGCGATCAACAGCACGTTTCCCAAAGCCAAGCCCGTTTTCACTTACCTCGCGAACGACATTCGCAAATCCGATGCTGAATCTGGTATTCCATTTTCAATGGTTTCTGCCATCGACATCGACGATGGGTTTCCTTTGCTCAACGTTGACGGCAACAGAATTAAATCGCTTGAAATCAACGAAATTGTTTTGAATCAGTGGTCCGCGAAAAATCTCGGTGTCGCCCCGGGAGACGAAGTCACTGTCTCTTGGTTTGATCCCGAAACAACTCATGGCAAACAAACCGAACAGGAGGCGACTTTTGTTGTTTCTGCGATCGCTGCGCTTACCGAGCCATATCAGTCTTTCGAAGTTCTTCGTCGTGGCGAAGTCATTCCCGCGAAGTTTGATACGGCTCCAACGCTCGCCAACGATCCGAGTTTAACGCCCGAGGTCCCTGGGGTCACCGATGCGGAGTCGATCGACAATTGGGATTTGCCGTTCGAAACCGCAAGTAAACTTCGTCCTGACGATGATGCCTATTGGGATGCTCATCGTACGACTCCCAAGGCGTATATCTCGCTGGCCGACGGAAAGAAGATTTGGGCCAGTCGTTTTGGGCAAGCCACTTCGTTTCGATTGCCATTCGCGGAAGGTCAAGAATCCGGTGCGTTGCAAACAAAGCTGGCACGTGCCCTACAGTCGAGAAACAGCGCACTCGGCTTCCGATTCGAGCCCGTCAAACACACCAGCCTCGTTGCGTCCAAGAGTACGACTCCGTTCGAATTCCTTTTCATCGGATTCAGCTTTTTCCTAATTGCTTCCGCGTTGATGCTGGTCGCGATTCTCTTCCGCTTGACGGTGGAACTTCGAGCCGGATCGTTGGGCACCTTGATGGCTGGTGGATGGGATTCCAAAACGCTGCGGAATGTGACGATTTCCGAACTCGCCATTGTCGCAATTGCCGGTTCCGCAGTCGGCGTCCTCGGTGGCTTGGCCTATGCAGCCCTGATGTTGGCGGGGCTGCGAAACCTCTGGGTTGCCGCCGTGGTGACTCCGTTTCTGCGACTGCATATCACTCCACTCAGTCTCATCCTCGGGTTTCTGATCACATCGGTTATTGCAATCCTCGTCGTGTGGTTCAGTCTACGGCGCCTTGGCGAATCGACAATCACCGATCTACTGTCTGGCAGGATTGAATCAGCCATCCAACCCGGCAAGAAAAATTTCCGCGGCTGGCTTCCGCCGGCGCTGCTGGTGTTCGCAGCCATCCTGGCACTCGTTGCGACTCAGCTTTCCGGCGAAGCCCAGGCTGGATGCTTTTTCGGCGGCGGTGCGATGGTGCTCACGGCGGCTTTGCTGTGGATTCGGGCAACGATGTACCGTCAAGGCTCAACCGCTGCCTCTCGCGATCGCCTAAGCCCCGTAGGGTTGGCTTGGCGCAGCGCGACTCGAAACCCTGGCCGCAGCGCACTCACGATGGGATTGATGGCAGCCGCGACTTTCCTGATCATCGCCATCGCAGCGTTTCGATTGGCCCCAACCGCAAGTGGAACGGGTGGATTTGAACTCATAGCGAATAGTGACCGCCCGCTTTACATCGACTTTCGCGACGACCAACAAGTCGACGATGCCTTTGGTAGTCAGCGCGAAACCATTTTGGCTTCGACCATCGTGCCATTGCGAGTTCAACAAGGCGACGATGCGAGCTGCCGCAACCTCTACCAAGCGACTCGCCCGACGCTTCTTGGCGTCAGTCCAGCCGCGATACAGCAATTCGAATCGCTCGAAGATGATTTTGCTTGGAGCGGAGGTGATTGGGCTGCAATCGGTGAAGGCAGCGAAACGGACGATATCGTCCCCGTCGTTATAGACAAGAATACGGCGATGTACAGCCTACACCTCCCACCAACCATCGGCTACGAATTTACGTTGGAATACGAACCACCGATTCGCTTCCGCATCGCGGGGATTCTTTCCAACACGACGCTCCAAGGCACACTCATTGTTCCGGAATCCAGTCTCGTGAAGCGTTTCCCCCAGAACTCGGGATTCCAGAAATTCCTTATCAGAACCGATGATCCGACAGAAACTTCCAATCTCTTAGAAGAACGTTTTGGCGATGAGGGATTAGATGTTATTCGGTCGGAAGATGTGCTTCGCGATCTGCTTGCCGTTCAAAATACCTACCTCTCAACTTTCCAAAGCCTCGGTGCGTTAGGACTTCTCTTGGGCACTCTCGGTTTAGCGGCGGTACAGGTCCGCAATGTCCTTACGCGTCGCGGCGAACTGGCATTGTTTTCAGCGATTGGATTTTCGCCGTCAGCCGTCCGTCGCCAACTAATCTGGGAAAATGCATCCCTGTTGCTCGCTGGATTGTGTATCGGAACGATCGCGGCGCTGGTCGTGGTCGTTCCCCAGGCGCTGTTCGGAGACGCGACGCTCCCCCTATCGACGATCGTCATGACCTTGTTCGCAATCCTGACGATTGGGCTGTTGGCGGGTATGTTGACCAGTCGCTTTGCCTTGCAGACACCGATATTGGCGGCTCTCCGCGACGAGTAGTGAGCGGTGTCGTTTGCCGCGCGGCGCTGGCTCAGGATTGACGAAACAATCGAATCGGCATAAAAAACTCTGCCGACGCAACTACCACGTTTACACGATTGACGAGTATGAACAAACCAATGCTAATTCCGATCATTTTCGCCCTCGGTACCGCCTTCTTCTGGGGACTTTACGGACCAGCGATTGGCAATGCTCAAATCAAGCCAACTGTCGAGGGCGCGTGGAGTCCCTTCAAGCCCTACGTTTTCATCGGCGTGGCCTACCTTGTGCTCGCCGTCATCGGTGGGTTGTTGATGATGAAATTAAAGGGCGACACCTTTAGCTATAGCGGAGCCGTCGCCGGGGATGCGGCACGGAGTCACTTCGAACCTGCAAAGTGGGGATTTCTCGCGGGTTGCCTCGGCGCTGCCGGAGCCCTGTGCCTGACGACGGCGATGATGACAAGCCGCGGTAACGCCCTGCTCGTCATGCCGATTGTGTTTGGTGGCGCCGTTTCGTGGACGGCCATTGTTTCCGCCTACAAACTCAGAGGCCATGCCGAAATCAGTCCCATGCTCTGGATTGGAATGCTACTGGTGGTGATTGGAGTTATCATTGTGGCATCCAACACACCGCATGGTCACGCGCCGGCCAAACCGGCCGAAGCTGGCAGTCCTGCCGAACCTCACTAACCGGCGATCATTATGAGCGAAATGACTGCGGTCGAGTTCATGCAACGCGCTGATGAACTCTTCAGCCACGTCTGGATGGTTCGGACTTTCCTCAAGCATTCAGAGGAAGCCGAGGAGGATGACGAACTCTGTGAAGTCCATCGTGAACTTTACGATGTGATGCACGCACTGGGACCATCGCTCGCCAACAACGATGCAGAAACTTATCTGAAACAAGTCAAAAAGAAGATTCGCAAACTCGAAAAAGCCACCGAGTTATTCGAAGAAATCCAACCTGAGATTTCGGGGCACATGAATTTTCAGATGGCTGCCAAATCACTAGCCACGTCGTCGAGCGAGATTCGAAAGCTGCTCGACGCATATCTGGAAACATGAGCGAGGGTGAGCACGACGACGATCGACTCGAACCATCTCACCTAGACATCAATCCGTACGCCTCACCGAAAGAAGCAGGTGAAATCTCTTCAGCGGCGGAATCCGCGAAAGCGAAAGCCTACGCTAAAGTGCAAGTCCCTGGATTTCTGCTCTTACTGTTCGCCTCGATCAGCAGCCTTGCATTCTTGGCAGCTCTCATCGCGCTCTGCTGGACGCTCGTACAATTCCCACAACTTCACGAAGTGTACATCGAAGCGGCTGTTGTTGCGTTATTCATTGCGTGCCACATCTTCATCGCATACTCCGCATGGCAGATGCTGCGCCTCAGAAGATACCGACTTGCATGGATCGCGTGCTTAATATCCAGCATTCCATACATCTCACCAGGCCTCTTCTTCAGCGTACCGTTCGGCGTTTGGGGATTGCTAATCCTTCGCAAACGTCACGTGCGGGAGTCGTTCGAATCATAGGCGTGCAAGCGACCTACGTGCCCCGAGACATTCCGTACCACTCAATTTGCTTGCGTGGACAAAACTGAAATCCCTTCGATTCACATACCGGCACCAGCCATTCTTTGACCTCCGCCAGGCGTTCAACCGTCGTACCCTCAGGCATAAGCATCACCGATTCACGCTGAATCGAGTCGCCGAATTCCGAGAGATACTCTTCCACCTCGCCAATATCGCCGGGGGATTCCACGACGAATTTAAACTGATACTTGAACTCACTGACCAGCTTGCGGATGACGTCCGCAGCGTGTCGCGTACGCTCATGCCGCTCATGCCACTTGGTGTACTCCACGGGATCGGGGGCTGAGTTAGCCGTTTTGGGGCTGATGGACATCAAATCGCAAGCCACCGGCAGGTAGAGCGTGCCGGCCGTTACAATCGTAATATCTTGTCCCAGCGACTTTAGCTGCTCGCAAAGCGGAATCATTTCGGCAAACAACATGGGTTCGCCGCCCGTCAATACGACATGCTGACATTCAAGCTCGACGACGTTTCGGATAATCTCGTCAACAGATCGGTCGGCTCCCTCGGGATTCCAAGAGGCAAACGGGGTATCGCAGTAGTGGCAACGCAGATTACAACCGCTGGCACGTACGAAAACGCTCTCCGTTCCCGTCAGTAGGCCTTCGCCCTGCACCGATTTATAAATTTCAGCAATACGCATCGTGTCGCGATTTCCCCTTGGACCTAAAGTGCCATGATGCCAGAATGACAGACCAGCGCAAAGGAGCAATGCATTGAGTGATAACTTTCGAGATACCCTCGAGACTTTTGAGAATCAATTCCCTGGCAGGGATTATTCAATCGAGACCATCTGTCCAGAATTTACGTCCGTCTGCCCCAAGACCGGGCAACCCGATTTCGGCACGATTACGCTGATCTATACGCCAGACAAGGTATGCGTGGAACTCAAGAGCCTGAAGTTCTACCTCCAGCGATTTCGCAACGAGGGGATTTTTTACGAGAATGTCACCAATCGCATTCTGGACGACCTCGTCGCCGTCACACAACCGCGTTACATGAAGCTTATTGCATCCTTCACGCCCCGGGGTGGCATTCGTACCAACGTCACGGTTGAGCATCACGGATAGACAACCTCGCAATCCGGATGGTCCCAATTCGATTCGAATCCAACTATCCATTGGCGATACTTGCCACGGTGAATCGATCGGTTGCCGATTCACCATTCAGCGATGAATACGGTTGGCCGACACCATCAATAAGACCGCCCTGAGGCTTGTTTCCATTCCTGGAATAAATTCGCGCATTCGGCTCGCATCACGTCTGACACGAGTTTTATCTTGCTTCCTCCGTGCTTCAACAAGTCGGCTGCCGCAAGATTCAGCTCATTGAATCCGGCAGTCTCGGCATCCGCGATCGTGGCTCCGAAGTAAACCGTGTCGACTCGAGCCCAATGCAAAGCCGACATACACATGGGGCAAGGCTCACAAGTGGTGGCAACGATACAACCTTCCAATAAGATTTCACCCGCGGCTTTGCAGGCTTCTCGCAGAGCCGTCACTTCAGCATGAGCC
>CAYYHV010000303.1:5841-9674 GCA_964471695.1 uncultured Pirellulaceae bacterium
CGATGGCACAGCCAAACGGCGATTGACCGTTCTGGATTCCTTCGCGGGTCTTCTCGATGGCCATCTTCATTAATTCAGTTTGGTCGATCATGGCGCCCTCAAATTTCTCATTTCCCGCATGTTTGGCTTGTTTTTACCATTATCTCGAATTCAACGAAACGCGGTCTTTCTGCCTCTTGATTCAAGGCGTTTGCCGCCCCTTGCGATTGCCGAATCTGAGCGCAACAATTGGGGTATGAAAACAAAGCCCAGCATTATCCTGAGTGGATTCGCCGACGAAGCAGCTAACGAAAAGACCGCTGTTGAGCAATTTGCAGCTTTCGCGGCTCTTGGACTGCAGTATTACAGCATTCGATTCATTGACGTCGGACAAGGCATCAAGAACGTCATGCAGCTGACGAACACCGAAATCAGTAAGATTCGACACTTGCAGAATGACTATGGACTCGAAGTCTCGTCCATTGGTTCACCAATCGGCAAAACGAAACTGCTCGATCGCGAGGACGGAACAGCGAACACATTTACGCCTTTCAAGACTTATCTCAGCAAAGACGTTAACACGGCATGCGAACGTGCCCACGCTTTCGGCGCAAAGCTGATTCGAGGGTTTTCGTTTTATCATCCCAAAGGCGAATCTCCTGAAGCTCACTTACCTCAGGTTGTTGATCAACTTGGCCAAATTGCCGAGGCGTGCCACCGCAGCGATCTGACATTTGGCCTGGAAGTCGAAGCCAACCTGGTAGGACAAACGGGACAGCTACTGGCTGAAATTCACAAGCAAATCGACCACCCGGCTCTGGTGCTGATTTTCGACGCCGCAAATATCATCACCCAAGGATTCAGTCAGGCCGAACTCTTCGAGCAATATTTGGCCATGAAGCCAGGGCTAGGTTGGATACATATCAAGGACTATCTCAATCCACCGAACACCAAGCGTACGTCGCACGTCGACGAAGAGAAGCTCAAGCACTTTGTACCGGCTGACATGGGAGATAGTGCTCACGAGTTGATTCTTCGCGACTTTAGAAATGAAATCCCCAAAATCGAAGCCCGGTTAAAAGGACGCGGCATCTCGGGCGTATTCGCTGACCTTGAACCTCATGTAAAAGGTGGTGGACAGTTTGGCGGCTTCAGCGGTCCCGACGGATTCGGCGTCGCACTACGAGGATTTTGTCGCGTCCTCGATTATGCCAAAATTGGCTATCACATTCGTGATTTTGAGGATGTGCGAATCGCACGCGGATTTTAAAAAAAAGAGCCAGTCATCAAATGACGGGCTCTTCCTGTGTGTCAATCGACGGCGGCATCAGCCGACGTTGCCTTGGCGAGTTTAGCTGCGTCGCCGGCGTTTCTTAGGTGCCTTTTTGCTAGGTTTGATCAGCGAAGACATGACACCTGAAGAGACTCCCTGCAACCCCGTGACCAACGCCAATCCGGCCAGCAGCAATCCGCCAAGCAAGAACATGTTCGTCTCGAAGCCCGAGAATTGAATCAGGATCCCCGATCCCAGCAGCATCGCGACGGCAGAGAGAATTTTCATAGTGGCGAACTTGCTTTTGCTCTTCTTCTCGTGACGATTAATCGCGATCCGAGTTGCGTCATTCGCCAATGCTCGCATTGCAGCGAGGTCAGTGGCCCGTTCCGTTCGCTTCTTGACGGGCGGCAAACTCGTCAGTGGCTCCAACTTCTCCTTCGTCTTCTTGACTTTTTCGACTGCGGCATTCTTTGTTGCTGCCGCTTCTGTCGCCGCGACTTCGGCCGCTTCGATGCTTGCCGCGCCTCCCGACCGAGCCAATAGCTGCTGCATGTAATCCTGAATCGAAGAGTCTTCGTCGTTCTGCTCTGCAGCCGGAGCGGGCTCTGGTTCTACAAACGCAGGAGCTTCTTCCTTCAGTTCAGTGGTATCGTGACCAAACTTCGAAAGAATAGCCGCTGCATCCACAGGGCTGGCTTCTTCCGGTTCGATGAACGCCAACTCTTCTTCGGAGATTGGCTTGTAGTCTTCGGTATCTGCAGATTCGTCTGAGACGCCGAAAGAAGTGTCGTTTGACATGTTTTCCTCTCCTTCAAAGAATGCATTGTCCTGATCCAAACCGTCATTTGTTTCGGCTAGACCAGCAGCTTGTTCCAAATTGTTTTGTAGTGCGTCGAATGGGTCATCTAGGGTTGCTTCTGAGAGCTGATAATCGCGCGGGCCAATTCGATCACTCGATTTTGGTTCCCACTCGGGAGTCATGAGTTCGCTGCCCGGGTCATCTGCCCAGTCGGTAGCAACTTGCGGCTCGCTCTCCCATCCATCATCCTGGTTGGCTGACTCGAAAGTTTCGTCAGCCCCTGACGGATGCGGCTGGTCTGCCCAATCAGTCTGTGGAGATTCATTCTGGACGGAGTCGCTCCACTGGGATTCGCCCTCCCCTTCGAATGTCTGGCTCCAGTCATCTTCCGAAGCCTCATCAGTCGTTTCGGCATAGGTGAGGGTGTCTTCAGGAGTGCCAGGTTCCTCAACCGAAGACTCGCCATAGCTCAGTTCCGAACCCAGCGTCTCAGCGAACTCCGCGGATTCGGTGGTTTCGCTTTGAGTCGACTCTTCGACCGGGAAATAGGCCGAACCTTCATACTCCGAGGCGGACTCAGCCTGCTCGGAAAGACCGAGCAAAGGTTCTGATGAGTCCTCGAAGGCTGGTGCTTGAAACTCGGATTCCTCGTGGGCCAAAGTTCCATAAGCAGGCGTTTCCTGAGTTGGTGCGTCGTAGGCAGGAGAGTCTTGAGTCGGGGGCTCGAAGGCAGGCGTCTCGTAAGAGGATTCCTGCTCGAAAGCAGGCGTCTCGTTGGTCGGGGGCTCGAAGGCAGGCGTCTCGTAAGAGGATTCCTCCTCGAAAGCAGGCGTCTCGTTGGTCGGTGCCTCGAATGCGGGTGCCTCGAATGCTGGTGCCGCGTTGGTTGGTGCCGCGTACGCCGGCAGCCCAAAGGCGGCATCGTCGTAGGCCGTCGACTGGCCGTCGTTGTCAGCCTGTTCCGATATCGGAAAGTGAGCAGCACTTTCATCAAAGGCGTCTTCGCCATGACTGTCGTAGCCCGATAGCTCTTTGCTGGCAAAACTATCGAGTGGTTCCTCGGCAACCGGTGCAAAACTTTCTCCGAAACTCTCGGATACTTGTTCGTGACCCGAAATGGCTTCCCAACATTCCGCGTCGGCGGATTCGGTGCCCGCTTCCGTCGCTGCCAATGGTTCGAACTGGTTGTCAGCGAAACTCGCGTCATCGGCGACAGGTGCCGCAACTTGCTTTTGCTCGTCGAACCCAAAATACGTTTCGTCGGCCGCTGGCTCGGCATTTTGATCGGAGGCAATTTCCTCAGGCGGGAAGAAGTCGTCGACAGAACCCAACGAGTCGTCGTCGCCATTTTCGGACACGCTCGGGGAATAGAGTTCGCCATCCGTTTCAGCGTCGCTATCCGTTTCAACGACTCCGGCCGTCGTCACAGTATCGCCAGCGGCAAAACCACTCGCCTCGTGGCCTTCGTTTGTTGTAGCACCCAGAGCAGCGGACAATGAGCTTTCTCGCAAAGCCGCCAGTTCTGCTTCCAGACGTTCTCGTTCCGATTCCATTTGCTCAAGTCGAGCCTGTAGGTCGTTCGACGAGTCGGATTGCTCTGCTTCGTCTCCGAGAAATCGAATGGTGGCTCCGCCGAAACTAATCTCGTCGCCTACTGACAGAATCGCGTCGGTAAAATTCTGACCGTTCAACCATGTGTTCGGAGCCCAGCGGCGGCAGGCAATTTGCTGTCCACGCAAAATCAATACGTGGACCGGATGCCCTTCCCCAGGAATGTGT
>CAYYHV010000304.1:0-9666 GCA_964471695.1 uncultured Pirellulaceae bacterium
GTAACAATCCATGAATGCGGTCCGCCAGGTCGGCAGCATCGGCGCGAAGACCGGTTGCGCTCAGCATGAGAATGGCAAAAACTGGCATGTGTAGCCAGCGATGCACGGGACGGATCATCTCGAGTTGCCGCCTTACTTTAGTTTTAAGTAATCCAGAATGTCGTCATAGACGCCACCTGCATTGGAGTACAACGCATAATTCTTCGCGGTGGAAAACCATTCCTTGGTGGAAGGTTTGATCGACTTGGCAGCGGAAACCAGATCTTTAGTCGTCAGTGGCGCTGGGATACCGGTCTTGATGGCTTCTCGGAGTTTGGCTTCAATCGCAGAGTCAATGACCGCCTTGAGATCGGCGCCAGAGAAACTGGGTGATTTTTTGGCAACTTGTTTGAAGTTGATGGTCTCGATCGGTTTGCCTCGCACCATGACTCGGAGGATTTCTTCGCGTGCGACATCATCTGGCGGCGGGACAAACAGAATGCGATCGAATCTTCCCGGCCGCCGAAAGGCAGAATCCAGATGCCATGGAGCGTTGGTGGCTCCCAGAATCAAGACGCCGTCGTTGGAGTTGTCGACGCCATCCATTTCCGACAGAAACTGGTTGATCAAATGGCGGCCAGCACTTTGACGCATGTCAGAGCGACTGGCGCCCAGCGCGTCGACTTCGTCAAAGAAAAGAACACATGGTTTGTTGCGACGTGCGGTTTGGAAAAGCTCATGCAGGTTTTGTTCGCTTTTGCCGATCCACATGTCAAGGACATCACTGATCCCAACGGAGAGAAACGATGCGTTAATCTCGCCGGCGGTCGCGCGAGCCATGTGAGTTTTACCGCAACCGGGTGGGCCGTACATCAGGATGCCGCCGCCGATTTTCTTGCCGTAGGCTTCGTAGAGTTCGGGATGCTGAAGCGGATGAATGATCTTCATCTGAATCTCTTCCTTGAGATCATTCATGCCGCCGACATCGCTGAAGGTGAGGTCGGGACGTTGCAAGTCGATATCCGGATGCTCTTCAGGGCCTTCCCAGGTGGCTCGCATTTGTCCATCAACGACGTCTTGGTCCATGTCCGCGTCGATGCCCAGTGTGTCGGCGAGACTTTCATCAGCCACGTCCGGATCGAGGTTGACACCGTCCTTGTAGAGGCGGACGGCGCGCTCGACTTCCCCTGCATTGAGAAGCAGACGGGCATGCATGATGTAGGCAGCGGGTGGACTTTCGGGACGTGACATCATCTCTTCGACAATGACCAACGCATGAGTCGCCTTGTTCTGTTGCAAGTAGACGTTGGCCAACTTCAGCTTGATATCATCATTGTTGGGTGCCAACTTGAGGGCTTCACGCAACTCAGTTTCGGATTGTTCATACATGCCACGTTGGGCCAATGAATCAGCGAGGTGCAAACGAAGGGGGATATTGTCTGGCGAGATTCGCAACGCTTCGCGAAGTGATTCGAAGGGATCGGGTGGCGTACTCATGTATTTTCCAGATTCGTACCGCGGTGTGGCTCTCGGTAGGCAACTCGAGAGACCCCTATGATGTCGTATCGTCTCCAATCAGGGAACAAGGCTGAGGCGGATGGCGACCGAATTTGCAGACTTTGTTGCGGTATTCGAGGGCAATCGACATCCATATCCTACGTGTCGGTCATTCGCTAGAAACCGTACTGCGATGTCATTCGACTAACGATTGATGGAAGAGAATGGCTGTGGTGCAGTCGCAAGTTGCGGCGTGGCCGTTTCCGCTTCCCAGACGCTGTCGACCAAACTCCGCCATCGTGCAGTCGTTGTCCGTCTTGCGACAGTGTAGTCACGCGGCGATTGAAGAGGCGTGGGGGCTGCATCATCGGTTGCGGAAGACGGATTCTCAACGTCAGCGAGAATCGTTGGGCGATCCGTAGGGTTGGGATCGGTGTCAGGCGTTGCGGTGGGTCGCAGCGCGAAGCGGAATTTATTGGCACTCCACGTATTAAAATCAGTGACGTCCGTGACATTATCACCATTGAAATTGCCGCCACACCACGAAGTGTTACTTGTGAAGCGATTGCCGTTCCATGCATTAAAGTCTGACACATCGACAACAAAATCGAGATTGGCGTCGCCAAATAGCGTTCCTTTGCGATCGAGAATCCAGTTGTTGAGGTCACCGACGTCAACAAAACCGTCTTCGTTAAGATCAAAGTCCGGGTCGTTTGTGCCAGCGATCATCTGGGCGATCAACGCGTCCACATCAGCGCAATCCAAATCCCCGTCGGAGTCGAAATCGCCGATCATGCCACCAGTCGCACCGACGTCCTCATGGATTTTCAGGATGGCATTGCCAAACTCAAAGACGCGAAACGTTTCCCCGTTTATAACGTCGGTACCCGTTTCAACCCAGTCAGAATCGATCTCGACTGAGTCGTTGCTATCGCCGGTAACGAGCAGGGTATTGGTTGTGCTCGAAAGGTTCAGAACGTCGAGTTGATCTACAATCAAGCGTGAAGAGATACCAATCAGATCGACTTGTTCAATATCTTGGATGCGATTGTCGGGGATGGTCGTGAGATCAAGTGCCGCTCCGGTGCCGCGCCAGCCTAGTATGTCATGGCCGCTGCCACCGTCGATGCGGAAGAAATCATCGCCATCAATCAACAATTCATCGTTTCCCTGTCCGCCACGCAGCGTATCCGCACCGAGGATACCGATAAGTTGATCATCTCCAAGGCCACCGACAATTACATTTGCGCCACCATCGCCTGTGAGCGTATCATTGGCGTCGGTGCCCAGATGGGTGACGGCATCAGAATGGTCGCCTCCATAAAACAAATAGGCTTCGCCAGTTTGGACGCCACCAGGATCAGCCAATCGAGCACCGATGACGATATCGTCGAAGCCATCGCCGTTGACGTCACCCGCCGAGCTTACTGAAAAGCCGGATTGGTCCCCGAAACTTACTCCGTGGAGGGCAAAACCATTCAGTCCATTGAGCGACGATAAATCCAGTCCGGCTTCCAAGCCGGTCGGAACTCCAAAAATCACATACGACTCGCCCGAGGTTATCAACGCGTTGTTGGTTCCGCTCGCCCCAACGGCGCCCAGAATCAAATCGTCGTATCCATCGCCGTTCACGTCTCCGGCTGCGTCGACTCGTCCCAAACGATCGTTGACATCGACGCCTCCAAAGAACAGTCCATAGTTACCGGCGATCTCACCTGCACCGATTTCAGCCGGATAGCTCGTGGAACCAAAAACGACATAAGCGTCGCCACTGCGAGAGAATCCGTTCGAACTTGCTTCGTTGGTACCCAAGACGAAGTCATCCAATCCATCCCCGTTGAAGTCACCGAGTTCGTTGGCATACAACCCAAGGTTGTCGTCGGATTGATCGCCAGTGATCTTGAAGCCATTCGTGCCGTTGAGCGTCGACAGTTCGAGGTTGGCCGGTTGGCCAAAACGGTTTGCGAATATGACGTAGACTTGTCCCGAATCTTCACGATTGTTCGGGTCGGATTGGATCGCTCCGAGAATCATGTCGTCGAGCCCATCTCCATTGAGATCGCCGGCCGTGCTGACGCTGTAACCTGCAAAGTCGAGTTCGTTCTCACCGATGATCTTGAAGCCAAGTGTGCCATCAAGTGAGGAGAGGAACACGTCAGCCGGCGTTTGGATACGTGTACCGTAAATGATGTATCCCGTGCCCGCGCCGTTGACGTTGTTGGGAACGGAAAGATGAGCCCCGACGAACAAGTCTTCCAGGCCGTCTCCATTGACGTCGCCCGCACCATCGACAGCAAATCCAGCAAAATCGTTTAGCATTTCTCCGTTAACACGAAATCCATTCGATCCATCGAGCATGTCAGGAGTCATCGAGGCCGGGAAAGTCGCCGTGCTACCGTAGATGACCAGGGCCTGCCCCGTATTTTCTCCGTTGCCGTCTGCGCCAGTCGCCGAGATCACGATGTCGTGAATTCCGTCGCCATTGAAATCACCTAACCGACCGGCGTCGAAGCCGACGAGGTCTTCTTCAGCCAGACCGTTGATGACGAAGCCGTTTGTGCCGTCCAAAGCCCCGATATCGCCGATTGCCGGCATACCGTCCGGGGTACCAAAGATGATGTAGGCTTTGCCAGATTGACTGCCGTTGGGATCGGCATCGGATACGCTCAACACAAAGTCATCGTAGCCGTCGTTGTTCACGTCGCCGGTATCATCGACACGGGTACCGAGGAAGTCGGCCGGGTTCTCGCCGCGGAATACCGAACCGGTGGCTCCACCGCCACCAGCGAGCCCAGACAATTCGACTGGACTGACGATCGCTAGCATGCGTCGAGACTCCAGCGGCTCAACCGCCCTGAGTAGGCGGCGATTTTTCTTAGAAGTTTTTGACATCCGTTGCTCCCCCGTGACCGATTGGAACGAGTCCCTGAATTCGCTCAAAATCAGCCTATCTGTCCTCCACCATTGTTATCGAGCTTGAGACTTGTCGCAACAAAATGTTGTCCCAAACCCATCTATTTCAGCTTCTAATCGATATTCCGCAAGGTTCTTGATCCTGCGAAAATAACTATGGATGGAACATCTCAAGTTGATGACAGGAAGTCGATCATGAAGCTCGTGGGGGAATTTTTAGGCGGATTGAACCGTGATTGGTTCCCAAAGCTTGCCCTCAGTATGCGGCAACGATGGAAGATGACCGGCGATTTTGTCGTTTATGTTGCTGTACGATTCCTTATCGGCACGATTCAAGCGTTGCCGCTAAGTTGGTGTCAGGCGTTGTGTGACCGACTTGCGTGGTTGTGTTGTGACCTACTCCACATTCGCGCGAACGTTGTGGAAGACAATCTCTCCCATGCGTTTCCTGAGAGTACCTTTGAAGAACGTCGGCGGATTGAAAGACGCATGTGGCGGCATTTGTTTATGATGCTGTGCGAGATTGCTCTGGCGAGCAGAAAGGTCCACCAATCCAACTGGCGAGACCATTACCGATTGATCAATGGGTCAGAATTGGTTGGCGCGTTTCTGGATGATCGGCCACTCATTGCCATGACAGCGCACTTTGGCAATTTTGAAATGTGTGGTTATATTTCCGGCTTGCTAGGATTTCCGACGTTTACGCTGGCTCGGACATTGGACAATCCTTTTCTCAATCGGTGGTTTCTTGAAGACTTTCGACAGGCTACGGGGCAGTTTATTCTCCATACCAAAGGAACGGCTGAACTGGCCCAAACGGCGATTGCGAACAAGCAGTCGCTGGCGCTGTTAGGAGACCACTTTGGCGGCAAAAAGGGATGCTGGGTTGAGTTTTTTAATCGCCCGGCGTCTTGCCACAAGTCGTTTTCGTTAATGTCACTGGCGACCAAGACGCCGATGGTCTTCGTCTATTCGCGCCGACGAGGCGGGTTGCTGGATTTTGAACTGGTGTGTGACGGGTATTTCGACCCGGAAGAGGCTGGGCCGGATATGCAAACCGTTCCAGATGTGACTCGTTGGTATAATTCGAGGATCGAGGAAGCAGTGAGGCAGGCACCCGACCAGTATTGGTGGCTTCATCGACGTTGGAAGGACCCTCGGAAGAAGAAAACACAGGCGGCTTGACCGTCGTATCGAGGTGGTCGGTTCCGTTTCCAACCTGCGACCGTTGGGGATCGCATCCAGAATTATCGGAAAACTTTCATGGCACAATGGCGCGTCGTGGCACAGCTCAACGACTGTCCCCCCGGTCAGGCGATCGAAGCGGTGGCGGGAGAACGTGTGATTGCGATTTACAACGTGGATGGCGAAATTTACGCTTTGGACGGCGTTTGTCCTCATCAGGGCGGACCCTTGGGGCAAGGCAGTTTGGATGGCCGCACCGTCACGTGTCCGTGGCATGGTTGGCAGTTTGACGTAATTGACGGGACGACCGAGATTACACATTCCATTTGCCAACCAAAGATTGCAGTGAGAGTGACTGGCGATGATTTGCTCGTCGACGTAGACTCGTTGCCGCAGTGATTACCTTTGGGTAGCTCTGACATTGGCCAATATGACTGGATTGCTCGGCACAAACTTCGATGTTATTTCGCCCATTTAGAAATTCTGATCCGCCCCAGTTGGCTCGCATTTGGCGGCAGCAACGGCCCCAGCGTGGAATGGCACGTCAGGTCACGCCACAGATTCTGGACCATTACGTGTTTGCCAAACCGTATTTTGATCGTCATGGTCTGATCGTTGCCGAAACGGACGATGGCAAAGTCGTCGGTTTTGGGCATGCCGGATTTGGTCCGAACGACGACGGCACCGACGTTTCGACAGAGTTTGGTGTCGTCTGCATGATCATGGTTGATGAAGGCTATGAACTGGATGGCTTGGGGAAGCAGCTCTTAGAGAAAACCGAGGCTTATCTAAAGTCGAAGGGAGCCAAGGTCTTCTACGGCGGCGGTATGAATCCTCTCAGTCCGTTCTATTTGGGGCTGTACGGAGGCAGCGAGCTTCCGGGCGTCCTCGACTCGCACTCCAGTCTCCAGACGCTCTTTCGCGCAAATGGATATACGCAGAGCGATGAATGCGTTGTCATGCAGTTGAGGATGATGGGTGGATTCCGCATGCCAGTCGATCGTCGCCAGATTCAACTTAAGCGGAAGTACCGTATCGAATTGGATACCACACCGGATCAACAGAACTGGTGGCAATCCTGTGCGTCACCACCAGCGGAACCGACTCGCTTTGAAATGTACCCTCTCAACGGTGGTGCTGCCTGTGGAACGGTTAGCTTTTGGGTTATTGAACCGCTGTCCGCCAATTGGGGAGCCTTGGCCGTCGGGCTAACTGAGATGCGAGTCGTTGAGAATCTCCAACGGCAGGGCTTGGCGACTTTTCTCACGGCGGAAGCCCTAAGGCAGTTGCAGATGAACGGCGTAGGAGTCGTCGAAGTACAAACAATGGTTAACAACACCGCTGCGATTGGTTTGTACTCGAAACTCGGCTTCAAAGAAGTCGATCGTGGCAAGGTGTTTCGGAAGGAATAGACGTTCTGCGGGCTTTTGGGGGTTCTTCTGCGGCATCCCGGCGCGTGGTAAGTTAATGGTCGAAACGCTCGTTTCTGGACCAACAGCTAACACGGGATGTTATTGCAAGTTGGCAGCTCGGCAGGTTGCCCATTGGGTTCGGCCACGGCTCACATTTTTTTTCGGATGAAACATGTCGTCGACTGCTGAAACCAAGCCCGCAAATTGGAACCTCGCAAATCAGATTACTGCAGCGCGTTTGTTGGTTTCCGTCCTACTCTTCGTCACGTTGGCGTTTCACTGGTATGGCGTGTCGTTATTCCTGTTCATTTTGGGGGCAAGTACGGATTGGATCGACGGGTACATTGCTCGCAGCCGAAATCTTGTGACGCAGATCGGTCGAATCATGGACCCGCTTGCAGACAAAATCATTATCGCCGGAACATTTATCTTTCTGTCAGCTATTCCCGAATCAGGCATACCCGCATGGATGACGGTTGTTGTGATCTGTCGCGAGTTTGTCGTGACAGTCCTGCGAAGCTTTATGGAACAAACAGGGACGGATTTCTCAGCCAAGATGCCGGGCAAGATCAAAATGGTACTGCAGTGTGCGGCTGCAGTGGCAAGTTTGATTCTTCTGATTTCGCTACCCAACGCGCCTGGATGGTTGACTCCGACGGTGACATTCCTCGCTTGGGCGATGGTTTTGTCGACGCTCTACTCCGGGTGGTTGTATATCGTTGCGGCCGGAAAAATTCTTCGCGACATGTAGCGGTCTTCCTATCTCGAGGCTGATTTAACAGTCTCGAAGAGCAGTCACTTTTGGGGTTCACGGATTATGGCTTTAGCACTTTCCTCGCTGATCCTCACTTCCATGATGGCGATCCTTGTGACGGCGATCGCTGGGATCGGGTATGTGATCCGCATGTGGAAAAGTGGCCTGCCCATTCTGAAGTTTGAGGATCGCCAACCCGTTCCGTGGGGGTTGATCGATCTTGTCCTGATCTTCGTCGTGTTCATCCTTTGCCAGATTGCGGCGATTCCAATTGCTCGCAATTACTTCGGTGCCGGTCTCGCGGGTACCATGGCGGAAATGACGATCCAACAGAGAACTGGATTCCTCGTCGTCTCGTCAGTCAGTAGTCTGATGACGTTTTTCATCGCGATCTTCGTGGTACAGAATAGGACGCGCGCCACCTTTAAAGATCTGGGCATGACGCCACTTGATCCATTCCGCGATCTATTCGTGGGATTCGGAACGTTCGCTGTAGTCATTCTTCCCGTGTTTGGATTGCAGGCGATCCTAATGCAGTTCTTTAAGCCGGAACATCCGCTGATCAAAATGTTGCTCAAAGAAGCGACTCCTACATTCTTTTTCGTAAGTTGCTTCTTGGCCGTTATTGTAGCGCCCTTTGTCGAGGAGTTTCTGTTCCGTGTCCTGTTCCAAGGCTGGATGGAGAACCTTGCAGCAGCTCGATCCCATCGAGATTTACTCAACGAAAATCAGATAACTTCGATCTTCATGGGAGGATGGCGGCGTGCGAGCCAGCCTAATCCGCAACCGATTTCCCAAGTCCCGGTGGCTGAACTGGTCTCCCCGAATCTGGCGGAATCGACGGAAGATACGTTGATTGCGTTTTCACCACCGAAGGGCGAGGCGGCGGCCGAACAGCTAATTGCCACGGCGGATCTGCCGATGGTAAAAAAGTGGTGGCCTATCATTATCAGCTCGTTTGCTTTTGCGATGGCCCACTTTGGCCACGGGACGGATCCGATACCGCTTTTCTTGGTTGCGCTAGGATTGGGCTGGCTGTATCAACGCACCCATAGGCTCTGGCCATGCGTTGTCGTACACATGGCTTTGAATGGTTTTAGCATGCTGCAGTTGGCACAGCTGATCTTTGTCGGCGACCCCACAGCGCTGCAGTAAAACCGGAACTGCATTCGCGGCTTGTCTGAGGGCCCCACGCTGCGACAGGAGCGAAATGGCGTTATAATTCTGAGCGTTCAAGGTGAACCTAACGAGTATTTCGGAGAAGTGTGATGGGTTATGGGTTTGGCGTAGTCGGATGTGGCATGATTTCCAATTTTCACGCCAAGGCGATTGCGGATATCGAAGGCGCATCGTTGGTGGCATGTTTCGACGCGTTTCCGAAATCCGCGGAGCGTCTGGCTGGCGAAACGGGCTGCACGGCCTACGATGATCTCGCAAAAATGCTGGCTGATCCCAAAGTCGACATTGTGACGATCTGTACACCAAGCGGCGCTCACATGGAACCGGCGGTCATGGCGGCTGAAGCTGGAAAGCATGTGATCGTCGAAAAACCGCTGGAGATTACGCTCGACCGATGCGACGCCATCATCAACGCCTGTGAAAAATCCGGTGTCGTCTTGTCGGCGATCTTCCCATCACGTTTTCATGAATCGTCCAAGCTTATGAAGGAGGCAGTTGAATCGAACCGCTTCGGTAAGTTGACAATGGGCGACTCCTACGTGAAATGGTTTCGGACTCAGGAATATTACGATAGCGGCGCGTGGCGTGGCACGTGGAAGTTGGATGGTGGTGGTGCGCTGATGAACCAGGCGATCCACAGTGTGGACTTGTTGGCGTGGTTGATGGGGCCCGTCGCCAGCGTAACGGCTCAGACAGATACACTGGCTCACGAACGTATCGCCGTGGAGGATGTGTGTGCAGCCACGG
>CAYYHV010000305.1:0-1292 GCA_964471695.1 uncultured Pirellulaceae bacterium
GTTTGCGTACAGCGAGGATGGGAGTCATGAGCCTTGTCGAGCTTGAAGGCTTCGACCGAGTCGATGGCGTCAAGCTTGACGTTGAGCAGTTTTTCATCAGCCGACTGTTCTTCCGCCAATTTCTCCGATTCCGGCTCCTCCTCATGAGCCTCTTCACGCCACGAATCGTCGACTCGAAACACAATCGGCTCGCCGGGAAACCCTTTGATATTTCGCAAGGCGGCAAACGTAAACTCGTTGTTGACGGCAGAGGTTTCGGCGCCTGGCGAGTGAGTCGCCGCGTGGCAACGGACACAGTAGTGGCCGAATCCTGATAGCGGATGATCGAAAGGCCATTGATGATTATCGGTGACTTTTTGGTCCGAGCCCGGGTTAGCCCAAAACCAACCATCGTGAGACCCTTTGGAATCCTTCACCATAACGGTCCAGGACTTTAGCGACTTGCGCAACTCCTCTTCGGATTTGCCTTCGTGTCGAGCCGCCGGTTCTTCGTACTGCTCCTTGCAAATCATGGCTCCGTCAGGCAATGGCCCTTTGCGACCTTGCATCAGCCAAACGATCACCTCGGGCGAATAGAATACGCGGACAGCCGGGTGGGTTCCGTAGTATTTGCCGTCGATATACGGACCAGTATCTCGAATCGACTTGTCGCGGTCCCAACCCAAATCGAAATATTGGCGCTCGTTTAGAAACTTAAATAGGCGACTTTCATATTCCGGAACAGCCATCGTACTCGGCAGCGGCAAGTTCGATTTGCGTCCATGCGACCTTTCGATGACATTCGAGCCGGGGATCCTCGGCAGAAATTCTGGAATCGAGATCGGGGGTGGGCCCGGAGCGATTTCGACTTGGGCCCATCCACAGTTGGCCATAAGGCATAGCAAAACGGCTATAGCAAGGGGGAAAGGGTAGTAAGTCATAGTTCCAGATTTCGATGCCATTTTGACTCGTCCTATTCGTCGTTGCCGCGGCCGCAACATGATGGCCGTGCAATCCTCGTATACATCAGTAGGCGGGCACGCAAATCGCAGATTATATTACTGCTCGCGGATTATCCCCCCTGAATGGATTGAGGGGCAAGACTTACTTTCCGTTATATTCCCATGGTGGCTCAGTATTTTCCGATGCCAAAAGGTGAATTGAGAGAAAATGTCAGATTTCACGGCAATGCTGTTCTTGAATACTGCGAACGTTATCTACGTTCTCAGCTATGGCGTGCGCGACGTTCTTTGGTTACGAGTCCTGGCCGTCGTGGCGATGATCTGCCGCCGGGTGTGATGAAGATGGTCAAA
>CAYYHV010000305.1:1302-9646 GCA_964471695.1 uncultured Pirellulaceae bacterium
CCTATTACCTTTGGGGAACCGAAGAGGTTCTCTACCAGTGTATTTTCTGGCAAGCCGTTTTTATCACGATCAATGTCGGATGGATTTATTTTCTCATCAAGCAACGTCAGCCGCCAAAGATGTCGAGCAACGAAAAGCGATTGTTCAATACACTATTTCGCGGGCACTGCAGCGAGCGACAGATGCTGGAGTTGCTTGAGCCGGCCGAGTCAAAATACGTCTCACCAGATACGACTTTGGTAAGAAAAGGGCTCGATCCAGACGAATTGATCCTCATTGATCAAGGCGATGCCGTCGTTCGCGTCAATGGAAAGCGAGTGGCGGAACTTAGCAAAGGCGACTTTGTGGCGGAAATGAGCTATCTCACCGGCAAGAAAACGGTGGCGGATGTGCTCTCGCTGGGCCCCCTGACCTACCTGGTTTGGAAACGCGACGATCTCGAGCGATTGTTCGACAAGCATATTGAACTCAATTCCATCATGAACCAGTTTATTGGCCGCAATCTGGTCCGCAAAATCACAGCGCCTCAGGCGGATGGAGTCGATTCGCTCGACTCATTGCTTTCCGGGATTCATCGACTGGACTGAGCTGCGTTATGATTCTTTCGGCTTTCCGTTCACCACTCGCCCTCCGCTAATCGCCAAGAACTCACCGTTATGCCCAATCATCCGGTCTACATGGATAACCACTCGACGACTCGGGTGGACCCACGGGTTGTGCAGTCGATGGTGGAAGTATTCAGCGATGACTATGGCAACTCAGGAAGTACTGGCCACAGTTTTGGCCACGTAGCCAAGGAACGTGTTGAGTCCTCTCGCCGTTCGATTGCAAAATCTATCAACGCCAGTGAGCGAGAAATCGTGTTCACGAGTGGAGCGACCGAAAGCAACAATCTTGCCATACGAGGGTTGGTTGATTCGTCGCGGCGCAAGGGGAATCACATTGTCAGCGTGACAACAGAGCACAAGGCGGTGCTCGATCCACTTGCGCGTATGAGACGAGATGATGTTGAAATCACCTTACTCACGCCGGCGGGATTTGAGGACGAACAAGCCGGTAGGCTGGATGTCCAAGCCATTGAAGATGCCATTACCGATGAGACGTTTCTCGTTTCCGTTATGTTGGCGAACAACGAAATCGGCATTTTGCAGCCGCTCAAGGAAATTGCGGCTGTCTGCAAACAGCATGGCGTGCTCTTGCATACGGATGCGACTCAAGCCGTCGGCAGGATCCCGGTCGACGTCGCGGAGTTAGATGTCGATCTGCTGAGCTTCACGGCTCATAAAATCTACGGTCCCAAGGGCATTGGAGCACTATTTGTGCGTCGTCGGGCTCCTCAAGTCCGGCTATCGGCTCAAATCGACGGTGGTGGTCAGGAACGCGGTATGCGAAGCGGTACGTTGAACGTGCCGGGAATTGTTGGTTTTGCCCAAGCCTTGGAGTTATGCATCGCGGAGATGGACGAAGAATCGCCACGTTTGCGGGAGCTGCGAGCTCAGCTCTGGCGTGGATTATGTGAGAACGTGGACGGGATTGAGCTGAACGGGCCTCCGCTCGCATCCGAATTCCGATTGGATGGCAATCTCAATGTGCGTTTTTCCGACGTGGATGGCGAAGCATTGATGATGCATATGCAGGATTTGGCCGTATCCAGCGGAAGTGCCTGCACGTCGGCGAATCCGGAACCCAGCCACGTACTGTTGGCACTCGGATTGAGCGAAGACCTGACTCGTAGTAGTTTACGCTTTGGGTTGGGCCGATTTAACACCCAAGCCGAGGTGCAGTTTGCGGTGGAATGTGTCAGCCAAACTGTGAAGAAGTTGCGATCGTTGGGATGAGTATCGTGGTCTGGTCGTGAGTGAACAGATTGTTATTTCGAAACGTCAATCGAAAGAAAGACAATGATTGTTGTAAATACTGAAACCGTGGCTGGCCACAACATTGTGGAAGTCAAAGGAATGGTGCAGGGCAATACCGTTCGTGCCAAGCATGCCGGCCGTGATATTGCTGCGGGATTCAAGAACCTCGTCGGTGGCGAGTTACGAGGGTACACGGAGTTGCTCACTGAATCGCGACGTCAGGCGCTTGAGCGGATGATGGCTCAGGGCCAGCAGCTCGGCGCGAACGCCATCGTCAACGTTCGTTTTACCACCAGCGCAGTCACGGCGGGAGCTGCGGAGCTCTACGCTTATGGAACTGCCGTCGTCGTTCAACCGGCATGATATCATGGCAGATTTAATCTCAACGCTTTTCCCGTTTGCCATCTTTATCCTGCTGATGTTGGGTGGCTACTTTATTGGCGGCGCCAACGAGCGCAGGCATTTTCGGGCCTTGCAAAATCGCGAAGCCGCTATGGTCAATCTTGTTACGACCCAGTCGAAGCATTTTCTCGATCCCAAGACCGACAGCGAGCCGCCATGTTTGCTGGTCAGCGAAGTCGTCATCGCAAGCGACTATTTGAAGACCTTTCTGGCTGGACTGAGAAACATCTTTGGTGGTGAAGTTCGCAGCTTTGAAACGATGATCGAACGAGGTCGCCGCGAGGCCGTCTTGCGCATTCAAGAGCAGGCTCGGCAAATGGGTTTCAATGCCGTCTGTAACGTGCGGTTGAATACTGCCACGCTGGGAAACCGGCGGGCTGCCATGGCAGCCGTGATTTGTACTGCGACGGCTTATCATTCTCATGTGCAGCAGTTGCCGACGGCTACGAGTGCGGTGGCGACGGATTAGCCAGCCTTGATAGGGAGCGAATTTGCCCGCGAATTGGCGGAAAAACCCCGCGAAAAGCGGACTGAACCATGATTCCCTTGCCGTGTCCCTGCATTCAGCGGATAATGATTGTGTCAATTATACGGAGAGTAAGGCTATGAAGATTATCGAAGCAACATCGACGACTGTTCGAACAAATCCAAAGACAGCACCGGCTGAAGCTCCTTCCAAAGAGCAAATCATTCGGGCTATCAGTGCGGATGCCCGCAATCAACCAGAGAAATTCGTTAAGGAAAGCACTGTGCCGTTTGGCGGCGAGTAAGCACGGCTTTTCTGATCTCATTCAAACTGCGTCGCGTCCAAGTTTTGGGGCGGCGCGTTTTTTTGCGCTGAGGGTATTGCGTATACCGGATTGCGCGATGCCGGCGGCGATCAAGAACGGAAGCTCAACTCATGCAGCCGCTAACTGACTCACAGTCCGAAAATTTTGCTTCGGGACTGGTCATGCAATCTCGACCAAGTGTCCAACCACTCAATCGGTTAATTGGTCTGGAAACGGAGTATGCCGTTCGGTTTCGTGATGCTGATACCATTGGTGAAGGATTTACGCACCGACAGATTTTTCGCGGTGCGATTCGCGCGCTCAAATCGCGGCTGCCGCTAGCCCCGGCTGACTATTCGCAAGTCAGCAAGGAAGGATTCTTCACTGCCAACGGAAGCGCTGTGTGGTTTGAGCGCAGTCGTTTTGCTGGCGACACGGGACTGATTGAGGGATCGACACCCGAATGTCGCGGGCCGTTGCAGTTGTTGACACATCAACGAGCGATGGATCAACTGTTCGGTGAATCGGTCGTTCAGGGCAGTCCGTTATCGGATACAGCGTTGCTCAAGAACTGTCGTGATCCCAATGGGAAATCGTATGGGGCTCAGGAGAACTACGAAGTCGAGTTTGCCCGAGGTTGGAGCATGGCCGCCTGGAAGGCGCTCGTTTACATCCTGATGCCAATCACCCTACTTGGCATGGTCTTTTTTCTGATCTTCATTGGACTGCTCGGGCTGTTTAACACCTTTGTCGTCGTCCCCATCTATTCCGCGTGGAACAAGAAACATGTGATGTCCGATCCTGAATTGCGCAAGCGACTGATTGGCCCCGCTTGGTTTTCCGGAGGAGAACGCGACGCTCCCTACCCGTTGTGGATGGAACCGTTCATCATGATGGTGATGCGGTTGGTAGCACTACCAGCCGCCGTGGGTGTGTGTAGTTTCTTGCCCTTGCTAACGTACCGCAGAACGCAGCGCAAACTGACGCCGTTCCTCATCAGTCGCATTGCTTTGGCTGGCGCGGGTTCCGTGGATGCGAAAGGAAGATTCCTGCTTGCCGAAAAAGCCGACTCACGGAATCGTCAGTACTTTACGATCCTGGTCGATTTTGATCAGCCGATCTTCAGTCCAAACAATCTGCTGAAACCGATGCTGACTTTGGGGCTGTTCCCCAAACGATCCCGAGGCATATTCCGACCCCGCCAACGGCTGCAGATCGGCATCGGCGACTCGAACATGTGCGAAGAGGCTGAGTATCTGAAGATTGGAACGACGCTGCTGGTGATTGATGCCATCGAGGCGGGTTACCTGAAAAAGGTTCCGCAGATGTGGTCGCCGATGTCCGCACTGCATCGTTGGAACCGCAATCCCGAGTTGGACGTGTCCGTTCGAACTTCACTTGGTCGTATGAAGATTCTGGATGTTCAGAAGCACTATTTGGCGGGTGTCAAACGCTATCTAACCGATTGTCACGACGTACCGGAAGAGGCGTGGCATCTGCTGTCGCTGTGGGAGGATGTTCTGGATAGGCTGGACAACGATCAAGATTCACTTTTTGGTCGACTCGATTGGGTTACGAAACGCCAACTGGTTCAGCAACCGGAGAACCATGGCAACAAGGCGGCGATCAAGAAGGTAGACTTGAAGTACCACGAGTTGTCCGAGGATGGCTACTTTTCAAAGCTCGAAAAAGCCGGCTTAACCAGCCGCGTGGTGGACGAAGTTGCGATGGAGCGGGCAACACGGCTGCCACCACCAATCAACCCGGCTGCAGCGCGCTGCAACTACATTCGCGAATTTGTGGGCAGCGTCGAGTGGGTCAGTTGGGATACGGTTCAGCTGGGCCCCAAGTTCGATAACCGTCTGGTGCTTTTGGAAGATGAAGCGGATCGGGAAGTTTCAGGAAGCAATCACTGACTTAAGCGACGATGACAGAGCCCGAGAATCCCTATCGATCCGGTAACGACCCGGAATTCCGCTACAAGGACTACGCAGATCCATCGCTAAGTGCTGAGCCGCAATTCAGTCAGGAGTTCTTTGAACCGGACCCAAGCGAGCAAACGGCAGATCAGGGATTGGACCCGATCGGTCGCAATGAACCGTTAGAAGACAGAATTGAACATTCGGTGTGGGACGAGCCCGGATTGTCGCACACGTTGTCCGGGGCTCCGCCAGAAGGTGCCTTAACCTACAGAAATTGGCTCGATCATCGCGTATCGCAGACCACGGTTGCCGACACCTGGAAGTACGTGGGGCTGCTCGCGGCGATCTCTGGCCCGTGGTCCATTCTTGGCACGATGGTCACACAACAAGGCGGGACGGGATCGTTCATCGTACTATTGACGATTGTTGGGCCGCTTGTTGAAGAAGTCATGAAAGCCGCTGCGACGCTCTGGGCTGCTGAGAAGCGGCCCTACTTTTTCAAGTCTTCGGCTCAAATTTTGATCTGTATGGTCGTTTCCGGATTCTGCTTCGCCGCGATTGAAAACATCCTCTACTTGAATGTCTACATACCGAATCCAACCCACGGGCTGGCTGTCTGGCGATGGACGGTCTGTGTTGCCTTGCATACGGGTTGCGCCTTCATTTCCGGAGTTGGTATCGCAAAGATGTGGCGACAAGCCATGCAGACAAAGACGCATCCGCAGCCGGCGATCGCGGCACCCTATATGATGACGGCTTTTGTTGTGCATGGAATTTACAATTTCTCGGCACTAATGATGGAATTCGGGAATTAGCCCGTTTCGAACGTTTGGCTTGAAAGGCTTGGGCCTTTACCAGACGGCTTCCAACGAAACATAAAAGCCGTGAAAGTCGACTTCTGAGAAATCAACATTACCCGGTCCGCCGAACAGATGAAATTCGGCACTCTGATTGGGACCTACCGCAATGTTCTGTGCATACAGTCCTCGATACCCTGCCTTCAAGCCTACGTTGTTCGTGATGGCTGCATAACCGCCCAGATCGACATCAACGAGGTTGGTCGCGGCATCGTCCGTAAACTCGACGTCCACACTGTTTCCAAACGCATCCAGCGCATTGGCGCGTCCGCCCACGTAGTTGCGCATGAATGCGTACTTGATGGACCCGTAAAAGCTAACCACACGGCTTGTCCAAAATGTAGTGGCGAGTCCAAACTGAGGACCAATCATTTCGTTCCTGGTCGTCGAGTAGAAGCCCAACCGATTGAAGTTACCAGCTGCATCCGGATGAAATACATCAAACGTTTCATCGACTTCAAAATAGCGTAGTCCCGCAAGTAGTTGGACTCCAGGGATGCCTCGATGGCGAAAGTTAAACTCGTAGTTCTGTAGATCTGAGACGTAATTGACAAACTCGGATTCAACCGGATTGATGGGAATCGCGTCGAAGAAGTAAGGGATCACCGCGTCGGCTTCGACTCGGATACGTGACGTGATTCGCTCGACGGAGAACATTTCAAATGAAAAGTCGATGGGTCGATTCCTGGCCACATTCAATACATCGAACCTAAAGACAATTCCCTCTCCAAAGCCACCGTCGAGTTGATTTGCGTTGAGGATTTCGTTGAAATCCTGATCAAAGACAATTGGCTGATTTGAAGCGCCCGACCGATTCAGGGAAATGACACCGACTTCTGCAGCGAACGAAAGCGGCTGTGCGTCTGGCGAATTAGATTGCAGCAGCCAATGGTTGAACTCCTTGAACTTCTGCCCCGCCGCTGGAGTCATCGAAGTCAGCACCAAGGCAAACGTCGCGATCAAGTTGCGTAGGAATGGGGACATTTAAGTAACTGGCAAACAGTGCGATTTGTAATATGACAGACGCTGGGCGCCGCTTCACCGTTACGGATCGGATTCTCGAGGGAATCGCTACACAAGGAATGCCCCAGAATAGTGGTGCATTCCGAACCAGAATGAGCCCTTTGCGGGATCGTCCTGATAAACCGAATTGGTAATTCTTGACGATTGTTGGAATTGCCCCGGCTAGCCGCAGCGACTGGACGCTCGAAAGGTGGCGGAATATGAGCGGCAAAGGAGTCGAATCGGCTGGAAAATCCGCCGAAACTGCGGGATTCAGCCATGTGGCGGCTAAACTGCCTTTTCCACGAACGCCGATTGATATAATCTAGGGACAGTCGTTTATCGGTGCTTAATTACTCAGAAGAGAGGCGTTCGAATGGCCATTACATTGACCGAACGAGCAGCAGAAGAAGTTAAAAAGATCATTACGGAAAAGAAGTTGGGTGAGGGCACCGTGCTCCGCGTTGGCGTAAAAGGCGGCGGATGCAGCGGCTTCTCCTACGACCTCAAATTTGACGATCAAGTCGATGAGGTCGCTGACTCTCAGTATCAGTATCACGGTGTAACCGTTGCCGTGGATCGCAAGAGTGCGCTCTACCTGGATGGTGCCACTTTGGACTTCTTTGATGGGCTTGAAAAGCGTGGATTCACCTTCGAGAATCCAAATGCCGTCAAATCTTGCGGATGTGGAAGTTCTTTCCAAGCCTAAGCATCCACATACACGACAAATTCATTGAACCCAGTGGGATTTTTCCACTGGGTTTTTCTCTTTACTTCCTAGAATCTACTGGTGTTCGCTAGCTAACATGGAGGTCTCATCCTAAACGCAAGTGACGTTGTGGTCGTAGAATCGAATGCGAAGTCAAACTAATCCCAGCAACAAGGACCAGCCACGTTTTGAATGGCTCGATTGGTTGAAAGGGATATCGATCCTTCTGATCATCCTCAACCATTTTGCAGAGGAGATTTTTGGCGGACCTCATCTCGGAAATATTCATAGTGGATGGCCGCCACTTGCCGAACGCGTCGCGCAGTGGTCACTTCTTCCGATAAGTCGTTTTGGTGATGTACTAGCCAATGGGACTCGCTACGTCGGCTGGTTGGGCGAACAGTCCGTTTCGTTCTTCATCATTCTCTCTGGGATTGGCTTAACACTCAGTGTGTCGCGCAAGGGTGACTCGCTCGACTTTCGCCAATATTTCATCTCGAGAGTTGCACGCATCTATCCGATCTGGATTGTGGCTCATCTCTTGTTTCTCTTGCCGCCCGCTCTGTTAGGTTGGCGAGTCTCCTTGGGGCACCCGGAATTTTATCTCAGCCTGTTGGGAATTCGAATAAACCACCATCAGATTTATTACGGCATTCCTGCCTGGTGGTTTGTGTCGCTTGTACTTCAGCTCTACCTCGTTTTTCCCCTGATGTATTTCTCATTCAGGCGGCTTGGTCGCAACACGGCACTGATTGCGTTCTGTTCCCTCGGATTGCTACTCCGTGGAATAGGAATTTACGCACTGGAAGACAATCTCGACGCG
>CAYYHV010000306.1:0-9644 GCA_964471695.1 uncultured Pirellulaceae bacterium
CGGATACCCTCCTCACAAGGTGACTATCTTACGAATGCTCGCGTGAGGGGCAAGGCGACACGGGCGAATTCGTCGCTCAAGGCGTGTTTCTGGCGACTTTCCCGCCGTTCGCGGCACAATCGTTACAGTCACAATGGCCCAATCAGCCCACTTCGGCTGATAGGCTACGGTGATTGACCATTACCAAATGCGGAAGGTTCGGTTGGTCGGATTGGAAAAAGGCTCCCGCGCCCATTGTGTGCCCTGTTCCCGTTTTGCCGCCCGAACCCAATTCGCTGGAAACTCGTCGCCTAGGTTGACGAAGAAATATAGTACGAGAGTACCCGGACGTGGAGTCGTCCGTTTCGTTTCGAGCACGGACGCTGCTCCAGGGAACTCCGAGACAATATTGTTAAGAAAGAAATCTTCCGCGTGGTCTCACGTGGTGAAAATGGCGAGCTACGCCAAAAAGACTATCCAAACACTGATAGGCTCTTCGAACTTCACGCTCAAGTCGGCGTGGATGATTGCAGCACTGACCTGACGCTTCGTGGACTGCCAGTCTTTCGTGGACTGATCGGACCAATGGCTGACGGCAAGGGTGTTGTTCGCTACGAATCCCCCGACGTATTCGAGTCGCTAACCAAAGAGTGGACGGCTGATGGTCCACACAAAAAGAAGCGACGACGTCGAAAGCCGGCCACGGCACCTGCAGCAGCAACGGCAGGAGTCTAAGGTTCGCGCAGCGTAAAGTTGAAGTATCGCGACGGAATAAACTCCGTCGTGATCTGGTATGAATTATGACGCCGACCCATTGGTCGGCGTTTTTTTATGTTTCCCTCGAAATTATTTGTGGAACGCAATACACGGCGAAATTCTGTGTAAGGAATCGACTGGTGCTCCGTCACCCTTGCAAGAAGAGCAAATCCTAACCGATTGGAGCACGTCATGAAGAATTTCACACTCAATATCGCTTTGGCCGTAATCCTTGCCGCCACGACTGCGAACGCCCAATCTATCGACTTCAGTTCAGGATACGGCGTGGACAGTTATTCGCAATCGGCGACACTTAAGAAACCCGTCATTAAGAAGCGAGTCGCTCGAACTGGAGTCACGCTTTCGACAGCGCTGCCAGCGGCGTATAGCAGTGGCTTACGATTGTTGCCTGCTTCGAACTTTGGTTTCCGTTCAACCAGCACCCCGGTTCGTCCCCGACTGACGGGTCCTATCAACTCGAGTATCCTGGCTCCATTGCCCGGGTTCCTCAACCCGCCGGCGGTAAGCAGTCAGAGCATTGCACAGACGGCGATCAGCCGAACGCTTTACGACTTCTAGCACGAAGTAAGAGACCGTTCTTTTGCACGTAGCTTACAAACGCCGGTAGCCTTCGATTGGCTACTGGCGTTTTGCTTGGAATGTCGTGTCACGCGAGATCGTTGTTCCCACACGTGGTGGGTCACCATCCAAACGTGCGATGCCACCGTAGCGACTGGCAGATGTGCTGCCGTACGCATTGCTGGCTGAGTAAGGAATTGGATTGGTACTGCCAAAGCCGTTGCCAGAATTCAAGTTTGACCGTTGGGGACTCGCCGACGCAGCGGGCCAGTTATAGGGCTGAGGCGTCGTCGCTCTACTTGTTGCCTGCGACCTCATTTCGAGGTGCTTCGCTGATCCGAGACTGCTAAAACCGCGCAATCCCCCCGTCGTACCGGTAGCTCCGGGAGCCGCGCCAAAGGCTGGGTTCCTCAATGGCTGGGTTGCCGCCCCGCTGGGAAACCCACGATTCGAATAAGGGTCTGCGATGCGGGCTTGTTGATTCTGCACGGCTCGGTTCGAAGGAATATATCCCGGGGACTGTGCCGAATTTAGGGGCGTAATCGGCGGAGTCACATTATTGGGTCGCAACGGTGCCTGGCTGGCTTGAGCGGAGTAGCGAGGAACCGGCCCCGTCGGCGGTGCTGGAGTCGGTTGGACGCGAGGCAATTGCAAAGGCGGATTGGTCGGCCCGGCTAATTGTGGATTCACTTGTGCCGGCGGTACATAAGTCGGTCTGGTGGCCTGCTGGGGAAGTACCGGCGGAGTCGCTGGAAGTTGCTGCGGGGGCCGAGGATTCGCGGCGACTTGGGGAGTTGGCGTGGCGACTGGCGCAGCCGCGGCGATTTGTTGTCGCGCTCCAGGAGCGGGACCGATGGCGACCCACGAATCCCGCAGCTCGGTTCGCATATACGGTACCGCGACTTTTACCGTACGTTGTTGGGGAACCACCTCTCGTCGAGTCACCGGGACGGCTCGCGTTTCTGTGGTGCGTTGCCAAGTCGTGTAGGGTTCGTTGTGATAGGCAACGTAGGGTTGTCCAAGGACTCGCCACCAATCATGCAATCGTGCGACACACTCATACTCCGTTCTTGGCACCAGTCGCGTAAAAGTACGGTTCTCGGTATCCGTTCGAAAACGCTGGGCGTAAAACGTCTGCAACTGATCAACGTATTTGATATCAGGAACCTGCACCATCTGGCGAGTCTCCTGATAGCGAATACCGTTCTGATCGTAGATCCTTGGCTGCCTTGGCTGCCTTGGCTGCGCAGTAGCCGCTGTCGATGCAGCCCCTGTCGTTGCAGCGGCGGCAGCTGGTTGCTGCGCGTTTTGAGCCTGCAACGTATCCACGGCGATGAGAATGATGACGAACATCACAAGAATGATTGTAGGATTGGCCTTCGACATATTCCGACCTCAGTGTAGCGGCACGCGGATAGTGCCCGATGAAGATTAAAGCGGTTATACTTTCGAGGAATCTGCGGTTCGGTTGAACCCGAAATCACGAATGCAATGCTGGCACCGTAATCACCAACGATTATGTTCGGTTCCGACCGATTGGGATGGGCGAATGGGAAGCCAACTTTTCCGTCGCGAGAGAAGCGAACCAAGATGCAATGCTGGCAGAGGACAAACCAACGGAAGCAATTTCATGAGCGATAAGACGATCTTCAAGCGGATCATCGACGGCGAGATCCCAGCCAACATGGTTTACGAAGACGAGCACTGCCTCGCCTTTCACGACGTGTCACCACAGGCTCCTACGCATGTCCTTGTGATTCCGCGAAAGGAAATCGCGTCGCTAGATGCATTGACGGATGAGGACCAGTCGCTGCTAGGGCACATGTGGATGACGATACATCGACTGGCCAAGAACGAGTTGGCGCTTGGCGATGGATATCGAGTCGTCGTGAACTGTGGTAAAGACGGCGGGCAGAGCGTAGACCATCTTCATTTCCATGTGCTGGGCGGGCGTTCGCTGACTTGGCCACCGGGTTAAGTCATCAAGAGGCTGAGATTCATTGTGAATTCGTGGAGCAGGAGACGTTTAAAAAGCTGGAGGAGATGTATACGGTTTCGCGGAAACGAGTGAACTTACCCTCACCTCCAATTCCGTGCGGAGCTGGCAGGACTAACGCAGCAGCGACGGGATCAATTCGCGGACTCGTCCAAGAAAATTGGGACTTTGCGAGCGAGGCGTAACGGGCACGCTGGCTTTTGGCGTATCGGCGACTCGCAGGGTCTCCGGCGTAGCAAATTGAATCAGGTACTGCGGCCAGTATTGATCCAAGGTGTGAGCACAAGCAGCCAAATCGCCTTCTCGCAAATGATAGTCCGCCAAAGAAACAATCCGCGACAATTGCATTTGCTCATCCGCGGTGAAGACCAGATCAAACATTCGCAGGTCATCAACCCAGACTTTGCCCGCCCCCATCAGATCAAAGCGGACTCGAAGTTGCTCCAGTCCTTCGGTTGGCAAGTCGTTGACTTGCAACATGAACGGCATCCAATCGGTGGGCGTGGTGTTTCCGTCCGGGCCAACGACCGGGACAGACGACTGAGTCGCGTCCTTCGTTGGCGGCAAGACTTGAGCATATCGGTAGTAGGGACGATCATTATGGACTCCCTCCAGCGCGATGCGCAAAGGAGCCGACGGTACGCTCGTATCGAATTTGATCATGGCTTGCAGCGCCAATCGGCCGGTTGCCGGAGCCGGCAATGGATCGCTGCGAACCCAAGTCACTGGCTGTTGACTTTCCAACCGCAACGAAGCCAATCCCGAATGGAAGACCTTGTTGTCACGTTCGACGGTCACATTCGGCTCGCGAGGCCATTGCCATCCAGGGACTCCCACGGGATCAGGGGCCGCATCAAAGCCTTCGTTGGTGATCACTTCGTAGGGTTTGGGTCGCTTCAATCCCGTCAATCGAGCCGCCACGTCAGCGTAGCGTCCTTGCAGCACCGAAACGACTCCATCCGGCAACGAAGACTGGACGGAAGTTGCCACCGCATCGGGGTCCGTCAAGAATCCAACGGCCAGTCCATATGGTGGAAGTTCACGTTGCCATGAAAACTCTCCAGCCGGAATGTTGGCATTTGCGGAAGGCAGCAACCATTGTGATTTTGACGCATCGCGATCCAACGACGCAAAACGGCAGCCATCGGCAGCTTGAAATCTAACGGTGGCTTTGGCCGTCCACGGCGAGTCATTGATGGCGTAAACATAGGTTCGCCCCGCGTGTTGAAGCGTACACACGGTAACCGGCCGGCCCGTTGACGAATCGAATGGCTTGAACTTGCCAACAGGGAGTCGCTGGAACGAATGTAACCAATCCTGCGTCGCAGGAGACATTAGGTTAGGTAACCGCGATCCGCCAATATAAATTGTGGCGGCATCGTCATTCACCAGCGAGGCTGACAACATTTGCAAAGCCGACGAGTCGCTGTCCACGCGTTGATGCTTGCGCTGTGCCATCGACTCACCATCAAAGATACCGCTCGCTCGAATGTCCGTGGCAGTGACTTCATAAGTCGCCGGTCGCAGAATCGCGCCGTTCCCGACGGACTGTTTGGCGAGCCGCGACCAGGTTTCATCCTGAGTCCACACTTGATACTTGCCGCGCTCAACAATCGGCCGCATAGGTTCGTCGAGCCAAGGTCGATCAATCATCGCACCCACGGCGGCCAGCTTATACAAGTCCAATCCTTTGGTCACCATAACGGCGGCTATATCCGTTTGACGAGGCAACATCGGGCGGCAACCTAACGAGACATCGGGGCACTCGACCAATCGACTGAGGTCCAAACGAAATTCGGCATCCGGTCGAGTTCGTTGGGTCGCCGCGACCAACGTCTGATAGAAACCTGCGATTTGATCGGCGCGCCACTGCAACCATACGTCGCGCAATGGCCCCGCAACAACCATCGCTGGCTCCAAGCTGCCTCCACCAGTCACCTGTCGAATCTGCGGGGCGTGCTCTTGTTGGAATCGCTGCAATGTCACCGAGTCCCAACCCGAACTGCTCGAACCGACGTGTCCGACGGAATTCTCATCTAGTTGCAAAGCGATTCCGGCAAATGAGCGATGATGTCCGTATCGATCTGCGAAATAACGCACGATGCGAACCATTTCCGACTGGACTCGTTGATCCAGGATGTTGTATCGCGGGCCGCTTGTCGAATCGGCGTTGGGCTCAACCAAACGTATGCCTTGAGAAGATTGAGCGTCGGACAATTGGGATTCGAGTTCAGGCAGGGCCGAGTCGAAACGCAAGCCGACGACCAAACCTAATCCTTCGCGTTCGAACATACGCAGCAGCATTTCGACTACGTCTTTTTGATGCAGGTCCTGCCCGCTACTAAAGTACGCACCTGAATCATATTTCGCCGTCGCACAACCACCTGGAATCGGGCAGATCGCCCCGCCTTCGCCGTAGCAATTGAGCCGGACTCCCGACAACCCACTATGCTTCAGATACTGTACCAGTCGATCACAGCCTGCGTAGAATGTGCGCCAGTCTTTCAGCGTCCGTTCGCTTTCTTTAACGGCCGCACCCTGAGCGTTGAAGAATTCAGCAAAATCCGGCTGATCCAATTGAGCGTAGACCAAGCGCCCCGCTTGCGGATCGGGACGGGCCGGCGCTGATGGAAGCCGTCGCGGGCCATCCCATACCTGAATGCGACCAAAGTAAGCCGGCTTGTCCGCAGCAAGATTGGTTAGCCACACGTAGGGCATGCGAGTCTTTGGCCAAAACACCATTCGACAAACCCGATTCTGGGGATCCCATATCGGCTCGGAAACCAGAACTGCCGCATCCTGCAGTTTCAAGTCGAGAGACCCGTCACGCATCGGTTCAACCACGCTGACTCCCAGCGAATGCGGAACCCCAGTCGGGTAAGCGACTTCGAGTAGATGCGGTTCGCCCACGTGCGAAACGGGCAGTGGATAAGCTTGCCATGCGCCGCCATTCAATCGACTAACCGGTTGACCGTCGAGGGTTTCGGATTGGGCATCGCCCTTCCCTCTCATCCGCATGGGATTAATTGAAAACTGTTCGAAGCGTGGCAGTCTCCCCAAACGCTCCCACCAACGTGGTTCCGCTGGGTCAAATGATATTGCCCGTCGCCATTGCGAATTGTCGCCAACTGCTTGAGGCGATCGCTCCGAGAGAACCACAAACTGAATTCGGCGTTCCACCGACGAGTTACTTGTTGGCAGCAGTAAATTGAGATTCCGCGTCGACATTCGAACGGCAAGATCGTAAACGCCTTCTTTTGCCGGCACAGGGACTTGGATCGCCCGCACCGCTTCGTAGACACCCAAGTCATCTTTCCCGAGGACTCGGTCCGTTCGCCAAAGGACTTGTTCCGATCCGGCACGCGTCAATCGCAGTTGCAGTCGCGCTCGGTTCGAATTGGGCAAGCGCGGACGATGGGGAACTACATCGATGACCCACTGCTGTTTTGGTGCAAACACGAGGTGTTCATCGACCATGGACACGCGCAAACTGTCGCCCGGAACTCGACGAATGAGCAACCGATTCTCCAAGTCGTCGAGTGGGCCGTTAAAGTCTCGAGCTACGAGGTCTTCGACCGCGAGATCCAGCACTTTGGGAGTCTGACTTTCACCCATCAAAAACTCGACGAGCACCTTGGCAGTCGCTGGGGCGTCCAAGGTTACTTCGACGGCTTGGTACGTGCGGGGCGAAGCCGAATGGATTTCAATAGCATTGGGCCGAAGACTGAGCGATTCCACAACGTCGACTTCATCCCCAAGGTAACGAGGATTCGAGAAGCGACCACCTTCGACAGTGACTCTTCCCCGCCAATCGACCGGCTTGCTGCCGCCCCATGCAAACTGCAATCGCAGTTGCTCAGCATGAGCGGATGTTGCTCCGATGACGATGAAGGTGCACAGCAACACCACGAACGTACGGAGAACCCGTCGCCGACATACAATTGGCCAACCGCCAATCCTTGGCAAATTCGTAGCTGAGAAGACCATCCTTGGTCATTTCGTTGACGCGATGAATGCACAATAACATGAGCAGCATAGTATAGATCGCGCGAAAAACGACTCACTAGGTCGGTTTGCATTGCCCGTGATATCAGTGCTATCAATCAGCGTGTGGACCCGGCCAGCCTCAATCGCATGACGCCAAAAATGGCGTGCGTGGCAACTTACGCGACGAGTGAGGCTTAAGCCAACCACCTTGCGATTCGCTAGCAACTTCGGCGGCGCACTCGACAACGCCCAAGTCGCCGGTCCGCTGCGGAACCGCTCCTCTAGAGTTCAGCCAACACACCCATGACGAGTCGGCGCAGCTTCGGTTCCGCTTCGTTCGCGACCGCGACGATCTCATTCACATCGGCGGGCTTGAGCGAGTCCGGAAAACACTGGTCCGTGATAATCGAGAATCCCATGACACGCATACCGGCGTGCACGCCGACGATGCATTCAGGAACGGTGGACATTCCGACAACGTCCGCACCGATGTTTCTTAAGAAGCGATACTCGGCTCGTGTTTCCAAGTTGGGCCCCGAGACGGCCACGAAGACGCCTCGATGGACGTGCAAGTCCTGCGATCTCGCAACCTGCATCGCCTTTTCGATCAACGCTTGATCATACGGCTGGCTCATATCCGGGAAGCGCGGCCCGAGTCGGTCGTCGTTGATACCGATCAAGGGATTGTCGCCCATCAGGTTAATCTGGTCGTCAATTAGCATGATGTCACCCAAACCATACTGAGCGTTGAGGCCGCCACAGGCATTGGAGATCATCAGGGTATCGGCGCCCATCGCCTTCATGACGCGAATCGGCAAGGTGATCTGCTTCAACGGATAGCCTTCATACATATGAAAGCGTCCTTCCATGGCCATCACATTCTTGCCTTCGATCGTGCCACACACCAAGCGGCCTCGGTGGCTGAGTGCAGTCGATTTGGGGAAGTTGGGGATGTCCCCGTATTCAATCGCAGCCTTTACGTCGATCTGTTCGGCCAGACTCCCCAACCCGGTTCCGAGAATGATGCCAACATCGGGAGCTTGGTCCCATTGGCTTCGAATGAACGTGGACGCCTCTTCGATTTGGTTATAGAGCTCAAGCATCATGCAATCCGTGATATGTTCCGGGGATTTTTTCGTCGCAAGCAGCCCTACAGCGTAACGAATCTACAGGAACACCTTCAAGCGGTAAGTCGACTCGGCCCCTGCCAAACAGACGTAGCTTCGTGCTATAAAGCTGTCTTAAAGATTGGAATATTTACGAAAGGACAGTGCCATGAAGACTGCGACTATCACAACAAACAAGGGAACTATACGGCTTGAGTTGTTTGCCGACAAAACGCCCAAGACCGTCGCAAACTTTGAAAAGTTATCCAATGATGGTTTCTACAATGGATTGAAATTCCATCGCGTCATTGCAGATTTTATGATTCAGGGTGGTTGCCCACAGGGCAACGGAACCGGCGGACCGGGTTACAAGTTCGAGGACGAATTCCATCCGGAATTGCGGCACGATACTCCGGGAATCCTTTCGATGGCCAATGCTGGCCCCAACACAAATGGTTCGCAGTTCTTTATTACGCACGTCCCAACGCCCCATCTGGATGACCGCCACTCGGTCTTTGGCAAAGTCATCGAAGGCCAGGACGTTGTTGATTCCATCGCAGCCGGCGATGTCATGGAGACCGTCGTCATTGCTGACGAATAAGTCGAGGAACGAATCATGTCGCAACCACTGACATTCAAACCTGGAACAACGATCAAACTGGCTGACTTTGCCGCGCGCTACGAAGGTGACGAGTGGGACAAAAAGTCAGCTGGGGATCAGCGCGAAGAGAACAACGAAGCGCTCGCGGATTTGGGGTACAGACTGTACGCCGAAAATCAACGCGGCATCCTCCTTGTTTTGCAGGGAATGGATACGTCCGGCAAGGATGGAACCATTCGATCCATCATGGAAGGTTTGAATCCACAAGGCTGCACCGTAACTTCGTTCAAGAAACCGACAGAGGAAGAACTCGACCATGACTTCCTCTGGCGCATCCACAATGCGGCGCCGCGACGGGGAAACATCGGCATCTTCAATCGATCCCAATATGAAGATGTGTTGGTCGTCAGAGTTCGCAGTATTGTTCCCGAAGCAGTCTGGCAGCGGCGCTACGAAATGATCAACGAGTTCGAACGATTGCTCGTTGAGAATGGCACGACGATCGTAAAATGCTTCCTCCATATCAGCAAGGAAGAACAACGCGAACGACTGCAATCGCGATTGGACAACCCCCATAAACGATGGAAGTTCAGCAAAGGCGACTTAGCAGAACGCAAGTTGTGGGACGACTATCAGGAGG
>CAYYHV010000307.1:0-6035 GCA_964471695.1 uncultured Pirellulaceae bacterium
GTACGAAACAGGAGCTGCGTACGAAACAGGAGCTGCGTACGAAACGGGTGCAGGTGCTGCAAGTGCATACGATACAGGTGCAGGTGCTGCAGGAGCTGCTGCCAATGTGATCGTGGCAGGAGCTGCGCTGTCACATGTCGAGCAAGTCGAGCATGCTGGACGACGACGAACAAGATTCAGATTCAAACGACGAGGTCGTGCACATGGATCGCACGTGTCGCAAGTTGGCGCAGGCGCTGCACAAGTTGTGCAAGGTGCTGGTGCCGGGGCTGCACAAGTTGTGCAAGGCTTTGGTGCTGGAGCTGCACATGGTGTGCACTCTGGCTGTGGGCATGTGTCGCAGGTTGCTTCGCAGCAAGCTTGGCGACGACGCAAAATCTGAGCGTCAGCCGAATTGTCAAAACCACTCCATACAGTTGCCACGAAGGCTACGATCAAAACAAACTTAAGACGGGCCATTTTAAAGCTCCCTTATCTGTTGGATCAGTCTCGGAAAACTTCCTTGCCAATCCGGTTACTGCCTAATGAGGTTAAAACTCCTTGAGCGAAGGCAGCGGCACTCAAGGACTTGTTCAAAACAGGTAGGATTTAACGGTCGCGCATTGAAATCACAACCGGTGGGTTGGGTAAGATTCTAGCGCTCAAGGAATTAGGGTCAACCGGCCTAAGTCTCTTCCGCGAAACTAATTCCAAAGCCGTCGAACAATGGCAAGATAGGCAATATAGATTTCCCCAGTGGACGAGAATCCAACCCCAAAAGCCGGGAATTTGCTCCCAATTCAAGAAGCCGAATTGACCGCACACCTCGAAAACAGGGACCAGCAACAACTTTCAGAATTCAGCGAGGCCCCCTCTTTCTTCTTTCAGCGATTCAAAACTCATCAGGCATTTCGTGAAATGCGCCAACCTGTGACATCTCGATTACACTAAAAAGACCGATAGCCCTTTCACATAAGCGATATAAGCGCGAAGCAATGCAACATCATTTACACCTCGAGCAGAATATAGAACGACTCGAAAGCCGAAAGATGCTGGCCGGTGACGTGGTTGGCACATACTCCAACGGCGTTCTCGAATTAGCCGGCGGATCAGCCTCCGAGGAATTGACCATTCTCATTGACCCGTCAAGCAATTCGCTGACAGTCACTGGAATCAATGGAACAACGATCAACGGCTTGGCGGAAGAGACTTACAGTTCGGTAACCGATCTCAGCGTTGATCTACGCCGCGGTGACAACCAGCTCTTCATCGCCTCTGAAAAAGCCCAACTGGCGGCTCTTCATTCACTCACCGTCCAAACGGGCACGGGCAATGACCTGATCGTTGCCGAAAGAATCCGCAGCGACTCCAACCTGATTACCACCCGAGCCGGCGACGACTTTGTCAAACTGAGCCATTCTTATTTCGTTGGGCTCAACCTGAACACCGGTAGCGAATCCGATGCCGTTCAGATTGAGCAATCTCAACTCGAGGCAGGAGCGTCAATCACAACCGGCGCTGACAACGACGTTATTGACTTTCGAGGCAACGAACTCGTCGATATCGCCAACCCACCACCCTTCTTATTGGCGACGCGTGCTGGCGATGATTTTGTGAACGTCGTTGACACGATCAAAAACGGACGCACACTCATTGCCAATGGCGGCAGCGGTAGCGACTCGGGCGAAGTCGACATCAACAGTCTTCGTCAGGGGATCGAGTCGCCGACGGGCGGTAGCTACTTCGGACTGGATCGGCTTCGACAACATCCAGGCTTTCTCACATCCGTCGAAATGCGTTCCAACCTGACCCACGACGTCAAGTTGAAGGATGCAAACGGCAGAGTCACTATTACGGGGACCAATTTTAGCGACCGCATTATTGTTAACAGCGATGCGGCTGGAACGAAATATATTTTCACAGGTCTTCCCGGAACCACGATCAATGGCCAACAGTCGCTAGAGGTTTCCACAATCTCGCGCCTTGATTTGAACATGCGAGGTGGCAACGACGAAGTGCTCATCCAGCGTGACATCTACGATCGACGTGAGATTGGTCGCGTCATCGCCGACCTTGGAAGTGGCGACGATTACTTTGAGATTTTGCGACAGGATGTTGACGGAGAAATCCGTGTCTTCGGCCGGGACGGCAACGATTTGGTCGACATCCATCTGGCGGATAACAACGGAGTCCTCATTGACCTCGGCGAAGGCGACGATACCCTGGATTTATTCAACAGCCGAATTGTTGGCGCGACGCGTGTCTATGGTCGCGGTGGCGAGGACAATATTCAATTCATGTACAGCGAGTTTGTTTTCCAGCCAGTAAATATACACGCGGGAACCGGTCGCGATTACGTCTTTTACTATTTCAATGAGAGAGTCCAGGTTTCGTCGTTCAACATTAACGGTGGCGCATACGCTGACACCTTAAATGCTGCCGAGTATTCCGTGACGGGTACGTCTTTCGAATTCATGGAAAGCGACTGGCCAACGGGTCGCGATCAGCTTGAACTCCACCAACTGCAGCATCTAGGCATTCTGCTGCCCTACATCGACACCATGCTATAAGCCAACCTCGAGGCGCAGGCGAACTCGTTGCGTCCATCTTTGAAGATGGGCTGCTGAACTCCCCCGAACGCGGCAACGTATTCGGTGCAGTTCGCGGGCCTGGAGAATCTACCGATTCAGACGATGCGTTCGATGGGGCGTTCGATGGCTCTGGTCGTGGTGGGCATTCGTTGGTTTCTACGTTCTATCAGGTAATCGCGCCCGCAATTTCACATACGTCCAAGGGTTTGAGAAGAGCGAGCTACACCCACATTTGCCTGTCGAGCATGCGATAGTTAATCGCCTCGCCCAGATGATTGTCTTTGATTTCCTCGCTGTCGTCCAAATCAGCAATTGTCCGTGCTACACGCAGCACTTTATCGTGAGCCCGCGCCGACAGTCCCATTTCGTTCACACTGTTCTTCATCAGCGTTTGGCATCTTCTATCCAGCCGACAGAATTCGCGAAGTTGCCTTGAATTCATCTGGGCGTTACACCGAGTCCGCTTGGCCTTGCTAAAACGCAAGTCTTGGCTGTGCCGAGCCCCCGAAACATTACTCCGCATCGATTCACTGCTCGATCCTTCCTTCGAATCCGTCAACTCTTTGAAGGGCACGGCCGGAACTTCGATATGAATGTCGATTCGGTCCAACAGTGGACCTGAAATCTTGCTCATGTAACGCTCAACCTGGGGAATGGAACAGCTACACGAACGGCGTGGATCATTGCGATACCCGCAGGGACACGGATTCAGCGCCGCGACGAGCACAAAATCAGATGGAAAAGTCGTCGACGCCAAAGCTCGCGAAATCGTCACGATGCCATCCTCAAGCGGTTGTCGCAAAACTTCCAACGTTCGACGATCAAACTCAGGCAACTCATCAAGGAACAAGACGCCGTTGTGCGACAAGCTGATTTCGCCCGGCGATGGTGGACTACCTCCGCCCACCAACCCAGCGTTACTGATCGTATGATGCGGTGAACGAAAAGGACGCTTGGCCATCAAAGGTTGCCCTGGACGCAACAAACCCATTGCCGAATAGATTCGCGTCGTCTCAATCGACTCGCCAGCCGCCAACTGAGGCATAATCGTCGGCACCCGCTTGGCCAGCATCGTTTTCCCCGAACCCGGCGGCCCCAGCATCAGCAAGTTGTGTCCACCTGCCGCAGCAATGGTCAGCGCACGTTTCGCTGTCTCTTGCCCGCGGACATCCGCAAAGTCCAGCTCGTAGTTAGAAAACTCGCGGAATAAATCTTCCAGCCTCGATGGATGGGGAGCGATGTCCAATTCACCAGTGAAGAAAGCCACGGCCTCCGTCAGGCTGCTGACCGGAATTATCTCCAATTCCTCAACCACGGCAGCCTCAGATGCACTTTGCGATGGCACCACCAAACCTCGCAAACCTTTCATCTTGGCAGCCTCAATCGCAATCGAAAGTGCACCACGAGTCGGTCGAGTATTGCCTTCTAACAAGACTTCCCCCACCACCGCGTATTCCTCGAAACGGTCCGAGTCGATTTGTCCGCTGCCAGCCAGTATTCCCAGCGCAATCGGCAAATCAAACGTCGCCGCCTGCTTAGGAACTTCCGCAGGAGCCAGATTGATGACGATACGATCCTGTGGTCGCATAAACCCCGAGTTCACTAACGCACGCTCGACGCGATGCGTACTTTCTTTTACCGCCGCCTCCGGCAACCCAACCAAGACCGTTTTGGGTAAAGCCCCAGGTGATACGTCGACTTCGACCTCAACAGGAATCGCTTCAATACCACGCAGCGTAAATGTGATTAATCTGGCCAACATCCTTGAATTCCTACTTAGATATGGTGCCCATCTCGTCATCATCGTTCGGCTTGCCGCCAGTCACGCAGCTATCACTACACGCCTGACCACTAGTGTACATAACACCAGATAAAGATTCTGTTGGATATCGCGCTTCCCTGCAAGTCGTCTCGAACAAAAAACGATAAACTGGTCGTGCGTGCCAGTCGCTAAAGAAACCCGGCATTTAGAATCAGGAGCCAGGAAGATGGTGCTTCGAACGATCCTTGTGATTTACCTTACCCTTTTTGTTTTCACATCGGTACAAGCTGACGACTGGCCACACTGGATGGGCCCCAGCCGTGACAATGTCTGGAAAGAATCCGGGCTGCTCGAAAAATTCCCGAAGAATGGACCGAAGGTACTTTGGCGAGCCCCCCTTAACGGCGGATACTCGGGCCCCGCCGTGGTTGGAGATCGCGTTTACTTCACCGACTATGTCACTGCCGACAACGTGAAAATCGCCAACTTCGAACGCAAGAAATCGACGGGCGCCGAACGCATCCTCTGCCTCGACGAAGCGACAGGCAAAGAAATCTGGAAACGTGAGTACCCCGTGACTTACGGAGTCTCGTATCCTGCCGGTCCCCGATGCACTCCCGTCGTCGATGGTGACATGGTTTATACACTCGGCGCAGAAGGCCACCTCTACGCCTTGAACGCGAAAACAGGAGCCACCATTTGGGCGAAGGAACTTAAGAAGGAGTACAATACCGAATCGGCTTTGTGGGGCTACGCCAGTCACCCACTCATCGATGGTGACAAACTCATCTGTCTGGCAGGACGCGAAGGTTGCCACGTCGTGGCGCTCAATAAGAAAACGGGCAAGGAGCTTTGGCGATCCCAAACGGCGCCAGAGCAAGGATACTCACCGCCTCGAATCATCGAAGCCGGTGGGGTTCGGCAGCTGATTGTACTCAGTCCGGCCAGCGTGGCTTCCCTGAATCCCGAGAACGGAGATCTCTACTGGTCGGAACCTTACGAAGCCACCAATGGTTCGATCATCATGGCTCCCGTCCAAGTCGGTGATTATCTTTTCGTAGCCGGCTATTCCAACAAAAACCTGTTGCTGAAATTGAACCCCGACGAACCTGACGCCGAAGTCGTGTGGCAAAATGAGAAACGAAAAGCCATCTCGCCCGTCAATGTCCAACCCATTGCTGTTGACGGAACGGTTTACGGATTCGATCAAGGTGGCAAACTGATGGGAATTGAGATCCCATCTGGCAAACGACTTTGGGAAACTTCGGCTCCCGTCAAGAAACGCGCCGACGGTTCAGGAACTGCATTCCTCGTTCAACAGGCTGACCGGTTCTGGATGTTTAACGAACTCGGTGAAATTGTGATCGCAAAACTCAGCCCCACTGGCTACGAAGAAATTGATCGAGCCAAGGTCATCGAACCGACAAACGTGGCTTTTGGGCGCGACGTCGTCTGGTGCATGCCAGCCTTCGCCCATAAGAAGATGTTTGTCCGCAATGATAAAGAATGCATCTGCGTCGACCTCTCGGCGGATCAGTAGTATTCATGTCCTTACGTAGCATGGTCCTTGGGGGCCATGCTACGTTCTACGCTCTTTAGGGCAGCGGACTCTAGTGAGCGTGAACCCAATCGGCAATCTTATCCATCACATCCACAGAAAACGTTTCGGTGAGCACGGAGTACTCACTCGGCGAACCCGTCTT
>CAYYHV010000307.1:6045-9640 GCA_964471695.1 uncultured Pirellulaceae bacterium
TGATTCAGCTCTGGGTAGGCGACCAATTCAAAGTCCTTATTCCCGCCGGACTCCAATGCGCTGCGAATTCCTTGAAAATTCGGTTCGATCAGAACCTGCAAATCCTTCTCGCCATTCAGAGCCAACACCGAGCATTTGACATCTTTGAGTGAAGTGGCCGGATCGTACTCGATGAAGTATCGAAACCAAGGCGTCTTGAACATCGACAATCGAGACTTCAGCGTCAGCACGGACATCGCTTGCGACTCTTCGTCCAACTCTTCATCCGTCGACTGTTCGGCAGCCGCATGTTCACTGATCTTCTCAATCATTTTGTCAAAGTCATCGTCCGACATTTTGTCGCGAATCGCTTGATTGACTTCCTTGATGATCTCCACATTCTTTTTGATTTCATCTTCACCGCCTTCCATCGCCCGATAAATCGCAGCGCTCTGTCCGACAAGCACTTCGCCACCATCAATACCGGGCCCGGCCAACAAAACGATGTGCTTCAGCAACTCGGGATGTTTCGCAGCCACCATGGGAGCGATCAAGCCGCCTTCGCTGTGTCCGACGATACCGATGCGTGATGCGTCGACCTCTGCATGCTTGGCAAGAAACTTTATCGCAGCCACAACATCTGTCGCGAAATCCTTAGAAGTCGCTTCTTCAAAACTCCCAGTCGATTTACCAACACCACGCTCGTCGTAGCGTAGTACGGCGATTCCCTTCTTCGTCAGGTGATCTGCGATGACCAGAAACGGTTTGTGTCCCATCAATGTCTCATCGCGGTCCTGTGGTCCCGATCCCGTTACGAGGATAACTGCGGGATACTTCAAACCTTTCGCAGCGTCTCCTTTCTTTTTCTCAGGCAAGGTGATCGTCCCAGCCAACTTGACTCCGTCAGCCCCACCATCGAACTCGACAAACTCTTCACGGTAGGGAAATGGCCGCTTCGGGTGCTGTGGTCGCTCCGGTGGCGACATCTCAGTCTTTGCCGATTCGACCATCTTGAGGACGAGCGGTGTATCACTTCCCGCCTGAGTCCACGTTCCGGTAACCGTATCGTTGTCTTTCGTCCCAACATATTTCGCACCGATGGCTGGAATTTTGATCGTTACGTCGTCGCCATCCGTCTCCATATCCGAAGGGATACCGGTAGCTCCCTGAGACAGGCTGTCAAAAACGAGCTTTTGCCCGCCGTCTTCCGACTTGATCAAACGAAATTGAAGCTCAAGATTTTGCAGCGGAGTTTTCAACTCACCTCGCCAGACAGAAAGAATGTCGTCGACAGGGACTTCTTTGATTCGCTTCATCTTCAACGGTAGACGCTGGCCGAGTTGAGTCCACTCGCCTTCGAGCTTGTCACCTGACAATTTTGCTTCAAACGCACCGCCGATCTTCGCGATTTTCCCAGCAAACTTCGAATCCTCGAACTCCGCCCAATCGAATGGTAGCTTGGCGTTGCCCTGATCCAGACTGGTCATGATCGCCGTCGTCTTCCCCTCTTTATTCTCCACATCGACGACTAATCGCAACTTCATCGGGCCGACGTCCAGACTGCCGAACCACTTCCCTTCAATCGATTCTGATTTTGGCTTTACATCTTCTTTCTTGTCTTTCGCGGTTTCGGTTTGCCCCATTACGGGAGCCGTCGATGCGACGAGTAAGAAAATGGCGAAGTATGCCACAGTGACGATTAGTTTTCTCATTGGTAAAACCTAGGAACAGTGCGTGTGGACGTATGGATCGCATCGGGCATTTTGCCCGCCAATGTGGCTTTAAGCGACATCCCCTACGGAAGACCCGCCATTTTTTTTGATTCTTCAAAGCCACAACGATCAAGATAACTGACGGATACTATGGCCCAACTACCGCTGATTGAGATTTCCGATGTTCGTTTGGTGCTGAATGACAAGACGATTTTGGATTCGGTATCGTGGCACATCACCGCCGGGCAACACACGGCCGTGCTTGGCAACAATGGCTCGGGCAAGACGACTTTGCTCCGAGTCGCCACGGGCTACGTCCGCCAGAATCGGGGCGGAGCCGTTACTTGGCAAGGCAATACGCAACCCGATCTGCGTGAGCTGCGGAAGAGCATCGGCTGGGTTTCCAATTCGATCGCCGCCAACATTCCGCGTCGTGAACGAGTCCTGCAGCTTGTCGTTTCCGGCCGTTATGCCCAACTTGGCCTGCGTCCTCCGATTCGCGAAGAGGAGAAAGCCGCGGACCGAGCCAAAGCCGCTGGGCTGCTCGACGATATGGGATGTAACGAGCTGGTCGAACGCCGTTTCGTGGAGCTCTCCCAAGGCGAGCAGCAGAAGGTCTTGCTGGCTCGTGCGCTCATGGCGGCTCCGTTGCTCATTGTACTCGACGAGCCCTGCTCTGGGCTGGACCCCGGGGCTCGTGAGCAGTTCCTCGATCGACTGCGCAGCGTGTTGCAGCAAGAAGATGCCCCGACGCTGGTACTGGTAACGCATCACGTCGAGGAGATCGTGCCCGAGATTGAGCAAGTCGTCGTCATGCGCAGCGGGAAAATCGTTCATCGGGGAACGAAAAGCGATTCCATATCCAAGGAATCGCTAAAGGACGTTTACGGCAGAGCCCCAGCCAAGATCGTCGAACACGGCGGACGAATGTGGCCGATCTGGTAGGTTCCGTTCAATAAGATGGTTCTGGCAGTCTGGCTGGATGAATCGACAGACTTGCCGGAGGCAGGGAACCACGAGCCCCGCAAATATATTGAAACGTTTCCATTTCAATCCATGCCACTTACAATCGGTACCTGATTAGGCTTTATGGAACAATCGTAAACGGACGACGTACCGTTTTCGATTTGATTCCCAAAACCTAGCGTCTTTCTCCTCCGTTTTCATTCGTCAGGTGAACAAAAATGAGACAGCAACTCCTTGGTTTTCTTCTGGCAGTTTCGCTTTCGCAATTCACCTATGGACAAGTCGGCGATTTCAACGGAGATGGTCTATTTGATTGCGATGACATTGATCGACTGACCCTATCACTCAACGACGGCGATCCTACCAACGATATTGAGTTTGATCTAACCGGAGATGGTGTGCTGGATTTTAGTGACCACAACGAATGGGTGTGGGGCAACAACCTGCTTCACGGTGACGCCAACTTGGACGGGAGCGTAGACGTTACAGATTTCAATCGTTGGAATGCCGACAAGTTCACCGTGAACCATAGCTTCTGCGAAGGAAATTTTAACGGTGATGCCGTCGTCGATGCCGGAGACTTTATGCTTTGGAACCAGTTCAAATTCACGTCGTCGAACTCGCCTGGCAGACTATTTCCAGATCACGGAGCGTTGGACGACATGGTTGATTTCGCCTACGACCCCGCGACGGGCTACCTCACCATGGATACGGATGGTACGGGAATATTCTGTTTCACCTTAAAGGGAGAGTCACCGCTGGAGATTGTTTCCTTCCCGAACGGATTCCAAGAAGACGACACGATCTGGGTTCAATCCACCTTCATGGAGAACGCGAAATGGTTCTCACTAGACGAAAGTCACATCGACTGCACTTTCGTCCTGGCTCGTTACGATACGGGGCTGACAGCTGTAGATTTCGAAGGAGCAACCTTCGGC
>CAYYHV010000308.1:0-3350 GCA_964471695.1 uncultured Pirellulaceae bacterium
GAGTTGGTACAAATCCCATGTTCGTCCAGAAATCAGCACATTGATTTTTGCGGGTGATATCAATCTCGAGACGGCAAAGTCGCTGGCGGAAACGCACTTCGCCGATTGGAAGGTGGAAGGCGAAGCACCGACGGTAGACATCCCCGAACCCCCGGCGCCCTCCGCAACCCACATTTACCTGGTGGACAACGGCGGCGTTCAAAGCCAAATCCGCGTGGGGCATCTGGGGATGACGCGCAAGGAAGATGATTACTTCAACAGTCGCGTGATGAGCGGATACTTCGGCGGTGCTTTCAGCAGTCGGCTGAATGAAACAATTCGCGTCGAAAAGGGACTGACCTACGGAGCCCGCGGTGGCTTTTCGGCTAACAAGCGAGCCGGCGCGTTTCAAGTGAGCACGTTCAGCAAGAACGCGTCCACCATTGAGGCCATCCAGGCGATCCTTGACGAGATCAAGCGAGTCAAAACGGAAGGGCCCAACGAGAAGGAACTGAAGAATACGATCTCCTACGAAGTCGGTTCTTTCCCCTCGGATCGAGAGACTCCTCAGCAAGTCGCATCCGACGTATGGTTCACGCGTTCGAACGATTTACCCAGCGACTACTTCGAAAAGTACTTGCAAGGCGTGTCGGCTACAACGGCAGAGCAATGCCTCGAAGTCGCCAAGAAACGCGTTGACGAACACAGCCTTGTGATCGTCGTCGTAGGTCCGGCCAAAAAGCTGGAAGAAGGACTGCGAGAAATCGCTCCGGTCACGGTAGTAAAATAAATGAATTTGGATGTTCATTGCTGCAGGGCTCGCGCCGACTTGTGCCCTGCGGCGCGGTTGGCGCGTACCGGAGCGTATTGCGATCCAATTCTTCAACTGCACGGCTCGCGCCGTTTCGCGTCCAATTTTGATAATCGAGAGAAGTACAAATTCTCATGCATCGCTTAACTACCATCGGCTTACTTCTACTCGCGTCATGCGCCAGCGCACAAAATGCTGACCACGCTTTTCTGAATGGCAATATCGCAACGATGGATGCATCCAATCCACGGGCCGAAGCAGTTGCCGTGGCCGACGGAAAGATCATCGCCGTCGGTTCTAGGGCCGATGTTCAGAAACATATCGGCGGACAGACGCTCATCACGGACTTGGAAGGAAAGTTCACCATCCCGGGCTTCATCGAATCTCATGGACACTTTTCGTCTCTGGGATTTGCCAAAATGCAATTGGAATTGCGAAACGAAACCTCCTGGGACGCCATTGTGGCCAAAGTCGCCGAGGCGGCCAAAGAGACTCCCAAGGGAGAATGGATAATCGGCGGTGGTTGGCATCAGGAAAAGTGGACCCAGCCCCTTGCGGAACACGTCGAAGGCTATCCACTTCACGCCAAACTCTCGGCTGCCTCACCCGACAATCCCGTCTTGCTCTCGCATGCGAGTGGTCACATGTCGATGGTCAACGCTCAAGCTTTGCGACTCGCAGGGATCAACGATGACTCGAAGAACCCCAGCGGTGGCGAGATTTTGCGTGACGAAGACGGGCACGCAACCGGCGTGCTCCGTGAGACGGCAGAAGAGCTCGTCGTGAAAGCCCGCCAGCGTGCTTCAATGAACCGTCTCCAAACTTGGCGGCGAGCCATTGATCGTGCAACGGAAGAATGCCTCGTTAATGGAGTCACCAGTTTTCACGACGCAGGAACCGACTTTGAGGAAATCGACAGGTATCGACAGGTTGGGAATTCCGGAGGATTGAAAGTTCGCCTGTGGATTATGGTGCGAGATTCGCTTCCGAAGATGCAACAACGAATTAGCGAGTATCGACTGATCGGTGAAGCCGATGGTTTCCTGACGGTTCGCGCCATCAAGCAATCGCTCGACGGCGCTCTCGGTTCGCATGGTGCTTGGCTACGAGAACCTTATGAGGACTTGGTTTCGAGCACTGGGCTGAACACTCTCCCGCTGCGCGATCTCGAGCAAGTCGCAGAGCTGGCGGCGAAACAGGATTTTCAACTCTGTGTTCACGCGATTGGTGATCGAGCCAACCATGAAGTCCTCAACCTTTATGAGAAGACGTTCAAGTCGTATCCGACTCAAAATAGTCGTCGTTGGCGCATCGAGCACGCTCAACATCTCTTGCCGGGCGACATCCCCCGCTTTGGCAAACTCAAGGTGGTCGCAGCGATGCAAGGCGTACACTGCACATCCGACGCCGTCTTTGTAGGGATGCGACTGGGACAACGACGGGCTGCTAAAGGAGCCTACATGTGGCGTTCGTTACTCGACAGTGGCGCGATCATTTGCAACGGCACCGATGCACCTGTCGAAGACGTCAATCCTATCGACTCGTTCTACGCCAGCGTGACACGAAAGACGCGAGATGGCATCGCTTTTTATCCCGAACAATGTATGACTCGTGAAGAAGCACTTCGCTCCTACACCTTGCACGCTGCCTACGCCGCCTCGGAAGACGACATCAAAGGATCGTTGACCGTCGGCAAGGTCGCCGACATGACGGTTTTGTCCAGCGATCTTCTTGAATGTGACAAGTCAAAAATCCAAGAGACCCAAATCGAAATGACGGTGATTGGTGGTCGAATTCTGTACCAGCGATAGGACATCGCTTAAGCGAACCGTGACGTCGCGATCCTCCCCTGCTCTGCGAACACTATTGGCTCTGGGCAAACAAATCCTGCGACTCCAAATCAAGCAGGTATCGTTTCGTATCCAGCCCACCGCCAAACCCTGTTAACGAACCGTCTTTGCCGATGACTCGATGGCAGGGCACAATGATCGGAATAGGATTCTTCCCATTGGCCATACCGACAGCTCTTGCTTTCTCCGCACCGCCGACTTTGACGGCTTGTTGCTGATAAGTACGGGTCTTACCGTAGGGAATCTTCAACAAAGCTCGCCAGGCTTTGACTTGAAATGCCGTCCCATTAAGCATAACGGGCACATCAAAGGACTTCCGAGTCCCTTCGAAATACTCTTTCAGTTCTCGACACGCCTGACGAACCGGCGAATCGGGCTGAGCCTTCGTAAACGCGTTCAACCGATTCAAGGCTGATGGATCATTGGGTTGATCCTTCCAAAGAATCATGTGAACTCCGTCATCGTTTCCAATCACCACCAAGTCACCAATGGGACTGGGGGCTTTGGCAAGAACGCAATCGTCCGGCAATTTCGCAAGTGACTTTTTCATTTCTCGAATCCAATCGTTCAGAGATTCTTCCACAGCAAAATGGCGGCATAGGCGCGCCATGGCTTCCATTGTTCGGCAATCTGCAACACTTCGCGTTCCGAGATCAAGCGGTCGCCCGAAGACAGCGCCTTGCGGACTCCAAGGTCACCTGCGGGAAATG
>CAYYHV010000308.1:3360-6571 GCA_964471695.1 uncultured Pirellulaceae bacterium
CCGCAGGCTCGCATCGCGATATAATTTGCCGTCCAGTCGCCAATGCCAGGGAGCGCCGTTAATTCCAAGATCAGTTGCTCCAGCCCAACGCTGCCGTCCAGTCGTACATCTCCACGAGCCACAGCGCGAGAAAACGTGCGAACCGTTTGGGCTCGAGTCGCCGGCATGCCAATTTTGGCAACGTCTACACGAGCCAATCGGGCTGGATCAGGAAACGTCCACGCAGGATGTTTGCCCTCTCGGTTTTTCTCGCCCCATTTTTCGATCAACCTTCCACAAATCGTAGTGGCGCCTGCAACAGAAATCTGCTGTCCTAGAATCGCTCTGACAGACATCTCAAAGGGATCCCAACAACCGGGTAGTCGCACGGCCACATCTTTCCTTACCAACTTTGCGAGCAGCTTGTCCGCCGCCAGCTGCCGCCCAATCACCAGCGGGTCCGAGTCCAAATCAAATAGTCGTCGAGCCGAGGCTACCAACTTGTGAACGTGTTCCCATAGCGAGGTGGGAACGCTCAACAACAGAAAGTCGCCATCCCCCTCGGTGATTTCAATCACGTCGCTCTCATCACCATACGTGACTCGACGACTATAGACACCGTCGCGAATCTTTTCGATACCCGTCAGCAAACGAGGCTCGATGAACTTTAGCATGCTGCCCCAGTTGAGCGGCGGACGAAAACTCAGCCGCAACTGGAAACTGCCAGTCGCAACGCCTTGCCCTTTTTCATCACGGCGAATCTCACGAGGAGAACGCTGGTAAATCTCTCGAAACGTTCCGTTGAATTGTCGTATGGAACGAAACCCCGAAGCAAAGGCGATTTGTGTGATCGACAACTGCGTCTCGTCGATCAACCGTTTGGCGAGTTGGACGCGCCGCGTTCTGGCAAACGCGATCGGCGTGACTCCCAGACCATTCATGAACAGCCGACGAAGATGACGGCTGGATATTCCCAGACGCTCCGAGACGGACTCGACGCCACCTTCATCCAACAACCCACTCTCGATCAACTTCAAGGCGCGAGTCAACAACGAGTCATGCAACTGACGATCAACGTAGTGCGGCGATCGTTCAGGAAAACAGCGCAGGCAAGGACGAAAACCGCTCGCTTCGGCCTGAGTCGCGCACTCGTAGAAAACACAATTCTTCCGCAGAGCCGTGGGGGCTGGGCAGATGGGACGACAGTATACGCCAGTGGTCCGCACGCCAACAAAGAACTTGCCATCGAAGCGAACATCGCGGCTGGAAAGCGCTCGGTAACATGCGGTGGTGTTGAGGTGCATCTCGGGACAATACCAATTCGCTTCTCACATAGCCAGCAGTTTTCGGACATGACTACTGGGCAGGCGAATTTATTTTTTCCGGCTGGCCGCATCGGCAATTTTCTCACCGATCAATGTAATCTTATGATCACGTAATCGTTTCTCATTCAACCAATAGGGACTGGTTATCTCCTTGAAGGCGTGAATCGCAGCCTGCATGCCTTCCGCCCAAGCTACAGTGATCAACTTGATGTCTCCATGCACATCACCCACCGCAAAGATTCCACGACGGCTGGTCTCGAAATAAGGATCAATGGCGATACTCCCATCGTCGTTCAGTCGCAAATTCAGGCGCTCAAACGTCTCCTTGGCCGATAAAAAGCCGATCTGCACAATCGCCGCCGCACAACGAAGCGAGTCGCCGGTGTTCAGAGTGAGCGCCAGATTGTCGCCTTCGAAGCCAGCAGCCGTGACTTCCGTGGTTGTCCGCACGCGACCCCCCAGTTCCTTGATGCGGTGAACGGTATCCGCCTTACCCACTGGCGACTGTTCGCGCACAAGCACATCCACATCACCATTTCGTTGCAACGCCATAACCGCAGCGTCCAATGCCGAATCGCCACCGCCGATGACGGCGACGCCGTGTCCTTCATAATCGCCGATCTTCGGGACTTTGTAGTGCACTTTCCGTGAGTCGAGCGCGTCCAGCACGGGAAGCTTTCTAGGATAGTGCAACAACCCGAATGCAATGATGACTTTGCGGCAGAGATAAGAATCCTTGCTCGTATGGACGCGCTTGAGGGAGTCCTCGTTCTCAATCTGGTCGGTGTCTTCCACCGAAACCAGCTCTTCACCAAATCGAAATTGCACCAGCGCATCGACGGCTTGGCGATAAGTCCGTTCCGATAACTCTTGTCCCGTCACACCGTCCGGAAACCCGGGAATATCCACGATCTTCTTGTCGGCATATAGAAAGTTGGGTTGTCCACCCGGTTTGCCTTTAGCTTCGATGACAAGCGTTGTCAGGCCTCGATGCGCTGTTGTCAGACTAGCAGCCAGTCCGCCTGGTCCCGCACCAATAATGACGACGTCCCAATACGGAAGTTGGCTAAAATCGAGGCTAGCGTCCAGTTCCGTCACTTTAAAATCCGCCATCGCAGTTTCTCTCTTTTCGCGATTAATATCACTCTCGTTTCCGAGAGCCAGTAATCAGTCTTGCCGAACGATTGCGCGTCCAATAATTCCAGAACCATTGCATGGACACGAGGACGCGGTTTTCGTGTCCCACCAACAGAATCAGATGAAGAAACAACCACGTTAGCCACGCGAGGTAGCCGCCGTATTGAAGCTTGCCGATGTGACAGACAGCGGATGCTCGACCAATCGTCGCCATCTCACCGAGATCACGATATTTGAATGGAATCGTCGATTTTCCGTCGATTCGTCTTTGAATCTGACGAGCCACGTGTCGCCCTTGCTGACCAGCGACGGCAGCCGTCCCGGGCAGAACGTTTCCATCTGCATCCGCTTGGCTGGCCATGTCCCCCAGGACGAACACATCAGGATGGCCGGCCAACGAGCAATCCGGCTCCGTGCTGATACGACCGGCGCGATCCAGTTCCAATCCACAGGCGTCGGCCAACTTCCCAGCCAACGGGGAGGCTTTGACGCCCGCCGCCCAGAATACGCAATTCGTGGCAACGGTTTCGACCGTTTCACCGTGCTTCAGGCGAACGATGGATGGATCAATCGCCTCGACGAGCGTCGACGTTTGGACCGTCACACCAATTTTCTCCAACTGCCGCGCAGCGGAATCCGACAAGCCTTCGGGATAAGTCGGCAAGACGCGAGACTGCCCTTCGACCAAGAGCACTCGAGCAAGCGAAGTGTCCACCTTGCGAAACTCACGAGGCAGCGTTTGACGAGCCAACTCAGCGATTGTTCCAGAC
>CAYYHV010000308.1:6581-9638 GCA_964471695.1 uncultured Pirellulaceae bacterium
CCCGACAATTCCAAACCGGTTGGCCCGGCGCCAACAACCACAAAAGTCATCAATCGCTGCTGTTCCTCTACCGAATCCGCGAGTTCCGCCGCTTCGAAAGCAGACAGGACGCGCGTGCGAATGTCCGTCGCATCTTGAATCGTCTTCAGCCCGGGCGCCAGTGGCTCGTAGTGATCGTTGCCAAAATAATGATGCCGAGCGCCAGTGGCTACGACCAAAGTGTCATAAGGAATCAGCGGCTCGCCATCGTGCTCAAGCAGCGAAATTGAGCGTTTTTCAACAGAAACATCGTCGACCGTCGCTTGAATGACTCGGGCGTTCTTCTGACGTTTTAAGATGGATCGCAGAGGAGTCGCGATATTGGCTGGTGACAGCCCACCCGTTGCGACCTGATAAAGCAACGGTTGAAACAGATGGTAATTCTGTCGATCAATGAGGGTGACTTGGACGTCCGCACGCTTCAAGCCTTGCGCAACGGCGAGTCCCGCAAATCCGCCTCCGACGATAACGACGCGATGGGCAGCCACAATGGCCTCAAGCCTTAGGGGCTAAAGTCAGTAAACTTCCAACAGCATTCTTTTCCTATTGGATTATTCGGCCTACCCTCGCAGGTTCAACGGCTAAACCGGCAAGAATGACAGAATTCCCAGCAACCGCATAACGTCGTATGGAACCCGGTCCGCGACCGGTAGGAGAAATCCGTCGCAACGTTGAAAGTAAACAGTCGAGAAACTCTGCCAGAATGTTGAAAGCCAACCACATGCAAAACCGGCTCGACACAGCTCGCGAGAACATCTCAAGCACGCGTTCTCCGCCTTTCAGAATGCTTCGGCAAAGTCGATCACCAACTCACAATGTCACCCTTAACGACAACACGCCCCGACGATTTGACTCGCCGGGGCGTGAAGGACAACAGATTTGATCGAGCTATGCGCCTAGGCAGGAGGACTCAGATCGACAGCCTCTTGGCTAATGTAAAGATCATCATAGGTGGCTGCGTCACCGCCAAAGAAGATTGTTGAATTCTGGTCAGTGAGACCATTGTCACTTCCGTCGATTAGCCCTGAAATCAGGTCTGCCGAAAACACACCGTTGTAGTCGACATCAACGAAGAACTGCCCGAATCCTGAATCTGCATCCCATTCGAGGCGTACTCGGTGAGTCCCGTCTCCCGCCGAACCAATTGAGGGAATGGATACGTAATTATCATTCGTATCGACACGCCCTCCGACGCCAGAAGATATATGAAGTCGCAGATTCAAGGTTGGATTCCCTGGTTCGTTACTTCCGCCGGTAGGCGTACCTGCGCCCATTCCAAAGAAGGACAGGAACCCACCACTGCCATGCGTCAAAGTGACTTCCGCAACAAAGTCCGACGAAACAAAATCGGTGGCCCTCGTATGGACGTAGGTTCTTCCACCGGACCCGATAATGACGTGTTCATTGACCGACCAAGGAGAAGGGCCGGACACGGTGAGGAATTCAGGTAGGCTGTTGCCGGTAAAATCCGAGGTGAGCGCGGTTGAAATGACTGGCACATCTTCAACCAATTCGAATTCGACGAGGTCCGTAATCACATCGTCTTCCGTTGCGAAGAACCAATCGTCATCGTCACCACCCGTCAACGTATCCACAGCCTGATCATCGCTGACCGTATCAGCACTCAGTTCCAGCGACTCCTCATCCAGACTCACGCCGGCTCGCAGGATATCTGTGCGGAATTCATATTGAGCCGGTATATTCCAGAAGCCAGCCAAAAACGCCAACTCGTCGGCTGTACCATCGAACTCCGATGAAACGAGAATGTCGTCACCGGCTGAACCATCGAGCACATCGGCATCGACGCCGCCGAACAGCAAGTCATCGCCATCGTCGCCCGTGAGCGAATCTTCGCCCTCGTCGCCCACAAGAACATCCGCCGCGTCGCCACCAGACAGGGTGTCATTGCCTTCGTTGCCGAACAGCATATCCGCGTCGTCACCACCCATCAGCATGTCGTTGTCTTCGCGGCCGTAAAGGCGATCCTGGCCTTCGTTGCCGTACAGTGAATCGTCGCCTTCGTTGCCGAACAATTCGTCATCGCCGAGCCCACCAAACAGCATGTCCGCTTCGGTACGGCCGTAGATCGTGTCGTTGTCAGCATCTCCGTAGAGCATGTCAGCGTCCGCACCGCCGTCAACGAGGTCATCGCCTGCGTCACCATGAATCGTGTCGTCGCCTGAGTCGCCGTAGAGCTCGTCGTCATCCGCACCGCCGTTGATCGTATCGGCCTCAGAGCCGCCGGTGATGTTGTCTTCGCCAGCATCACCATTGAGCAAGTCTTCGCCCTCGTCGCCGGAGATATCGTCGTCGCCGTCGCCACCGCTGATCGTATCGTTGCCGCCTTGGCCCTCAAGGATATCGTTGCCAATATCTCCCTTGATGGTATCGTTGTCTTCACCACCGAAGATCATGTCATCTTCCGAGCCACCGTCGAGGATATCATCACCCAGTTCGCCGTAGATTTCATCAGCACCGGCGTTGCCGAAGATCGTGTCGACTCCGTCATTGCCATGAATGACGTCGTCGCCTTCGCCACCCGTGATCGTGTCGTCGAATAGCCCTACCGCCTGAATCTCGAGACCACCTTCCTCGATCAGCGAAGCGTCACCCTGAATTTCGTCGGAATCGGCGTCACCGTGAAGCGAGTCGTTTCCTTCTCCACCCCAGATGACATCTTCGCCAGTTCCACCATTGATGGTGTCGTCACCAGCTTGTCCAGCCAGGAAGTCATCGCCGCCTTCACCGTTGACAATGTCGTTCCCTTCTCCTGCGTCGACGAAGTCGGCATCATCGCCGCCGAGAATGTTATCGTCACCATCTTCGCCAAACAGCTCGTCTTCACCGAGTCCGCCGTTGATCGAGTCGGCGTCGTAACCGCCGTTGATGAAGTCGTCGTCTTCATTACCAGAGAGAGTATCGAGGCCATATCCACCGTAAATCTGATCTTCGCCTGTGTTTCCTTCGATCTCGTCGTCGCCATCATCGCCATACAGCTCGTCGTCATCGCTGCCGCCA
>CAYYHV010000309.1:0-9635 GCA_964471695.1 uncultured Pirellulaceae bacterium
AATACAGATCGTTGCTCTCAGCACGACGGGATCCATGATCGACGACGACAATTCCGACTTCTTTGGAATTCGCAGCGAGCTTTTGCCAAGGTACGACCGAATTGGAATCACTCATGAAACAAGCCTTGAACGTTTTTCAGGAAACCATGTCTGCCGTGCAATCTCTATGGTCGAAAAGTGAATATCAACAATGTCGTGAAAATCACTGGCGTAGCCACCCCCCATCGCGATCGCCATGGGTATCTGACGCTCATGACAGAATTTACAAACGATTTGATCACGTTCGCGCATCCCCTCTTTTGTCAACGAGAGGCGACCAAGTCGATCTCCAGCAAAGGGATCCGCACCCGCAACATAGAAAACAAACTCGGGCGGCGACTTGATCATTGTGGAAGTCAGCTGCAAGGACTCGCGCAACGCTCGCAAGTAGTGCTGATCGTTCGTTTTGTCTGGCAAAGCCACATCAAGATCGCTCTCTACTTTCTTGAAGGGATAGTTGCGTTCGCCATGCAATGAGAGCGTAAAAATGGAATCGTCATTTTTCGCAATATCCGCCGTCCCATTGCCTTGATGGACGTCACAATCCACGATCAAGATTTGGGAGATTGAATGCGATGACTGCAGTTCACGAGCCGCGACGACTGCGTCATTGAAAACGCAATATCCGGCAGCTGTTTCCGCGAATGCATGATGCGTGCCTCCAGCCAGATTCGCGGAAACACCGTCACGCAAAGCGGCTTGAGCGGCGCAGACGGTAGCTCCAGTCGAGTAGCGCGATCGAATGACCAACTCCGGCGTCCACGGGAATCCAATCCGCTTCACGTCCAATTCGGTTAGCTCACCTGAGCACACGCGCTGAAGGTAATCAACCGAGTGGGCTCGCAGTAACTGTTGATCGTTCGCTGCACTGGGCACAAGCAACCGGTAAGGTGATTCCTGAGTATCACATTGCCCATTTGTCTCAATCACTCGCTCACGCAACAACCGATACTTGTCCATCGGAAAACGATGTCCCTCGGGGAGCGGCAACTCAAAGTGGTCGGTGTAGTAAAGCTTCATAGTCGTTAGTTCACAACGAGATTCTCCACCGGTTGGCAACGTTCGCAAGCATAAACCGTTCGCCCGCCCAGCGACCAACTCCTTATCGCACCATCACAGTTTATACATCGCGGCTTTTTATAGACGAGTAAACGCTCGGCACGGTTCATACGACTGAATGATTTTCCGACATCTTCGGGGAGCACATTGATGATTCGATTGTACTTTTTCCCAACGGCCAGGGTCCGCAACAGGAAACTCCAGATCCCATCAAATTGCGCTCGAGACAGTTCCTTGCCCAGACTCTCGGGATGGATCCCCAAATGAAAAAGAACGTCCGCTCGATAGATATTGCCTACGCCCGCGAAGATCGACTGATCCAACAGGAGTTTCCCAATAGCAGCTCGACTGCGATGCACCCTTTGCCAAGCGATGTTTGGGTCCGCATCATCACGCAACGGATCTTGTCCCAGTCGGTCGCGAATTTTCTGATACGCGGCTTGATCCAATAACTCGCAGCGATTCGGCCCCACCAGATCGAAGCCATGCGTTTTGCTCAACAGTCGCAGACGGACCGCTCCGCGTGGATCGGGAAACGGATGCTTCCAATTACGAAACTTTCCATACAACCCAAGATGAATGTGCAAGATCGACTTGCGCCAGTGATAGAACAGATGTTTCCCGTGCGCTTCGATCGAGGTCAACTTGCAACGATCCAGCCGTTTAGCTTCCTCTGCAAAGCGGCCTTGCGGAGAGGTTGCGCGCACAGACTTTCCGACCAGATCTCGTGTGTGAACGGTTGCTGTTCGGTGAATTGTATGGCCTTCGGGCATGCTTCATCCATTTCGTCCATCGCAAAAAAATTGGCCGTGCCAATCATTATTGGCACGGCCGCTGAATTGCCAAGCGACAGAGAAGAATAGACTTGTCTCTTACAGCTCGATATCGAGAAGGACTCGATCCACAGCCGTTTCCCAATCGCGACGATCATGCGACTCATTCACGATGAGAGTGCGATTTGCCTGTCGAGCGGGTAACAATGGAGCTGGGTCCAAAGCGACTTGCTGCGGCTGCGATTCGAACTCAATCTCGATATCGGTGGCCGTAGTGGCTTCACGCGTGGTTACTGGGACAGCAACAGGAGATGGTGGCGTCGCACTGGTAAACTTATTGACGTTCCAAAGATTGAAATCGGAGACATCGGTGCCGCCGTTTCCGTCAAAGTCGGCTCCACACCATCCGGTTCCCGATTGAAACTTGTTCGCGTTCCACAAGTTAAAGTCGCTGATGTCTACCTGGAAGTCGAGATTCGCATCTCCAATCAACGTTCCCTTCTCGTTCAGTACCCAGTCATTCAAGTCATCCGCGTTGACTAAACCGTCACCAGTCAAATCAAAGTCGGCGTTATGGTTACCGCTGTTGATTTCGGCAACCAACCCGTCCACATCGTTACAGTCGAGGTCACCATCGTTGTCAAAATCACCATCGACGGCCATCATTCCAAAATCGACTTCGAACGAGCCGATCGAACCTGATGCGACGACGTTTCCACCCGTGTCAACGACTTCTCCACTTACCATACGAATATCGTAGGTACCCACGTCAGCAGCGTCCCATGTTCCACCCGGCGCACTAATTTGATACGTGGCAGATACAACAGGTAGGTCGATAGGTGGTGGAAGCGTTACAAGGAATGCGAATAACGAAGAGCCGTCGGGAGCGATAACCTCGACATCACCACTTCCGAGCGTTGACGAAACGATTGCGTTGTCATCCGTATAGGTAACGCTGACCTGCTGTACCGCACCACCCTCTGTAGTGATATCGGACGCCGTCGCGATGGCCGTCGGATCGACGAAATCTGTTCTCTCGATAATCGAAAAATCAGAATTGCTGATATCGAAGAAGATGTTGCCATTGGCTTCCACGCGAATTCTCGCGTCATCGGTAAGCACGTTGGGGACTTGGATCATTTCGCTCCCATCGTTCGCAACATCGGAAGCTACGACGATCGGATAGGTAAGCCCGCCATCGGTCGACAAGAGAATATTCACTGTCGATACATTGATGCCGTTTGCCGTGGTCCCTGCGACGTCCCAAGTGACCGTCTCCATGGATCCACCCGACCATTCGACACTACTGTTGTTGGGCGAAGTTACCCGGAAAGGGCTGCCCGTATCGACGACTGAGACCGTCATATTGTCGGTGGCAACACCACCCGCAGCGAGATTGTTGTCACGAACCGTCAGTCGAAACCGCATGTTGCGTGCGACGGTAGGTAACTGCTCGCCACGAACCGTGGTGTTGTTGACCAAACTGGTGATCCGTGGGAACGTCCGCGTCGGGTTCGTTGTTGGTTCCCACGAGCGGAAAATGGGGCTGCTTCCATTGTCGCTTGCATTCACATCACGTTGCGGCCCGAGATCGCGTTCCTCCCAACTGTACGTGATCGTATCGCCGTCAGCATCCGAACCACTTCCCGTCAATTCAAACGGCGTTCCCGTGGGAATCGAAAAATTGCTACCTGCTTCGGCAGTCGGGATGCTATTTCCACTACTCGTGAATTCTCCCGTACTGTTCCGTCGCGATTCAACGACGTTAATAATTTCGTCGAGGCTGTTGAAGTGGAAGAACGGATCGCTGTTGTTTTGCAGGTTGTCGTTACCACAAATTCCAGCGTACGCCATAATCGTCGTACCACTTCCCGGTTCAAAGGCATCCGATCCACTTCGGTTCCCGCCTGAACACGACCCCGAATCACCATTGAATGTGTGATTGGCGCCGAACTGATGCCCCATTTCATGTGCAACAAAGTCGATCCAAAACGGGTCGTTGCGAGGTGGATTAATACCGGTCGCACCCTGTGCTTTGCGACTATTGATGCCAACACTTCCCAAGCTGGCTACGCCACCCGTTGCCCCCGACCCAAAAACGTGTCCGTGATCGTAGTTTGCCGAACCGATCACCGATGTCAGATTGCTCTGGTTTTGGGAAAGCATAGAGAACGCGTTGTTGTTCGTGTAAGGATCCGAATTCGCGTTTGTGTAAATGATCGAGTCGTTGTTTGGCACCAATTCGAATCGAATCGACAGCTCCGTTTCATAAACACCAGTAACTCGGTTCATTGCCGTAACGACGGCTGAAAGTCCATTGGATACCGTCCCGCCGAAGAATGAGGTGTACTCGCCCGTCGTTGCGACCGCCGTACGATAGGTTCGCAATTCATCACCAGTCCGAGGTATCAATTGAATCTGCGGGTCGCCAGACGAATCTCCCTGGGAATCTTCCAAACCGTGCAATTGTGCATCAGCCGGATTGTTCTCATCAGCAACATCGCCAGTCGCTGGGCAAATACAACCTTCGGAGCTTCCACAGAAAGGACATCCGCCTCCGGCTTCTTCCGTCAATTCGCCAGTTTCGATTGATGATCCTAGAACTTCGATTGTTCCTGGATCAACCACGTGGGACGTCCCGTCATCGTGGATATGAACGAGGCTGCCATCGTCCTGAAGTTCTAGTTGACCTTCCGTGGCCTCGAGAGTCGCTGGGTCAATGACGACATCACTAAATTCTGGGCGAGCGGATTGCGCTAGATCAGCGCGAAAATAACTTGCGTAGGCAGTCGTCTCAAGGTGGTAAACGGGGTCGACATAGTAGGTCTGCCCAGGAGCGATGACCTGAGCGTGGAAACCATGATCCGTGAGATCAAAGCGTAGATTCGCGGCCGTGTTGTCGAGCCCTATACCGCGAAACGTTTTGATGTGATCGTACCGCGCCGCCAACTCAGGATGAATGATTGGGGATTCGACGACGGCAAATCGTTCCAACTCTCCGCTTGGAGATGGCAACTCCACGATCAGGGGAGTCGCGGCTTCAGGAGTAAACTCGAGAGGAGCATTGTCAAGCTCCGCTCGCAAGGCGACTTCATCAAGCCCGATGACCTCAAACTCGTCGGCGGGTACGTAAGCTTCTGTCCCGTTGACTGATGCTGGAATTTCATCAAAAGAAGTCCAGAATTCATTCAAAGTGGTTGCGCTTGTGACAACGTCTCCCGCCAACATCACACGGGGCTCCAGCTGCTCGTTCTTGAGCCGCGTTGATCGTCTTGTTTTCAGTTTCTTTTTCATTCTCGACCGATTCCCCATGACAATACCCCCTATATTCGTCCCTAATATGTTCCATGATCCAAATTCTAAGATAACTGAGAGCTGCAGATTTTGCCTCAGTTTTCACGAGAATACTCTAGTGATCTACCTGAATTACGGGGACTCCCCCAAGAAATTCGCGATTGGTGGGTCGATTCACGTACAAAGTGGGGCTTTGTGCAAAATGCCACAATATGGACTTAAGGTTGCGGGTTTACGTCATCCGTAACGTCGAGGACGGTCTTGCCGTTGCCTGACTTGATCGCCGACAGAACATGTCGAATTTCAAGCTTCACGGAGATGTCCCGATCATTGAAATGCTGTTCAGCATTTTTCTGCAAAGCGTCCGCAAGCAATTGGAGATCGTCTGTGGCCGACTCGACGATCACATCGACGCTACGTGAAATTGGATCCGGAGTAATCGAGATCAACCGCACGCCATCATACGGCTCAATTTCCTGCTGCATCCCAAGTGTCAATGTATCCACGGTCGACGGGACCGACACCGCCGGTGCCTTACGAGAAATTGCGAACCCCAACCCAACCAAACTCGCCAGCAGCGCAGCCGCAAACCATGAAGACCATTTCTGTTTGCTGCCATGTACATGGGTATCGCGAATGCCAACCATCCAGAGACTGACTGCCGTTCCCAGAATAATGGCCACGATATTCGTCAGAAACAACAGGCAAGCACCACCAGACAGAGGAAATTCTCGTCGCGACATCGTAATGCCGGCCGTTGCAATTGGCGGTACCAAGGCGGCTGCGATGGCTACCCCCGGTAAAGCGGAACTTAAGTTGGGACGACTCATCGCATACGCTGCTGCCACACCACCGACGAAAGCGACTGCAAGATCTACCAAACCCGGTTTCGTACGAGCCGTAATTTCCGGTGGCAGAGTACCGTTCTTCATGGCAAGCAGTCCAATGATAATGCCAATTAGAAACGCGAGGCAAAAACCGAAGAGCACGGAACGCAGTGCGCTTCGAATTAAAGAACCGTTACCTTGAACGAGCGCCAAACCCGCTCCAACGAGCGGCGTCATAAGTGGCGCGACCAACATTGCACCAATAACAACTGGAGCCTGGTTCTGCGTCAGCCCCAACGCAGCAATACAAGTCGACAAGCAGATCAAAGCGATAAAATCAAAATCCCACTGGGAACTGCTGTAAACTCGATCTACGAGCGAGACACGTTGCTCCCGATCCAATTGTGGCACGTACGTTTGAACCTGTCGCTCCATGAATTGTTGAAACCGAGTCCGAAAGGGCAGGGCGGCTCGTACGGCTGCGAAGGCTGGAGCATCGGGGCCTTCAAAGACTTGCTTGGATACCGAACTGAAGAAGACGCGCCGAATCGTGCGGTCTCGATAGGCGCCGATCAGCACCAAGTCGTAGGGCTCGCACAGATGATCGCGCAATCCAGCCAGAAAATCATCACCTACCGCAACCACTTGTCGAACCTGCGCCGCATCCTTACCCAACGCCCTTCGTACGTAGCGCCCAAGCTTTCGACGTCCGACCTCCGATGAGACTGCGTCGACGTCCATCGCGACATACAAAGTCGTAAGTTCGCCTTCCGCATGCTTCGCCAACGCGCATGCACGCTTGACTGCTGCATTCGCATTGGGCTCTCCGGCAGTCGGCACCAGAATCCGTTGACATTCAACAGTCGCATTTGAGGGGACTCGTAGATAGACGGCTTCACAGGCCACACCACGATAAAGACGTCCTGTCCATGTGCTTGCCGAATTCTTAATCGGGCCCTCCAGCGGAAGGATCAACAGCTCTGCGCCAATCGACGGCAACTCTTCCATCAACGCTCGATCCGGAGATGGATCCCGCAATCGGCGAACAACAACTTCCTCCGAGTCCTCACCGGAAGACACCCCAGACTCCCCGTCCGACTTTACTTTTGCCAGCCTCTGCAAAGTATCGAACAGAGTTGGCGGCAACGAGTCGTCCGTCTGACTACTCTTGAGATCTACGTTGCTCCATTCTCGTGATCCTTCACGGACCTGGGCAAATATAATCTGCAAATCCAGTTCGGCGGACTTGGCCAATTGACACGCCAAAGGCATCAGGCGAGGAATTTCGCTTTCTGTGGTGACGACGAGAACAGCGGTCATGAGTTGTTTCCGGTTTTTCCATTGGTTGCCGTCGCAATTGTCAACGAGCTTACCCCTTTTGACAACCACGCCTTAAGCTACCCAGCCTATCGACGGCGATATGTCGGTGAGCTAGCGATACCACCCCCACAATTGACAATCCAAGCGTCAGTAATTGGCAGTCATAGTGTCGCTTTGACGTTTTCACGGATTGATTTGGCTTTTCATATTGCCTTCATCTCGCTCGCGTGAGTACGCTCCATTAGCCGATAAGAACAAACAAAGACTGTTTTGACGATCGGTGAGTGTTGGCTGCGGCCAGCATGAACTCATCCAAACACAAGGATTGTGCTTGCATTTCTGCGACGGCGGAAATCAGCTTGGAGCGAGTCCATGGACAAAGATTATCGAATGCGATGCTCGAACGATTGGGATGCCGAAGAAGATTCGGGATTCGAAAAGATCAAGAAGTCGCAAAAACCACTTCTCCCCACGGCGGCGGATCGCAGAGCGCGCCGCAGTTCGAAAGAAACATTCGCGTCGAGAAAAGTCCGCAAATCGGTTTCCAGCAAGGGCGGTATGCATCGCCGTCGACAACGAAAAATCGATTAGATTAATCGACGGTTAGTACTATTTCATTTCCCCACCCTTTCTTGGGCGTGGAGCATCCTGTCAAGTCGTGCGAAACCGTCTTTTCCGCCGACGGTTTTACACGAATAAAAAAAGGTGACGACGTTCAACAAACGCGCCACCATCTTTTGATTTTTTCTACCGGACCTACGCTGCTTGCAAAGTCCGCGCGCTTTTGGCCCAATTGATCCAGTCCTGAATTTCTTCCAGATCCGGACCTTTGCCGTTACGCACAATGCGTTTACATTCCGCAGTCTTTGTGAACGGTTGAACGATGCCCCACAGTTCGTTCGCCGACATGGAGGCCAGTTTGTCAGGGTCCGTGACTCCACACGCAACAAGAATCTGTGCGTCATGACCTCGAATCTGTGGGATGCGGCAAGCCAACACCGATTGCTGTTGCCACGACCGAATGTCGTCTGCAGAAATACGCTTGTAGTCAATTTCGGCAGCCAGCAACTCTGGGTCAGCGCTGATCAAATCTCGTACGGTACGAATACCGACTTTGTGCAGCCGTTCGGCAGTACGAGGACCGACGGTTGGTGCATCAACGACTGGATCATCGGCATCGAGGTAGAACCGTAGTTCTCGAGCTCGCTCCTCGCGCGGCTCTCTTGGATCGCGCGCCGCCCTCGGCTCGCGCTCACCGCGGGGCATTCGTTCACTACGGTGCCGTCGGCTTGACCGAGAACTTGTTGAACTCGAGCCCAACGAGCCTGAGGACCGATTCGATCGGGCTCGACCCTGTCCGCTGCCAGAACCACTACCACTGCCCGTTCCAGACCCACTGCCCGTTCCAGACCCACTGCCCGTTCCAGACCCACTGCCAGAACCAAGCCCGTTGCCGGCTCCACCATTGCTGCGACTCGATCCACTGCTTCGCGAGGAGCCGCTCGACCGGTTGGAGCGAGATCGCGATGTTGCTCGGTTGGCGCTGCGATTATATTCGCGAGGCTCACGATCAATGTCATACTCTGCGGGCGTATACTCTCGCGAAGCCGCAGGTCGCTGCGACTCAGGAGTGTCCTGCCAACGTACGGGCTCGTCAATTACAAAGTCGGCATCGTCAAAATAGGGACGAGGTTGTAAATCATTTCGCTCAGTACCCTGATTTCTCCGACCCGTACTACGACGACTTGAACGCCATGCACGAGCTGCGGAAATCCATCCATCCATTTGCTGACGCGAATAGTCTCGGAATGCGTCACGGTACTGGCGACCATCACGTGTCCTCAGAGTCGACAACAGGTGTCCGAAGCGTTCGCACAACATCTCAAGATTGGTATCCGCCAATTCATCAAGATTGGTTACGCCAGCCGCAACCAGCAAGCGAGCGTCGTCCGCACCAATTCCTGGCACGCCACGTCGCAGTCGCAATTGGTCCTGCCATCGACGGACGGTCGGAGCCGTATGCCCCCAGGTCTTAAGATGACTTTCCGCTTCGGCAACAGTGAGTCTCAGGAATTCGTCTACCGTAACGACGTCAATCGCACGCAAATGAGACGCAACGGTTTGATCGACTGTACCGGTTACTTCCAGTAACGAATCCCCACTCAATACGACGTTGCTTTCCGATTCAGCGACCGGCGGCATCACCTGAGAGGTTCGACGTGGTGCTCGCGGCAAGGGGCTTGTCAGATGGCTGACCGTAACACCCGGCGTCGCGATGCTGGTCGTACGGTGTGACGTGGAAACGTAGCGCTCGTTCGTACTC
>CAYYHV010000310.1:0-9622 GCA_964471695.1 uncultured Pirellulaceae bacterium
GCTATTGCCGGCCATCCAATCGGCCCGCGAATCCGCGCGCCAGGTACAATGCAAATCTCATCTGCGTCAATTGGGGATCGCTTGCCATTCTTTTCATTCGGCCAATCGACACCTCCCTGCGGGCGCCTATTGGTACAACGATGAAGGTGTGCAACATGGAAATGTATTAACGCACCTGCTGCCTTTCATTGAAGAACAAGCCGTCTTCGATGCTTACGACTTTACCGAACATTCCATCGACCATCAGGAATTCCCAGACGGGACTCCGATTCGCAATACTCGGATTGCCATCTATGCTTGCCCATCCGATCTGATTACTAATGACGATGAAGAGGTTGCACCGCAGAATTATATGGCTTCGCGCGGCCCAACCGGCATGTATGCCAATCCGAATCGTCCTTGTCAGTATGTCGAGCAGTGGAATGCGGAAGCACTGTCCGAACCATGGACACCGGAGAATCACGATTTTTTCGCTGGCCCATTCTTTCGAGACAATGCTATCGAAATTGAGTTCCGGCAGATCACGGACGGATTGTCCAAGACGATCTTCTTTGGAGAGTCGCGTTACGCTTGCAGTTGGCATACCCAGTCGGGTTGGGCCAAAACCAACAACGGGCAAGGCATGGTTATGACTCTGATTCCTATCAATTTCGACAGCTGCAACGAAGACGCAACGGATGGTTGCAGCCACCCATTCAACTGGAGCTCAGAGTTTGGCTTCAAGAGTCGCCATCCGGGTGGAGTTCATGTGTTGATGGGCGATAGTGCGGCTCGATTTGTCGGCGACGATATTGACTATCAGATTTTTCAATATCTCGGCGCTAAAGCCGACGGATTCCCCGCGGCTTTGCCAGAATAGAGGTTCCTCAGGCGGCGCTACGATTTGGAATCGGTGGCTTCTTTCAGCGCCTCGAACTTGCCAAAGATCATACGGCCGGCGCTGGTTTGAAGAACACTCGTAACACCAATCTGGACTTCTTTACCCACATGCGGTTTGCCATGCTCGACGACGATCATCGTACCATCTTCGAGATAACCGACTCCCTGACCGTCTTCTTCACCCGGTTTCACCAGTCGCACAATGACGTGTTCGCCTGGCAAGAAGACCGGCTTGAGACTGTTGGATAAATCGTTCAGGTTGATGACCGGCACATTGTGGAGTTTGGCGACTTTGTTGAGGTTGTAGTCACCGGTGACCAGTTTGCCGTCCATATGCTTGGCGAGCAGGACGAGCTTCATGTCGACTGCCTGACCATCCATTTCCGGTAATTCACGATCATGAATCTGGAAATCAACGTTGGTTGCCGTTCTCAATCGGTTGAGAATATCCAATCCACGGCGCCCACGGCTGCGACGCAGTCGGTCTGAGCTGTCGGCAATATTCTGCAGCTCACTAAGCACAAAGCGAGGCATCACCAGTTGGTTGTCGATGACATTCGTGTCAATGACATCAGCGATTCGACCGTCGATCACGGCGCTGGTGTCCAGCACGAATGGCTTGAGCCCTTTTACGTCTTTGGCAAACTCGACGTAGGGGATGATAAATCGAAAATCGTCTTTCGTCTGGATCAAGAGGCTGATGCAGATGTAGCAGAGCAGGGTACCCAAAAACAGTTGGATATATCCACTGAATACATTGTCGGTCAAAAGCGGGGAAAGCGCAATCCCCATGGCGTAAGTCAGCAGCAATCCAATGAGCAGCCCGAAGTAGACCGCTGAGATGGTCTCGATTCGCTTCCGCTTGAAGAGGACGTCGATTCCGATGACGGCAATTGACGCCAAGAGCGTGAATCCGAACGCCATCAAGGAAAAACTCTCCCCAAATCGCCCACGCACGAGCGGCGAGTTAATGAGCTGACCCGCAATGCCAACGGCAATGAGGATAAAAATGCTGCGGAGGATGATCAGAGCCATGGTTCAATCGGACAGCGGTGGGGAAACGGGGAAGGCCCTCTTCGGCAGGAACTCCATTGTATCATCGGCAGGAACCGCCGGACTATACCCGGATATAGCGAACCTTGAGAGGCTGGAGAAACTTTTTCGAGCCCCGAATCAGCTATTTGGCAGCGAGGCATAGGTAGTACGGCAAAAACGATCCGTCATCCCGCCAAGATAGTGGGCGGCGGCTCGACGAGGCCCCTCGCGCCGAGCTCGTTGCTGGAATTGTTCCGGTAATCGAGCCGTTTCGGCCGAGAAATACTCCAACATTTCCTGTAATTGGGCCTGAGCCTCGCTGCGTACGGTCAACAACTGGGGATGTCGATAAACACGGGCGTAGAGGAACCTCTGGAGCTCGTCCTTCATCGCAGTCGCTTCGGCATCAGCCTCCAATACGTAGCCAGCTTCGATTGGTTCACGACTGTTTCGCCAACCCGCAGATGACATCTCACGGCCACATTTGGACAGGACCGAGGTCACCTGAAGCTCGATGAGCGTGTGGACGACGCTCGCCCGAAACAAGTCCGGAGCCAATTCGCTACGGCCGACCCGATCAGCCGCCATGCGCACGAGCGGCACAGTCAACAAGTCGTCCATTTCGACCAATCCAAGTTTGAGTGCATCGTCGGCGTCGTGAGCGTTGTAAGCAATGCTGTCAGCGACATCAACCAACTGCACCTCAAGGATCGGCTGTCGTCCAGCTCGGCTTTTGTCAATCCGATCCGTTTGCCCGGCCAACACTTCGGCGGACAAATTTAAACCCGTAGTATCGGCGTACGGACGTTCAAGCTCCTGAACGAGCGTGAGCGCAAACTGATTGTGAGAAAACCCGCCTTCATCCTTGAGGCACGCATGCAGGGCATCTTCGCCAGCGTGGCCAAATGGTGGGTGGCCCAAGTCGTGCAAAAGAGCCAATGCCTCAATCAAGTCTTCGTTCAGTCGCAATGCACGCCCCATCGTTCGCGCGATCGAAGTGACTTCCATCGTATGCGTTAGCCGCGTGCGGTGATAATCGCCACGATCACCGGTAAATACCTGCATTTTCCCACTCAGCCGCCGAAACGCGGCGCTATGCAGGATACGATCCCGATCCCGTTGGAAGGGTCCACGGTATGGATGATTGGGTTCGTTGATTTGGCGTCCCGCCGAATCACGACTGTGGAAGGCATAATCCGCCAGCAATGCGGCTTCTCGATCATCGACTGAGACAACGCCGGGCCAGATTTCGTTGGCGTTCATGTTAGGGAGAGAAGCTGAGTAAGGGGTCAAAAACATCGCGAATCAGGATGGTGGCTCGCCGGACAACACGACTCTGCAACATGAGCCACCCACAACACCATCGGAGTGTAGCAAGTTTTTCACAAAGCGGCTGCCTTGGAATTTCTTGCCGCAATCTGATGAGCGTGATAAGGTGCGGGATTCCCAACACATGGTTGGAGACATGCCGGCATTCGGCAGGGAGTTTCTCGGCATGACACAACTATCCTCGACTGTACAGACCGACCAGGATGCCTCGCAGCAACCGATGATTCGCATTCGCGGGGCTCGTGCGAACAATCTGCAAAATGTTGACATTGATATTCCTCGGAACAAGCTGGTGGTAATCACCGGACCCAGTGGATCGGGGAAAAGCTCTTTGGCCTTTGACACGCTCTATGCGGAAGGCAAGCGACAGTACATCGAAAGCCTGTCTCTTTATGCGCGTCAGTTTCTTGATCAGGTCAGTCGTCCCGATGTCGACCTCATTGATGGGCTGCAACCGACACTCTGTATTGACCAACGCCCCGGCAGTCAGAATCCACGTAGCACCGTCGCCACAGTCACAGAAATTTACGACTATCTGCGCGTCTTTATGGCTCGGCTCGGGAATCCGACGTGTTATGAGTGTGGGCGCATTATCCAGCAACAATCCGTCGAACAGATCGCCGATCGGATTGCCCAGCTTGGTGAAGGCACCAAAGTAATGATCATGGCTCCGATGGTCCGAGGGCGCAAGGGTGTGCATAAGGACGTTTTCGAGAAAATCCGCAAATCGGGATTTGTACGGGTCCGAGTTGATGGTCTGGTCTGCGAGTTGGAGGAGGTTCCCAAACTTTCGGCGCAAAAGAATCATCATATTGATGCCGTCGTGGATCGAGTCATCATCCGCGATAATATCGAATCACGGCTGGTGGATTCGGTTCAAGTCGCGGTGGATAACAGTGACGGTTTGGTTTCCGTTTGTTATCTGGACGTGTCCAAACCGGACGATGTCTGGGAAGACGAACTGTTCAGCACGATCTATTCCTGCCCTGATTGTCACATCAGCTACGAAGAAGTCGAACCACGCACCTTCAGTTTCAACAGTCCCTATGGCGCTTGTCCTGATTGCCAAGGATTGGGAAAACGCGATCAGTTTGACCCACAGCTTGTGATGCCAGACCGCGAACTGTCGATTGCGGACAATGCAATCGCAACATGGAAGTCCGCGAGTGCTGCGACACTCAAGAAACAAAAGGCGTCCGTCGAGTCGTTCTTGGCATCCATCACGCCCTCCAGCGATACGGCGCTCAAGGAGTACTCAAAATCAGATTGGAACCAACTGATTCACGGCGATGGTGCCGAGTTCGATGGGTTGATGACCTTGCTCGAGAAGGAACTGGCAACGGCGACTGGGCGGAAACGTCAAAATGAACTCAACATGTTTCGCTCTGACGTCATTTGCCATGTGTGCGACGGTTCCCGGCTGCGAAAAGAAGCTACGAGCGTCGTTTTTCAAGGAAAGAACATCAAGGAAATCGCATCGCAGTCGATTGCCGAAGCCTACGACTATTTCGATAGCCTGGAATTTGATGAAGACGAAGCGCCCATTGGTTTGCCGTTGGTCGATGCCATCGCCAAACGACTGTCGTTTCTTTCCAAAGTCGGTGTGGATTACCTGACGCTCAACCGGTCCGCCGATACGCTCAGCGGCGGTGAGTTTCAACGAGTCCGATTGGCAACCAGCATCGGGTCCGGTTTGGTGGGAGTCTGCTATGTTCTGGACGAACCGTCGATTGGGCTACACTATCGCGACAATGCCCGATTGATCGACGCACTTCGCGATCTACAACAGCAAGGCAATACGGTGCTCGTTGTCGAGCATGATGATGCGGTGATGCGTGAAGCCGATCATCTGATCGACATGGGACCGGGCGCCGGCAACCTGGGCGGACGGATTGTCTCGGTCGGGGCGCCTGAGGATGTGATGGACGACAGTGACTCGTTGACGGGTCGGTACCTTTGCGACAAGACGTCGATCCCCGTTCCCGAAAAACGTCGCAAAACATCAAAGACTCGTTCTCTGGTGATTCAGGGAGCAGCGACTCACAACTTGCAGGGCGTCGACGCGCGCATTCCGCTGGGTGCATTGGTTTGCGTCACGGGCGTCAGCGGCTCGGGCAAGAGTTCGTTGATCAACGAAACATTGGCGCCCGCATTAATTCGACGCTTGGGCAACCCGGCTCGAACTCCCGGTCCTTTCAAGGGTCTGCGAGGCGCAAGTCAGATCGACAAAGTCATTCAGATCGACCAATCGCCGATTGGCCGTTCACCGCGCAGTAATCCCGCGACTTATACCGGTGTCTTTGATGAGATTCGCAAAGTCTTCGCTGGCACCCGCGAATCCAAACAGCGTGGTTTCAAGGTTGGGCGATTCAGTTTCAACAACAAGGACGGACGCTGCGAATCATGTCAGGGTCAGGGCGTGCAGAAGATCGAGATGAGTTTTCTTCCAGATCTGTATGTCACTTGTGACGAATGCCATGGAGCACGCTTCAATCGTCAAACGCTCCAGGTTCGTTACCGTGGACAGTCGATCGCCGATATCTTGAGCATGCGAATTTCCGATGCGGCGGTCTTTTTCGAAAACTTCGCGGCGATTGCCCGAGTCGTTGAGAGTCTGAATCGAGTCGGATTGGGATACTTGCCGTTGGGTCAGCCATCTACAACTTTGTCCGGTGGCGAAGCCCAACGCATCAAGCTGGCAACGGAGCTGGCCAAAGTCGAAACCGGCCAAACGCTTTATCTGCTTGATGAACCCACCACAGGACTGCATTTTGATGACATCCGCCGTCTGATGGATGTGCTCCAAGGGTTGGTCGAAAAAGGCAATACGGTGCTGGTGATTGAACATAACCTCGAAGTCATCAAGTGTGCCGATTGGATCATCGACCTGGGACCCGAAGGAGGCGCGGGAGGCGGCCACGTGGTTGCCGAGGGCACGCCGGAAACCGTCGCCCAAGTCGCCGAAAGCTATACGGGCCAGGCGCTAGCCGAATACCTGTAGTTCCGCAGCAATCCCAACTCGGCGCGTGAAAAAGAGACCGCATCGTAGTGGGTAGCAAGCAGTACGTTACCACCTACTATCGGGAAAACTTTTTTCGCGACGAATCTCCTACGGGGCAATATAGTGACTGAGATTGTGCATAGTGTTGGAAATCCCGATTGTTCGGAAACACAGCTATTTGGTTTTGAAGGGGGCTTGGGGGCGCCACACGACGGAACCAAACAGCGACTCGAAATCGGCAATCAACTCCAGCCAATGCTGGCTGATGATCCCAAGTCGATTAAGGATGGCCGAAGCTGGCTGGAATGCCTTCCCACTACGAACCATGCGCCCGCTTACATCAAGCAATTTTAGATAATCATTCAGATTGATGGGATCAAGGTATAACTCAGGGTGTCTGGGTTTGGGGGCATCGCAACCATCCGAGAGATCATTTGAGAGCAAACCGCGGGAAGATTGGGACAGGCACCGACGGAACATGCAATCGAGAATCTTCCGTTCAAGACGACTGTCGGAGCCAGTCCCATTTCCCGCTCGCTGATTGGTTTCGCTACGACTTTCGCGGTCGGCCTCGTGGGCGCATGGTTGACTCCAGGCCCAGCCGTTTCGCAGTCAACTTTCTCCAGTGGTCGCTACCGTAGGGTGTCCCTCGATTTACGCTGCTACGAACCGTTTCGGCCTCAGCGTCGGTGAGTGGTTGATTGACTCGCTCGATCCATTGGGTATTTCGAACAATCAGTTTCGAATTTGCTTTGGGTGGGTCGTCCATGGGAATCTTTTTCGAGAGTGACGACCAGGGATAGTTCTGAGCCAGTCGGACGATCTTGGCTCGGACTGGATTGCGTTCCACGTATCGCACGACAGTCCACAAATGATCATCCTGCTGGATCGGAAAGGCTCTGAATCTTCCCTGCCAGACGTGACCGCTAGATTTATAGTGACGATGGTATCGTCGGACGTGGGAAGTCATCAGCCACTGCATCCATCGGCTGAGATCGCCATCATTGTGTGGGTGAAGTACCAAGTGGAAATGATTGGTCATCAGGCAGAAGCCGACCAGTCGCATGGGCAAACGCTCACTGGCCTCGCGAATGAGTTTCAGGAAAGCCTCATAATCTTCAGGCTTGTGAAACACATCATTCCGCGCATTCCCACGATTAATGACATGGTAAACAACATTTCCAACCGAGGCTCGAGCAGATCGCGGCATAGACTTTCAATCAGCGAGCCGAAAAGGGACTGGCTCACTGCCCAGAATGAGGATTAAGGAACAAACAGCCATGCGCTACTCCCGGGCATTGACAAGCACAAGAGAAATCCAGCGTGCCTGTCCCTTGTTCGGCGGCTATAGCGGGGCTCTACCTCAATCTATCATCTTCGAATCGCCGAAAAAATAGAATGTCCCTTTTTCTATTTCAAACGGGGACATCCACACTTCCGGGAAGGGGCGAATGAAAATCATGGCTGTCCCCGTTTGCCATGCTTGGCCGTGCGCTGACGTATAATCAGGGAGGTTAAAATCAGGATGTCTGGTTTTAGGCTATGCCGTTCGCGCGTATCGCATGTTTTTGCGAGAAGCAGTGGAGTAGGATGATGAACGAGATTGACATTCGAAAAGAACTTGGAGAATCAGTGGCATGGGATCACAATTTCTGTCAATTTAACTTCATTTCCGTAACGGAATTGGTAGAGGTCGCAAACGCATACTCACGCGATTACGGTATCAAGTGGAAGAGTGAAGACTCCGAACAATTCAGGCGGTTTAGAAAATTTGGAGACTTAGAGATGTCATACGGCGCCAAGTTTGACGTATGTATGAGCAAAAAGACATCTAGCGTGCATTTCCTAAATTTCGAAGAGATTGGTTCAGTTCGCTTTCAATCATTTGGGAATTCGAATCTTGAATTGTTCGTAGAGTCTTTCAAGATCGTCCAGGCCGTGTTTGAGCCCCCTGTCATTCGTCCAGTGACCAATAAATTGCTGAGAGCATTAGTTGACGTGGTAGGCGTTGATTTAAGAGTAGACGAAGATGCTTTTTGGTGGAATTTTGCTGCTTCTCTACTCGACATGGATTGGGACTAGCCTGGGGAAGAAGAGGGGACATTCCAGAATGGCATTAACAAGTCGCAAACAGATTAACTTGCATGTGATGACACGAAACCAGACACCCTGCATTTCCGAGAGTGAAATCAGGGTGCATTTCGACGAATCGGTTTCCCGTTGAGGAGTATTTGCTCAACTGGCTTGCAGTGATGAGACGGCAAGCCGAATCGCCGGGCAGGGTTAAGGCCAAGCTTTCAACGGAAAACGAAAGGCGATACGTTTTTCTGTGGATATGGGTTATTCGAAACAGCGTTCGCTGTTCTTCATCCCTTGCAGCCAATGTCGACCTGCGCGTTGAGCGCGGTCGAGCAACGCTTGGGGGCGACCCACGATAGAACCGAACAGCGACTCGAAATCGGTAATCAACTCCAACCAATGCTGCCTGACGATTCCAAGTCGATCAAGAATGGCGGAAGCATGTTCTGGAATCGACGCCTTGCCACTGCGAACCATGCGACCGCTTACATCGAGCAATTGTAGATAATCATCCAGAGTTATGGGTAAGATGCCTTTGTCCGATGCGCGACGACCGCTTGCGGATCTTCGATGCGAGGGGGAATCGACTCGCTCGCGCTCGTCTAGCGTGAGTTTACACATCCAACCCGAACGTGATTCGGAGCCACGTTTGGTCGACTGAGCGAGGCCTTGTTGCCTATCGGAAATCCGATCTGCGGCGGAAGTGTGAGTCGCGTGTTCCGGGAGTTCAAATTCACCCGAACGGATTGGGTTCAAATCGACATAGATGCCACAAACAAGGATGGAAGCCTCATCGACGAGATCACGACATGAAAAGCGATCTTCCCAAAATCTTCCAGTGCAATCATCTTCTCGATTCGAACGGCGTGAGATGTATTCGCAGAGCGTACCCATGAACCATGACGGATTCGACAGATTCTCGCGAATCTTCATGACTCGCTCCGAGTCCTTGGTCACCATTTTGATGTCGTCATCATCAGGCGATTCCGCCGTGCCCTCGCGACTCTTGGCCAGTCGGCAAATTATCATCCACCGCCGAACAACATCCTCATCGGTCCAGTCTTCAACGATGTCTGGTCGAGTCCTCAAGATCAAATGCAGATGGTTACCCATTTCAGCCCGGAAGGCAATTTCGATACCAAATAACCCAGCCAACGATTGCTGCATGGAGACCACCCAGTCGCGACGATGTCCAAAATCGTTGCCTGAATCTTCATCATCACCACACAGGAATGCACGTCGAACGCAACGATTCCAGCAGTGATAAACCGCGACTTCTCCCAAGCGAACCGTTTCCGA
>CAYYHV010000311.1:0-9613 GCA_964471695.1 uncultured Pirellulaceae bacterium
CCTTCGTGACGAGAAAAATTACGCGAGCTGCGACTCGTATCAAAGAAGGCCTCCAGAAAGATCTGCATCTTGGAAACATGGATGCCAAACGCGATTGGGGCTTTGCGAAAGATTACGTCGAAGCCATGTGGTTGATGTTGCAGCAAGACGAGCCTGAAGATTTCGTCATTGCGACCGGAGAAACCCACACTGTTCGCGAGTTCGCGAAGTGCGTATTTGAATATCTCGGAATGGATTATGAGGAGTATGTCAAAATTGATCCTCGATACTTCCGTCCGGCGGAAGTCGATTTGCTGTTGGGTGATCCTGCCAAAGCGAAAGAGAAGCTTGGATGGGAACCGGCGACGACGTTTAAGGAACTCGCCGAGCTGATGACGGATGCGGATTGGGAATTAGCTAAACGCGAATTGATTCTCAACAACCACACGTCGTAAGCTTCCTTCGTCGCTCAGTCTTTCTTAAGTCGTTCCAAGGAGTCGTTGATGCCAGGTTCTATCGTCGTATTCAGCGGCATGGATGGAGCTGGCAAATCGACTCAGATTGAATTACTCCGACAGCGGTTAACGCAGTCGGGGCAACCATGCGCAACCTTCTGGTCGCGTGGTGGGTACACGCCTGGCATGAACTGGGTCAAGTCGCTGATGCGACGAGGCGCGGGAAGTCGTGTTGTACCGGCTTCTGGTCCCAGTAAACAACGGGATCAGGCTTTTTCCCGACCTCTGGTTCGGAACGTATGGCTCACGCTCGCCATTCTCGACTTGATTTTTCTGTACGCGATTTGGCTTCGCTATAAGCGTGTGATCGGGCATCACGTGATTTGCGATCGCTACCTGCAGGATACGGCTCTTGATTTTACGATCAATTTTCCGCAAGCCAATGTGACGAGTTGGTGGCTTTGGCATATGTTGAAATTCGTGGCGATTCGTCCCGATCATTCATTTTTATTGCTGATTCCCGTCGACGAGTCACAGCGTCGATCCAAATTGAAGAACGAGCCCTTTCCGGACAGCGTCGAAGTTCTTGAAACTCGGTTAGCAGGGTATCGTTCGTGGTTGGACGATTCACGATGGCACCATATTGATGGATTGAGACCTCTGGAAGAGATCTCGACCGAAATCGCGCAACGAGTTGTACCGCAATCGGGGCCAACCGCTACTCCCATTCAGAATGCCGTTGTCTAGGACATCGTTGCAAAAGGCGGAATTGCGTGCGAATCAGCCTGCTTATAGAACGTGAGCCCTTCGCTGAGATCCTGGAAAGGACTCTATCCGAGTACTGGCAAGAGCTTTACCAGCGTGAATTCGAAGTCACATGGTTCTCGCGAGGCCAATCGGTCAAGGTGAGACCAGGTGGGCAAGAGTGGCTGGCGAATATCTACCTGAATGCGATTTTTCGGCCCACCGTCGATCCCGCTGCTTTTGACCCAATAAAGCGTGAATACGCCCGCAGCCTGGTTGCGTGGAAAGCTCCGCTGCAACGTCGTTATGTCGACTTGGCGACCAGTCGCGTGGCTAAGCGTTGGTTTGCTCAGGCACGTATGCATGTTTCTCCGGCGGTGGAGGATACCGATACTCAACTGATCATCCCGGGTAATCAAAAGATACGCCTGCTCGATCACCGAGCCGGCACGAGTACTTGCTTGTTGAAAGACGGGTTCTCCGACGAGGCATTTCGTTCGGAAGTGAGTGCTCGGCAGACGGCATCCGAATTGGGTGTACCCGTCCCCAAGCTTGAGGCAGCATCCGAACGCTGGTTTCGTGAGCAGTACGTTAGTGGCACGCCTTTGAACCGTCTGGAATCCCCAGAACGGGTGTCTAAGTTTTTGCAAAGTGCCGTTTCCGCGTTGCAATTGTTTGTCTCACAAACGCAGCAGCAAGTCTCGATTCAAACATACGTGGAGCAGCTTTCACTCGAGGCGGCTTCCTATGTTAACCGGCACAATCGGTATACACCGCAATTTTGCGAGTCGATATTGGAACGGGTACAGCATTTGCGAAGTTTTGCATTGGGCATGGTCGACGACGATCACGCAACTTTACAGGTGTCACAGACGCATGGAGATTTCCAGCCGGCAAACGTCTTGGTTCGTGACGAAGAGTTTTGGTTGATTGACTGGGAAAACTCGGCTCTGCGCCAAACAGGTTACGACTTGTTCGTTTATGAATTCCATTCGCGAATGTCAGATGGTTTGGCGATGCGTATGGCGGCTGCGATCACCAACGATCGACTGGGTTGGTTTGGTGATTCGCCGTGGCCCGGATTAAGTTGGGATTCGGAAGCAAATCGTGTTCTGGTTTTGACGCTATTTCTACTGGAAGAAATAAATTGGCATCTCAAAGAGAACGATAATCAGTATTTCATAAAATCAAGTCACGGATTGGAACGCATACTTAGCGAAGCGGAAACATGGCAAAACCTACAAGTCAAACTAACGACGGCCAGCCAAGCCTGCTGATCCTGAATCAGATGGCTGGCCCCATGACCTGGGAATTGGCGGAAGATCTGGTCGAACAGATCGGGTCAGTCGCAGTTTTGACAGGCCATCCAGATTCGCTGGCCAAAGGCAGTCAGCCCGGATTGGCACTGCATCGATCATTTACGTATCGCCGCGGCAGCCTGCCGGTTCGATTCTTCAGTTGGCTTTGTTATTCGGTTCACGCTTTTCTTTGGTTGTGGAAGTGGCCAGCCAAGACGTCGATCTTGCTTTTCTCCAACCCACCCATTGGATTGTGGATGGTGAGGTTGATCCACGCACTGCGCCGCACTCCATACGCCGTAATGGTTCACGATATCTTTCCTGATGTATTGGTGCGAAAAGAAGTCGTTGGAGAGGAACACATCGTTGTGCGGGTCTGGAGATACCTGAATCGGGCTGGTTACCAGAAAGCCGAACTGATCCTGACACTTGGCGAGTTCATGGGGGCAACTGTTGCCAGTCAATTTGATCCCGCCAAATCGAGATGCAAGATGGTGGAGATTATTCCACCGTGGTCGGACGATACGAACATCAAACCGATTAGCAAGTCGGAGAACTGGTTTGCCAAAGAGCACGAACAGGTCGGTAAGCTGACTTTCATGTACTCGGGAAATATGGGGTTGGGCCACGATCTCGAGAGTATGGTCGATGCGGCAAGTCGACTTGAACAGGATTCCCGAGCGCATTTCATGTTCATTGGGGCTGGCCCCAAATGGGAGATTGTCGAAAAATCGGTCCAAGAGCAACGACTGGCCAACGTAACGATGCTTGGCTGGCAAGATGAATCAGTGCTGCCATACTCGCTCGCGACAGCCGATGTTGGGCTGGTTTCGCTGGAGCAGGAGTTATCCGGACTGGCCGTGCCAAGCAAAGCTTTTTACTTTTTGGCGGCTCATGTGCCGCTGATCGCGGTCTGCGACGAAGAAACGGAGTTGGCGAAAATCGTTCAGGAGTTTGGTTGTGGTGTCGTCGTACCCCCGCAACATCCCGATCGAATTGTTGAAGTAATTGAGAGTATTCAGGCGGACCCAGGGATCATTGAAACGTGGCGAGAGTCGGCCAAGACGGCTATGAAGTCGTTTCAACGTTCCGGTGCAACGCGACGATTCGCGGAGCTGCTTCATCGCGATCTTGGGACTCCACTCGCTCCCGCAGTCGAAGGATCGGATTCTCCAGTCGTTGATCCGATCCCCACTACGATTCAATAGCGTCCACTAATCACGAGTTTATTTATGGCTGTCATGCTGAACTGCGGAGCCGTCTTTTTGCACATTCCCAAAACCGGTGGGAGTTGGGTTACCGATATTCTGCGTAGTCAGGGACTGGTAAGGAAAGAGTTTACGCACATTCACGCCGATATGGTTCGTGTCCGCTACTACAACAGTGGCACGGCGTCCGCAGTTCGATCAAGCTACGAATGGGCCAAGTCGCTGGTTCCCCGAAAGTTGAAGGCACTGGGGCCCGCACAGCGGCTGAAGAAATCAGCAGAACAGGCGTGCGAGTCATCCTTGCCCTTTTACTTCTGTTTTGTACGCCATCCACTACGCTGGTATGAATCGTGGTGGCGTTATATGTGCGGTCGTTCTGGGGCTGATTGGGCTTCGGAGTCTGATCTGACGAGTTGGCATCCTTGCGGCATTCTGCGTGAGTTGGGCGACCCGGAGTTTGCTACGTTCGTCCGCAATGTGAACCGGGTGCGTCCAGGCTTTGTTACTGAGCTCTATGGGTTATACACACAGCAGGGTATCCAGTTTGTCGGCCAGCAAGAACGTTTGGTTGACGATCTGGTAGATGTGCTAAAAAAACTGAATGTCAATTTTGACGAGCAGCAGATTCGCGAAAGCAAACGCGTTAACGTAAGCAAGACAGAGCGGCTCCCGATAGAGTGGGCACCGGATCTGGAATTCCAAACGACGCAATTCGAGTTGGCCGGCATGGCACGCTATGGCTACGAACCGTCGGCGATTCGCGAAAACAGTCACTGAAATCAGGAGCCTTTGGCCGTTCGGCGAACGATCGAGGTAAGCTCATAAACAGAATCTCGACAGAACCACCACATCGAAACGGCGAACAGGACGATAAAGCCAACGGAAAGCAGAACAAAAGTCAGGGCAGGGGGCCCATTGAATTTTTCGCCCAATACGACCAGCAAAGTAGCAATTCCTGAAGCACTGATAAACGGCAGGACGACGACTTGGAACAACGGACGCGGCGGCAGTTTGAGCTGCCGGAGCAAAACGTAGAGTTCGACGATGGCGCTGAGGGCGAGATAGGAAGACATGATCAAGGCGATCGTCGCGAGGTTGTTATTTGCGAATGTACCGGCAAGCCATGCGACGCAACCTAGCCCAATGCCTCGCAGCAATATTGCAAAGGTCCACAAACGAAATCGTCCGCGTGACTGAGTCAAAGCTTCGGCAAATACGGAGAGTAGGTGAACCGGCATTGCCAGGCATAACAATTGAAGCGGCACAACGGCGGATTGCCATTTTCCCTGCCAGAGTATTTCCGTTAGAGGGTGAGCCGTAACTGAAAGAAGAAGTAGCAATGGAGCCGCAAGCAAGCCAATAAAAGTACCCGCGTATCGTAGACTTCGATTTTCGCGAGCCAAATCGCCCTCAATTCGGGAAAATACAGGTAGGATGACTTTGCGGAGGCTTTCGCCAAACAGATTGACCGGCTGCATTGCCAACTGAAACGCAAAATAGTACGCCCCCACGATTTCTGTGGGGACAATCAATCCAAGAACGGCATAATCGCATTGACGCATGATCGCCGACGAGAAAGAACCCGACAGCGACCACTTGCTGTTTTGAAAGACTTCGCGAGCGGACGACAAAGTAAAAGCCGACGGTTGAATGGGCATGCGAGTAATCCACACGAACATGATAAGTTCGAAGACGGCGACTACGACGACTGGCCATGCAAAACTCATCGGTCCAAAACCGAGAAAGGCCAGTAGAACGATCAGTCCATACCGGATCATCCCGGAAGTGAATTTTAGCGTAGCCATTTGTTGAAATTTGAGATCAACTTGCAAACGAGCCAATCCAACAACCGCATAAGCGCTGATCGGAAATGCCAGCGCGAGCACCAGCATGACGGGAGTGATTTCGGGAAGTGCGTATAATGCCCCGACGATGAATGCCATGACGACGACAGCCGCTGCAACTGCCAATGAGCTAAGATACGTAAGGCATATGGCTTTGGGAGCCGCAGTATCGAATTCGTCGCGTGGCATCCTTGCCAGCCAACGAGCCACACCGCCGTCGCGAAACACCATTAGCATATTGGAGAAACTGATTGCGATTGCGTAGATTCCAAAGTCGCGTTTGGATAACAATCGACCGAGATAAATTTGAGCTGCGAGTGACGCGGCAAGGACCAGCATGCTCGAAGCAAATGACCAACCGAACCCACGACTGGTTTTAGTAAAACTCGCCGATTGATTCGTCAAATCGCGGGTCCTTGATCCAGCAGGTGAGGGAGATTGCGGGAAACCGAGTCTCCAAACCAGTCGGAGTTGTCGTTTCGCGTTTCAACCAGAACATAACCCAACATGGAATCGCAGGCCAGATTGACTGGTCGCAGCAATTTCAACAACGCAGGAGCAAAGCCAATGTCCAATCACAACCTGACGGCCGATCACGCGGCTGAGTCGTCGCAGGTTGTAGCGGCGACTTCCGATGTGTCCCAGCATCGCATTCTCTGGCTGTTCAACAGCATTGGGACGAAAACAAGCCTCCTGTATTGGGGGCGGATTTTGCCAAAGTTCATGGAACGGTTTCCTCATACCGAAGTCTGTGCGGCCATGCCGCCCACCAAGCCGATTCCGGGAACGGGTAAGAGCGTTGAATGTGTGGGCGCCATTCATATTCCATTGGGCAGTCGAAAAAACTCATATCAACGGCAATACGTTCTCGCCTCCCCAACGATTATTCAACGTATTCGAAAGTCGAATCCAGCGGTCATTGTGGTCAAAGAACTAGTCGTCTTTGCGATGTACCTGGCTTTGTTTCGACGAATGTTGGGTAACGCAAAGATTCTCGCGCTGATCGAAGGGAATCCCTATCAAGGACGAACTCGCAAACCCAATCGTTTTGTTCTTTGGTTGCGAAAATTGGCCTGTCGCAAGTTTGACGTCATCATGACAAACAACCATGGCGGCAAAGACTATCTGATGGAATCATTAGACGTACCGGAATCCAAGATTGTTGTTCGTCCGTTTCTCGTCTCGGACGTCAAGCCACCTGAGGACAAGGCGGCTCGAACTTTGCCGGACGGAATCGCAAAACCGGTCGACAAAGTCGTTTTTCTCTACGCTGGGCAATTGATCCCACGCAAGGGTGTGCGGCAACTGGTCGAGTCCGTCTCACGGCTCTCACCTGATGAACAAACGCAACTCGAATTGTGGTTGGTGGGTGATGGAAAACAGCGTGAAGAGCTTGAGGCGTTTATTCGCGATAACGGACTCGAAGATTGCGTTCGTTTGCTGGGACGCCAGCCATACGAAAAAATATCGTCGTTCTATTGTGCAGCCGATGTCTTCGTGATGCCGACATTGGACGACTATCGGGCCTTGGTTGGATTTGAGGCCATATCTCATGGCTTGCCAATGCTCCATTCGATTCACGATGGCTCGCATCTCGAAGTCGTCGAACAGGGCGAAAATGGTTTCACCTTTGATCCGGAAGACATTGTGGCTGCGGCAGAAAAGCTACGTTGGTTTTTAGAGAATCAAGAACGACTGGATGCAATGTCAGCAGTTTCGGCTCAAATGAGTCAGAAGTTTACCGTCGAAAATGCGGTAGATGGATTGTCGCAGGCGATTGAAAAGTGTCTCGGAGTCTAAGCTCAGTTTTGCGAAAGTAGAGACCAATGGTTACCAGTCGAATTGCGGCTTTCTTGAACCGACATGGTGGCAACGCGCCACGCATGGCAGTGTGGGCTGGATTGCGAACGCTCTATCGTCGAGAGGCTGTTCGTCGGATGATTCGACCATTTAACAAGCCCCGGAAACCCCAGAAGTGGATTTTCGTCGTCGGTTGCTATAACTCCGGAACCACCATCACTCAAGAAATCCTTGCGGCTCATCCGGATGTGAGAACGCTACCATGGGAGGGTTCCTTGATTACTTCCGTACTGCCCGATCCTGAGGATCAGGGATGGACGCGGATGTGGATCAAATGTCCCGAATACATGGAAATGCCGGAGCAAGTTGAATCGAACCAAGTCGATCAGTTGCTGCGTGATTGGGCTCCGTGGTGGGGGAAGGGCGGCGAGGCATTTCTCGAAAAGTCAATTACCAATACGACTCGTATGGAATGGCTCGACAATGCGCTGACTCCGGCCTACTTCATTGGGATGACGCGCAACGGATATTGTGTGTCGGAAGGAATCCGTCGCAAAGCCACGCCCAGACCTTGGATCGCCAAAGACTTTGGCAAGGAGTACCCGCTGGAAATGACGGCTCGTCAATGGGTTGCGGCTAATCAGCGACTTCGTAACAGTGCGGGAAAAGTCGAGCGGTATCATGGCATCCGCTATGAAGATCTGATGGACGATCCCATTGAGAAGCTGAAGGCAATTTGGTCGTTTCTTGATTTGTCGATTCCAGACATGGAATTTGACGGTGAGAATCTCACGATTGAAGGACGGGTGATCAAGATAAGCTCAGCCATGAATGCCAAGAGTATCAGTCGCCTTTCGGCGGAAGAGTTGTCGCAGATTACACCCGTGATCGCCGAACTTCAATCGGAACTCGGGTACGAGGTCCTCTGATGAATCAAACAACGACTCGTTCATTCGGCAATTTGGTGATCTCTTTCGATCTGGAGCTAGGTTGGGGTTCAGTCGAAAACGGGTTATGGCGATTCCTCGAGCGGCAAGGCGTGTTTAGAAAACTACGTCCTGCATTGAAACGGCTCTTGGCAGCGATGGACGAATGCGAAGTCGCGGCGACATGGGGCACCGTAGGGTGCCTGCTCGCTCGGCCTGAGCAACGCGACGTTGCTCACCTGCCTGAGGCCTTGAGGGGCAAGGCGACTTGCTTCCTCGAGGACGCAGAGGAATCAAGTTTTGATGGACGTGATCTCGTTGAAATGATCCATGCATCTGGGGCTCAGCATGAGTTTTGCAGTCATACCTACTCTCACACTCGGCTTGGCTATCCAGGACTGAATTCAGAAATAGTTGGTCAAGAACTCAAAAAATTTGCCGATGTGTTCCCCAGCGACTTGGCATGGTCCAACAGCCTGATTTTTCCGCTTAATCAGGAAGGTTACTACGAACAGATCTACCAAGCCGGGTTTCGTTTGGTTCGTGGCAAAGATGTTGATGCGCAAACCCGATCATTGGTATCAAAATCGTTCGAACTGATACAGACCCCGCTGCCATCGAGCAGAAGTGAGGTGTTTCCCGGCCTTTGGCGTGAAACAGATTCGATGCTTTTCAACACGGGACGAAGAAGGTGGAAGCTACCCTTCGTAAGACGTCGTGCTCGCTTGGGTCTAGAGTCGGCCCGAAGGAATGGGAGCACGTTTCATGTTTGGACGCATCCCTTTGATCTTGCGGCTGAACCGGAAACGCTGACTGCATTGATCCATCTGATTCGTCGAGCGGCGAAAATGCGGGACAATGATGGCGACTTGGAAATAAGAACGATGACCCCACTTGTCCTGGCGGAAATTGGTAGTTGATTGGAGAAATCCGTGTCGGAAAAATTGCTTTCCTATGCTGCGATTCTGTTGCTGTTTTCAACCTTCACATATGAGGTCGAGGATCGGTTCAACACGGCTGCAGGATTATCACGGACATTGTTGTTCGCCCGAGTGATTCCTTTGCTCGTTGTAACGATGATCTGTGGTTTGTCGGTCCCCGTGCGCCGTTATATTGAGTTAGTCAAATCGTTTGGCAAACCACCATTTCTCTTCTTCACTTGGTTTACCGCGGTGGCAGCCGTCAGCGCGGCAATCAATGCAAAGACGCCAACTCCTTGGTCCGTATGGAAATGTACGGAGATCATGGTTGTCGTACTTTGGGCCGCAGCGGTCTGGGACCTTGTACAGCGGACGGGCCGCATCCAGGTCCTCAACCGTATCTTCAGTCTGCTTGTGGTTTCCTGTTACGCAATGATCC
>CAYYHV010000312.1:0-9584 GCA_964471695.1 uncultured Pirellulaceae bacterium
CGGCAGGTGGCATGCACTGTGGAGCCATCGAGCTGTTCGTCGCAGACAACGCTCACCTGCGTTTCGTCAACCTGCAAAACTGGGGCAGCAAAGCTTGGCATTTCGCACACCAGAAGGGCATTGTCTCGAAGGACGCTTCCCTGCAATGGACGATCGCTGCCATGGGCAGCCGCTTGGCGAAAGTCAATCAGCACGTTGCGCTCGATGGCGAAGGCGCGACTTCGCAAGTAAACGGGGTCATGTTCACCGAAGGCAAGCAGCACCTGTCGTACCACACCTTGCAGCACCACGAAGCGGCTCACTGCCGGTCGGACTTCCTCTACAAAGCGGCGTTGCAAGATGATTCCCGGACCGTATGGCGTGGTATGATCAAAGTCGACCCCGATGCACAGAAGACCGACGGGTATCAACGCAACGATAACCTGCTGCTTAGCAACACATCGCGAGCCGACTCGATTCCGGGTTTGGAGATCGAAGCCGACGATGTTCGCTGCACACATGGCTCGACGAGCGGTCGCGTTGATGATGAATTAATCTTCTACGCTCAAAACCGTGGTTACACTCGCCACGAAGCAATCCGCATGATCGTGACCGGATTCTTTCAACAGGTTTTTGACCGCATCACCATCGAAAGTGTTCGCGAAGCCCTTGGCTTGGCCATCGCTCGACGTGTTCGCGATTACGAATAAACAAAACCACATGATTTCAAAGTCGATGCGTGTGTATGCGTCATCGACTTGATCTTCTCCGACAGACGCTCGCACTGCAGGCCAACAGCTAGTCACTCGCCAGCGCAAGGAACTTATACATGTCTAATTTCGTTGCAGTCGCCAAATTGGCTGAGATTCCTGACCCAGGCAAGCTTCTCGTCGAAGTCGATGAACGGCTTGTCGTCGTATTTCATGTGGATGGCAACGTCTATTGCCTCGAAGATGTCTGCACACATGACGGCGGCACCCTGGGCGACGGCGATTTGAGCGGGAATGCTATTGCGTGTCCTCGACACGGTGCGAAGTTTGATATTCGCGACGGTAAAGTTCTTTCCATGCCAGCCACCGAAGGCACGATGGCTCATCAAGCCAAAATCGAGGGCGAAGACGTTCTCGTGCGAATCATCGATCCCGATGGGGGATCGGAGGGAGACTCAGGACCGACGAATACTGACTCGGCGACTACGCCCCAAGCTGCAGGCGCCGCCACCTCGACGTCGAACTCCGCGCCTTCGACAACTTCGACGGCCACATCGACTCAGACAGCTCCCGCCGGGGACTCCGGTTCGCTCCATGAAGACACCGTGCGTGAAGAGCTCAAGAAAGTCATCGACCCGGAATTGTTCGTCAACATTGTCGACCTTGGCCTGATTTATGTTGTGGACGTCAAAGACCGCGACGACGGCAAGCATGATGTGCTTATCGAAATGACGATGACCAGCCCGGCCTGCCCTGCTGGCCCTCAACTAATCGGCAACAGTAAGAATATCGTCAGCCAGATTGAATCGGTCGAAGAAGTCGAAGTCAAAATTGTGATGGACCCGCCGTGGACTCCCGACAAAATGACGGACGACGCCCGCGACCAACTCGGCATCTTTTAGACCGATGAATCGCTTAAAGAGCGCCGCCCCTTAGCGGTGCCGCATGCGTGACACGACAAACCTGTCGTCATCGCGTCCAGGGTTAGATCCCGTCTCATCGCTGCCTCCTTTTTCGAGGAAAGCATAGTTGGCGGAGGATTGCAAAGCTATGGTTACGTGAGCTTACACGCGGACCATCAGGGCAATCATGACAAAAGCAAATGCGGAGCCGCCTATCCGCTCGCAAATTCTCAACGACCCAAATCGGTTGAATCAGATCAGGCACCTGGATCTGGTCGACTCGCCTTGCGAAGGATCGAATCACGCGGATGATCGCAGAATTCCTTAAGGTTCCGGTTGCGCTGGTGTCCATCGTTACCGACGATCGTCAGTTCTTCAAAAGTGCTACAGGGTTACCCGAGCCATGGGCGACTCGACGAGAAACTCCACTCAACCACTCTTTTTGCAAACACGTCGTGCAGGCCAATGAACCGCTAATCGTCGAGAACGCACCCACTCACGAACTAGTTTGCGACAACCTCGCCGTTTCGCGACTGGGCGTCATCGCCTATCTGGGTTTCCCACTGAGTGCACCTGACGGACAGCCGCTGGGTTCGTTTTGCGTGATTGACACCAAGCCCCGATGCTGGACGGAACGGGAAATTGAAGTCGTGCGCAACATGACGGCGATGGCAAACAATGAGATTAACTTGCGTCACGAAATCCGCAAGCTGAAGCAAGCCGAGTCGCAATTGGATCGTCAGGCCATCGAAATCAACGACACGAAGGGATTTCTCCGAGACATCCTGGATTCGGTCGATGCCAACATCTGCATTGTTGATGAAGCGGGAGTGATCATTGACACGAACGCGTGCTGGAAGCAGTTTGAAACGAACAACTCAGATCGTCTCGAACCGAATTCGATTGGAGCGAATTATCTCGAGATCTGCGAGCAATCGACGGGCGAATGTGCCAAGGGCGCCAACAAAGTCGCGTCGGCACTGCGGGAAATCATTCGGGGGCATCGCACACACTTCCAAGCCGAATACCCTTGTCATACACCAGATAAGAAACAATGGTTCCAAGTGCGTTTGACGCCTCTCAAATCGCCAAAGCAACGTGGAGTCGTAATCGCGCATATTAACGTGACGGATCGAGTCCTCGCCACTCAGAAACTTGAGGCGAAAACACAATAGGCGGAAAAGCTGGCTCTGGTCGCCAAATATACAGACAATGCCGTTGTCATTACCGATGATCGCTGCCGTATTCAGTGGGTCAATGAAGGCTTCACCCGCATCACTGGTTACGAGCTACAGGAAGTGCTGGACAAAGTCCCCGGTGACTTTCTGCAAGGCCCGGAGACTTCGGAGCAAGCCGTCGAAGAAATGCGCAATGCACTGCGTACCAAGCAGGGTTTTGATGTAGAAATCGTCAACTACTCCAAAGATGGAACCCCGTATTGGCTGGCGATCGAAGTTCGCCCCATCACCGACTCTTCAGGCCAAGTCACGCATTTCATCGCCGTCGAAAGCGACATCACGCACAAGAAGCAGGCAGCCGAAGAGCGCGAACGCTTACAAGACGAATTGGTCAACGCGTCCCACTTGGCTGGGATGGCAGAACTGGCCACAGGAGTCCTTCACAACGCCGGTAACGTACTAAATAGCATCAATGTTTCCGCGAATCTGATTGTCAGCAGTCTTGCGTCGAGTTCGATCTCAAGTGTTGGCGCCGCCAGCCGCTTGCTGGAAGAACACAAAGACGAACTCGCCGATTTCATGACCAACCAGCGAAAGGGACAACTGTTTCCCGATTACCTCGACGCACTTGCTTCGAAGTTGGACAACGAGCGAACGGAAGTCACGCAGGAAATGCGATCTCTGGTCAAGAACGTTGAGCATGTGAAAGAGATTATCTCCGTCCAACAAAACTATGCCCGTGTCGTCGCCGTTCAACAAGAATTTGATGTTTGCGGTTTGATTGATGACGCCATCATCGCAGCCGATGCAGCCATCGAGCGCCATGGCATCCAGGTTATCAAAGAATTCGCATCTTGCCCGAACGCCTGCACAGATAAACACAAGCTTCTCCAAATCCTTGTGAATCTCATCTCCAATGCCAAAGCCGCCGTTCTGGAGCACAATCCGGAAGAAGCCAAAATCCATTTGTCGCTACAAGAACAAGATGGGGTCGCCATCATCGACGTCACCGACAATGGCGTCGGCATTTCAACTGAAAACATGTCGCGACTGTTTCGCCACGGTTTCAGCACCAAGCGTACTGGTCATGGTTTTGGACTCCACAGCAGCGCCATCAACGCCAAAGCCATCGGTGGCGAATTGTCAGCCAACAGCGAAGGCCTCGGCAAGGGCGCAACCTTTCGTCTGTCATTTCCGCTCGAGATGAATGCCACCTCGACCGAACCCTCACCGGCCCTGGCTAGTGTCTAGCCACTCGGCGTGCACTGCCTATTTCGTGGTCCTCAAGCTCCTCCCACTCAGACAACAAGAAAGCCGACTCTCGTCTTATCAAGAGTCGGCTTGGATTATTCATCGTAGCAATATCGGCAGGCCGTCAAGCTATAGCGTCACGGACTCGACTTCGCCAACGAATGACGAATCGCTCGACCCCAGGAAAGTCCTCGCGACCTTGAACACCGTGTCATTGAAACCACCGACGTTCAGGATATCACTACGATCTGGCACCTGAGTCGTTCCGTGCGGCGCAATGTCGATACAGATCAACTTCGGAGCCGAGCTCGTGGCAGCATGCAACCGCGACTGGTTCTTTACAAACGACTGCCATTCAGTCATCACTCCTGTCGAACCGTAGCGGCCCTGCCCTACCCAACTTTCGTTGTCGCTGATCAACACCACACCGGCGAATGCACGGTTACGGTACTTCTTATTGGCCGCCGCCAATGGCAACGAACAATTGGTACCACCACCACCGTACCCAGCCAAACGATCCGCAAGACTCAGCACTGTGTCGCTCGCGTCAAAGCGAACATCGTAAGCGACCGTATCGAAAGGAATCACCACGCTATCCGGGTTACGACGCAAAACGGCCGCGGCAAACAAAGCCGCTACGTCCACGCATCGCATGGAACTTGTTGCGCCGCGACCACGGAATCCCGTAGCCGGCGACCACATCGAGCCTGATACGTCCACGCCAATCACGATTGGCCCCGGCAGCACCGGAATGTTACCGCAGGCGACTTCCGCAGCCGCGTGCAGTGCATTCCGAATCTTCGCCGGGAGCTCCCGATTCGCGTTCTTGTACGCGGCCAGGAACTGGTACGGAAATTGACGCGAACGTCGCACGGTTTCTGGATCGGCCAGTCGCCGGGCGACATCGTCGATCATTTCGGCATCCGAATTATGCTCACCGAATACTCCATGACGGAGCAGCGTGTTCAAGTTCATTCGCAACGCTTGCGGTCCCATTTGCCGTGCAATCGCGCGCCATACCTTCGGTCCTTTGGCTGCGTCCGCCAGCAAATCCCATCGAACGGACAAGTCACGCAGGATCTGGACTTGATCCTCAGCCGACTTGGCAGCCCGGAAGGCTCGCAAAGCAACAACCTGCGAAGGCAAATCAGACGCAGTCGCCGGAGCCCACTTGTCGACCGTACGATCCGTCAGATATCCAAACAGGGCTCGTCGATCATTCGAACTCGGCGTCGGACGTGCCATTCGCAATACGTCACGAAGGCTCGGATCGTTGCCAATCGAAGCTGCCAACAATCCGCGAACCGGTGTTTCGTTAAACCATCGCTGAAACGCCCGCTGCATGGAACTCGACAAACCACGTCGACCAAACTGACCAGAACGTACCATCTGGAATACGTTGCGCAGCATCCGACCGTTGCCTACGACTCGATCGAAGATGGCGTGGGCCAACTGCGGATCACGAACCCAAACGGCAACCAATAGCGCAGCCGGCATGTCCTTCATCATCGCGTGCTGGCGCGAGTATACTGCCAACTTTGCCAAGAATCGTGCATCATCGACCTCCGCGATCAACTGCTTCAAAGTCATGAGTTGATCCGAACCACGAACGTAAAACGTGTTGTTGAAACAACCTGTCGCAGCCAACTGCGCTAATGCAGCCTTGGCCGTCCGTTTGTAGGCCCGACCACCCGCTTCGTTGACTGCATCAGCGCGCGCAAGTCGGTTTTTGAAACTAGCGAATAGTGACTTGTTGGCCATCATGCCCTCCTCTTTCAACATCGCTCTGACGTGAGCGACCTGACGCATTGACAAGCGGAGAGCCAGGGAATCGAACCCTGAGAGCCCAGAGGCCCATCTGTTTTCAAGACAGACGCGACGAACCAATATCCGCCTGCTCTCCTTGGTTGAAATTACAACCGACGAAGGACGAGTCAGAGTGAGTCAATCTACCCTTGAGATGTACTCCAACACTTCAGTCGGTTGTACGCATAGAGACGCACACTGAGATGACAGGTTCGCGAGCCGTGCATTTGTGGATTTAGGTCCGCGGTGGAACCGTGTTTGGTAAAGTCCAAATGGTCCCGGAACCGGGGGCGTTCGTACATCACTTGTGGCTACTATTGGGTCTCGTGCTACTTCGCAGAAAATGGAAACTTTTGCCCTGGCACTCGCTGAATGACTGGCAGGCAGCCGATCAGCGCGACGCAACCACCGAACAGTTTATCCCACGGGAGCCGCATGTTTTTCGCAATAGGCTTTCAAACTGGCGAGCTCTTTCCCAGTCGCGTCGCAGGCGGATTTTTTCATCATCCACCCCATACAGATAAACATCAGCTTCGTCAGGCCCTTGCCAACGACGCGAGAATTCTGAGTCACTTGCGTTTTGCCGTCGCCCAGATCTTGGAAGATATATTCGGCATCAATGTTGAACATCTTGCCCTCAAGATGCACCTCGCTTAAACGCGGCGGCTGCCACTTCGTTACGACGCCGTCAAAATCCATGCGACTGCCTCGCTCCTCGGTCACTACCTGAAAACAAGTCCCGACGTCGCCGTTGTTGACATCTTCGACCAAAGTGTCTTCAACGACGGTAATGCTCCATTCGGCAACGTCGCGATTCGTCAACTCGAAGACTTGCTCGATGGGGCGATCAATGATCACACTGGCCGAATTTAACATCGTCGTTCTCCTCGACTTGGGCTCAACACGCAACGTTCGATTTTATCCGAACTACGACGAAATTTCATCCGCCTTGTTTTCTGCGGTTGGCAGGCCCTGTGGAACAACTGTGAGCCGCCTTGCCGCTCACGGATTCCATGCAGTATTCAGCACGATCCACACCGCTTTAGAACCACGACCCAGCCCAACCGATTGCTGCCCCAAGGGGTATCGCACAAATCAATATCATTGGTATCGCCTTAGGATTGCGATGCGTCGCAAGAATCACGACGGGAATCATCCCTAAAATCGCGACAACAATGCCTTTCATCCAGTAAGCCATCGGCCACTCGATGAATGGGGTCAGAAAGCCAATCAACACCCATTGCGCGAACATGAACACCACAGACGCACGAGGAATGTGATCCTTTTTCAGCATCGGAAGAATATCAATGGCTCCGGCAATGCAGCCGATCATCAATGCAGCAAAAACTTTGACCAACATATCGCTTCCTTGTGCCCGAAGGCGGTTCATCAAATCTCAAGCGCGGCTGGCAAACGTCTCGGCGACTTGTGGGATAATCTTACAAGCAGCTTCCACCTGCTCCATCGTAACATCAAGATGCGTCACGGCTCGGACCATCTGCCGACCCAATGCCAGCATGTGGACGTCGTGCTTCTCAAGCTGCTTCGCAAACTCATCCGCTGTCGCTAACGATGGGTCGATGTAGAAAATGACAATGTTCGAGTCGACTTGGCCACCACCCAACTCCAGTCCTTCGATCCCCTTAATCGACTCGCCAATCAACTGCGCCTTGGTGTGATCTTCGCTCAAACGATCGAGGTTATTCTCCAGAGCGTAAACGGCTCCTGCAGCGATGATGCCGGCTTGCCGCATTCCGCCGCCGAACAGTTTTCTAGTACGTCGAGCCCGTTTGATAAAATCCTTGGGGCCCGCCAAGCAGGAACCGACCGGGGCCCCCAGGCCTTTGCTGAAACAGATGCTCACCGAATCAAAATTGGCAGACCATTGTTCAGCCGAGGTCCCGGTAGCTGCGACTGCGTTAAACAGTCGAGCACCGTCGAGATGGCGAAGGACGCCTTCCGATTTTGCCCAGTCACAAATCGCCTTGACCTCATCAAACGGTTGAATCACACCCCCCGCCCGGTTATGCGTATTCTCTAAGCAAACCAGCCGCGTTCGCAGCAGGTGGTCGTTTTCCGGGCGAAGCTTGTCCTCCAGTTGCGATTTGGTGAGAATTCCGCGCTCCCCAATAATCGTCCTTGCCACGATGCCGCTGAGTTGGGCAAAGGCGCCTTGCTCGTAGTTGTAGATGTGACAACCCTCTTCGCACAGGAACTCGTCGCCCGGTTGGCAATGCAGCCGCACGGCGACTTGATTCGTCATCGAGCCCGAGGGCATATAGATCGCCGCTTCTTTGCCCAGCAACTCCGCCGACATCGACTCCAGCCGCTGAATCGTCGGGTCCAATCCAATCACATCGTCACCAACCTCGGCGTTTGCCATCGCGGATCGCATCGCCTGGCAGGGTTTGGTGACGGTATCGCTGCGAAGATCAATCATTTTTAACCGTTACATTCCAAGTCGCGTTATTAACATCATCAAGGTAATTGTTGCTAAGCCACCGTACCAGCGGTTATTACCGTTATCCGCTCGTCGTGGCATTATGACACGCCATGATGGCGTGACAGGACGGGCTTGTACGCGGCACCTAGATGCGAACAATAAAGGCTTCGCTTTTTCGGAGACGGTAGATTGACGGCAAATATTGAGATCATTCGCGGCGATGCGAACACCATTCAGCAATCGCTCGATCGCCTGCGGGCGAAACTCAGCCCTGATGGCAACATCGTGAGCGATGCAGGTCGCCAGCGGACGATCGACGTATTCGGCGAACCGCTGACTCCAGTCCAAGTCGTCGATCGCATCTGTGCCGACGTCCGTCGTGACGGCATGTCAGCGGTTTTGAACTACAACCAACAGCTCGATAAGGCTGAGATTTCACCGGCCGATCTGCAAGTCCCGGCGGCTGAACTGGAACAGGCGCATTCCGAAGCCTCGCCCCAGCTACTCGATGCCGTCCGCCGCATTCGCGATAACCTTTGGGAATTCCAATCGGCCATTCTTCACTCAGAGACGGAGGTTACGCGCCCTGACGGAGTCCGACTAACCCAACGTTATACTCCGTTGCGACGAGTCGGCGTGTGTGTACCTGGAGGTGCGGCAGCTTATCCATCGACCGTTTTGATGACTGCCGTACCCGCCCAAGCCGCCGGTGTTGAAGAACTCGCCATCGTGGCTCCACCAACGCCGTTCGGATCGTACAACGTAGACATCCTGGCGACTTGTCACGAACTCGGTATCACCGAAGTCTATCGAATGGGAGGAGCCCAGGCAGTGGCGGCTCTGGCGTTCGGCGTCGACGGCATCGAGCCAGTCGACAAGATCGTCGGCCCCGGAAACATGTTTGTTGCGCTGGCCAAGAAATATGTGTACGGCCATGTCGATATTGACTCGATCGCAGGCCCCAGTGAAGTCGTCGTCATCGCGGACGAAACAACTTCGCCAGACTTCACCGCAGCGGACTTGTTGGCTCAGGCCGAACACGCGCCGGGTTCGAGCGTCCTCATCACTTGGCACGAAGCCACATTAAATGCGACCCTCGACGCGTTACAAACGCAACTTGCCTCACTCAGCCGCAGCGATTTGACGCGTCACAGCCTCGAAGATTTTTCGGCGGCAATCCTGGTGCCCAACGCAAACGAGGCCGTTCGTATCACGAACCTTCTGGCCCCTGAACACCTCCATATCGCTTGCCAGAACGCACGCGAAATGAGCAAGTCCCTGACGACTGCGGGTGCCACTTTCCTCGGTCCGTATT
>CAYYHV010000313.1:0-9567 GCA_964471695.1 uncultured Pirellulaceae bacterium
CTTCGGATGGATCAAGAATCTGTAAGAAGTCACCAGATTTCAAGAAGTACCCTCGCCCGCCATTGACTTCTTCCCGTCCAATTCGAGGGACGAACGTATACGAGAAGTTGCCCTCCCATCCTTGCTCCCAATACGGTTCAAGATGACCTTCAATCAGCGTTCCCGGTGGGTCAGTCATGTCAGCTCGTAAAAAATTAGGGACTTATTCAATGCTCTTGTGTGTGCGTCTTTTCACCCTATGGACATAGGCGTCAATAATATCTGCAATCTCACCCTCATCCTCTTCGCGTGCTAGCTCCGATGCTGTCTTACCAAGTGATTCGACCATCGCATCCGCACCAGCGCTCAGAAGACAGAGTACGTTCTCGACGGCACCGTTTTGAGCAGCACACATCAGCAAAGAGTAGTCGTTTTCAGTCGTTTCGTTGACGTCTGCGCCTTCTCTGATGGCATCCATAATCGCCCGAGAATTCGGCAAGCCAATCCTGAGATTCCAAATTGATGGTGGCGACGCCTTCTGTGACATACCCATAACTCTCGATGATGACGATGACTGCAAGCGATCTTCAATATGATGCCATGGGCACGAAAACGGCGTCCACGCCAATTCGCAGGTCAATCATACTTTTACGACCAATATCCACGGCGATCCGGATGAGCTCCGCGACTAAAAACGTCTATCAGCACAGCCTAATCAGGCCGAGTGCAATTCCCAATGCTGCCCCCAAGGTACCGCAAACGAACAGTACGGTATCACTGGCTTGCATCGGTGACAACCAACAGCCAGCACAGCCCCGCACCCAAGCCTATCGTGAGCACGCTGAAGACAGGCAGGACCGGAACTCCCCCTTTCCAACAACACCACCATTCATCACCGCAGCGGGAGACAACAGCAGTAGCAAGACTCCCGACAGCACCCCGACAACCCGTTGCACCCTGTTTAACCTGTATTCCACGCCAATACCTTTCCTCGCGAACCGTCAAACGAAATGCCTGATCACCCCCGCTCCGCGTGCACATTGCCTGGACCAACCTGACCAAAGTCAATGTTCGCTAGGTTCCGTTGCGGGTCCAAGTTTCAATTCATGTAGATCGGTGCGATTGGACGCTCGGGTACTTCGAATCATACGAACACTCTGCTTATCTTTGCTCACATCACACTCAATAAGCTCGATGGGAACAAAGCCAACGTGCCGATGTGTATTCGTATCCCATAGCCTCAGGCCGTCGCTTCCACAAGTCATCAATGTCGATTCGTCAATTGGTATGAATCGTTGGACTGCATGAGACTCACTCCCCGAGCCATACGTTGCCACAAACTTGTCTTGTTCAATATCGTACAGATAAAACGACTTGGCACGATCACGCAACAGGACCATCGTTGTGGAAATACAACTCGTTGGGCCACGGTATACGACTAAATCGGTACGCTTCAAGTCTGCCAGTCGAAAAATCGTGAGTCCGTCGAAGTGAGACACAGCGGCTCGTTCACCATCAAGTGAGAGCTCCACGCCAGCCGCGATGCCTGAGAAACGGACGTGAGTAGTTTTCTTCGTCAGGTCACTCACGTTACGCATCTGAAACGAAAAGTCATTGGCAATGTGGCCTACGGTGGCAACATTCCCATGGTCATCCAGGTCCAAGTCGAGAATTCGCCACGGTTGCTTACCTTCAGAGTCCTGGGTCTGTTCGTGAACGAACTTTCCGACGGGCGTATGATTGGCGAGGTCCCATACAACGCATGTTCTCCCGGATGCAATCGCCAGATGCGTACCCGCGGGGTTGGTGGCCGTCGCGGAAATACGCTGACCACGAAACTCGTCAACGACGAGAATTGGCTCGAGTGTGGCGCAATCGACCAACTGTGTCTGGCCATCGCCGTTCGGAGCCAACAACCATTCACCATGATTAAGTAACCAGGCTCCACCGGGGTATTCCGCGACTTTTTGGAATAGCTCGGGAAATGTATGGAGGAGAATTCTTCCATTTTGATCGCCGGTAACCACTTGATTGTCGTTGAGCCAGCTTATCGTATTGAGATCGCGGTCGCTGACTTTAGCCGAGTGTACAACTTCAACCTGAAGTTGTGGCGTTCGCTTGATTGTTACGAGCAGCAGTGAGCCATCTTTGCATGAACATGCGAGCCGACGCCCTGACGCATCAAACTCTACATCGAGCGGCATACTGGGAACATCTTTGATCTGGCCAATCCACTCAGAAGTTCTGGGATCGAAAAGATTGATGACGTCTCCAGCAATGGCAACAAGCCCGTCTTGTGGTGATACCGCAACGGACCCTAGTAGTTCGCGCCCAGGCGGATAAAGCTGCATGTCAATGGCCCGACTAACCGTGTCCCAACTGACAAAGGCTGGACGAACACGATTCAATCCACCAATGGTGAAATACAGACGCTCTCCATCAGGTGAAAAACCAATGCGTCTACAGCGGAAAGAAGGCGCGGCCGCAATGCTAAACCAAGAGTCGTCATCTTCCATCTTCCCGACCTTGACCCCAACCTTCGCTACAATAGCTGCAACCATATCATTTTGCGGAGCAACGGCGAGCGCCGAGACCGGCAATTGCTCCGCGAATCCATCTATTGATTCGAATGAGCTACCATCATAGGGGTCAATCTTATGAAGTTGCCCACCCCCAACGAAAAAGTGTTCGTCGGTATCGGGAATACAAATCGAACTAGGGATGCTATCGGGAAACTTTCGTTCCCACAGCGATTTGCGAGATGCGATGTCCCACTTCCTCATCGTGCCGTCTCGCGAAACACTATAGAGCGATTGGCCATCTCTTGAGACTCGAACGGCACGAACCGAGTCCTTATGTCCAACGAACTCTAGCGGCGGATTTACATGGGCCAGTTTCCTGAGCAAGTGCCATTCGAATCCTCGCAGATCCTCGGATTGTCCGGTCGGAATTTGCTTTTGCAACAGTCGCTCGACACCGGACATGTCACGGCGAGCCCATGCGTTGTACGCCAACATCACATCTTGATCGTAGACTTCGTTTCGAAGTTTCGATTGAGCCACATGGGCTTTGTCGCGCAGAACCTCAGAGGTCCTAAGAGACGATCCCAACCGCTGGTTTTGCCATAGCGACCAGAGCAAGGATGCGAAGATAACACTGAGTAACGCGGTTGGAAGCGGATTTCGGCGAGCCCAACGCAATGACTTGCCGATAGGCCCCACAGCACGGGCTCGTACCGTTTGCCCGGAGAGATACCGTTGCAAGTCGTCAGCGAAATGTGCGGCGGTTGAGTAGCGTTTCCCGGGCTCCTTCCGCAATGCGCACTCGCAAATAGCCGACAAGTCCCGATCCACGCTGGCAGAAACTTTATGGGGTGGAGCCGGTTCGTAAAGGCGGACTTGGTCGATCGTTGCCGCGTACGTTTCCCTGGCGAACGGAGACGTACCGGTCAGCAGTTCGTGAAGCATGACGCCCAGAGCAAATACATCGCCTTGATGATCGGCTTTCCCCTCAATCTGTTCCGGAGACATGTAGGCCGCAGTTCCGAGCATCATGCCGGTCGTGGTCAAATCAGAATTCGATTCTGCCAACCCCGCCAATCCAAAATCAGTAATCTGCGGACGATAGCGGCGACCATCGAGTTGAACAGTTGCTCCATCCAGAGAATCGCCAGACTCGTCCATCGCGAGTTCTTCCAACAGAATATTGCCGGGCTTCAAGTCGCGATGGAGGACGCCACAATCATGAGCAGCCTGGACTGCACGGGCCAGCAACCTGACAAGTTCGGCGGCCTGACGGCCCGGCAGTCGCGAATGATCAGCGAACCATTCTTTGAGGCTGGGGCCCGAAACATACTCCGAGACAATGAAGCATTCGTCGTCTTCATCGCCTGTCTCGTAAACAGCGACGACGTTCGGATGATTGATGGCACCCGCGGTGCGACCTTCGCGAACGAACCGAGCTCGCGCAAGAGGATCGGAACGCAGGAAAGTGTGTGGCACTTTAATAGCGACCTGACGTTGCAATCGCGGGTCTTCCGCCAAATAGACTCGCCCCATACCGCCTTGCCCCAGAAGTTCCTGGATTGCAAAACGAGTCGTCAGATTGCTCATTGATTCCGGCAACAGTTCCGGGGGCTCAATATTCTCGACCGCGTGTTGCTGATGGTAGCGATTGGCGTCATCCAACAGTTGCCTGAGTCGCGTTTTGTTGGCATCAGGAAAGCGGCGCTGCAAATCCCCCCAACGCGGTTGGACTCCGGCATTCAGCCGCGCGAGTAGTTCATCAGCGAGGATGGCAAACGGGTAGTCATCGAATTCGAGGATGGCGGGAAATCGCTGCGCATAGTCTTCGGTGTACCGGTCAACTCTTCCAGCCGCAACGTTGGTGGCCGACTTTTCCACCGACGTGGAACTCGTCAGCTGCGTGTCGTTTCCAACGTCGACTTTCCAGCGACGGTGTAGATCGACTTTGATCAATTCGCAAAGCAACGCGAGATTCGCCGAATCAAGCAGTCCCTGAGATTCGAGAAACGTCTGTAGTGACGGAGTCGCATGTCGATTCCAATGGTCTTCGAATGACTCGATCAGATCGTCAATGTCCATTGTCATTTACTGAGTCGTTCAACAAGGATTGTCTCGAGGGTTTGCTCTACACGCTGTACGGTACGGATGGAACGCTGTACTTTTCTGGCGATGGCTTCACTCTTCTCTCCCATTAGTATTCGCTCCCCAATCTCACGGTGATATTCCTTGAGTTGTGAAAGCGCATTTTCCAATTCGTCGTTAAGAACGGCAACATCCGTCGGTCCCGGGTCGGTATGTTGTAAATCAGTCGCCTCACCTTCTTCTCGATGAAGGTCACGCATTTGCGTGTTGTGCTTACGTGCTTGCCATCGAGCCTTGTTGAAGGTGATCGCTACGAGTAAACGCCAGAGTTGAGCCCGACTTTCGAGATCGAATTCACCCTGTTCAACCCGTTTGAAGAACGTGCGAAACGCCGAAATGACGATGTCACTAGCAGCGACGCGGGCGGATAAACGATCGGAGAGTCGCTTGCGCACCATAGCCGACAACTTCTGAAAGTAGTTGTCGAACAGTTCTTGCTGAACCTGCGATTGGTTGGCTCGCAGTCCCGCAAGGACTTGGTGTGTATCTTCTGCGTTGTTGTTTGGTTCTTGCACGATGTTAGACTCGGTTCCCGTCTATTTTATCCAATTAGAGACGGGGTGTCCGCACAAGAGTGGTGCCCGACGCAGAAAATCGAACTTCCGTTACGAAGCCCATAATTTGATTGCGTGGAAATTTTGGGGAATCTACTTGAGCGCTGCTGCGCAGGATACGGCTCTTAGCCCCACAACGCAGAAGCGATTGCACCCGCTAATTTGCGTAAGCGTCTTCCCAGAATTTGAGGGCGGCGGATTGCTCTGATGCACGAGCCTCGATCTGCCCCAGTTCCGATTCGAGCTTCACCAACAGTTCACCCAAACGACTCTGTTCGATGGCATTTTCGGAATCTCCATTTGCGGGAGCTCTGGGCTCAGCGTCACTGGGCTCAGCGTCACTGGGCTCAGCGTCAACGGACTCAGCACTTTCAGAATCGGTGTTTTCGGTGGTTTCCTCGACAGCAGCGGCGGGAGCCGGAGACTTTTGGAGTGCGGCGAGCGCCATTCGCGTTTGCTCCAGCTGCTTTTGCAAGTCGCTGATCTGAGCTTCAGTAGCCTTAAGTTTCTGCCGCAAAACGTTGGGTTGCTTGGTAAACCGAGATAGCTCGTCAGCCAGTGATTGGCACACAAGCGACTGGGCGGCGTGAGCCTGCTGAGCCATCCTGACGTCTCGCTGCCTGGCGCGAACATTGAGAGCCGCTTGATTCAAAGCCTTAACTGGCACCGCCGTTTGGCTCGCGAAACTGGCGGCTTGCTTACTCAAGTCAACAAGTCGACTGGTTTGAGCTTTGAGCTGGTTCAACAAGGCTTGTTCGGAAACGGGATCCTGATCAAGCTGATCCCGCAAGTCGCGCACTTGCGATCGAACCTCACGAGCCTGCTTTTCAGCACTGGTCAATTTGTAGATCGACTCGAGAAAGGCCGGTCGGACTTCAAAATACTTCTTACGAACCACCTGGACTTGCTGACGTTGCAAATTGATGGCGTCATACTTGTTTTGCAACACGGATTTTGCGTCGGCAAGGCGATCCTGGATGCGAGGCGGATTGGCCAGGAGCTGCGCAATCGGTTTATCTTTGGTGACATCAAATCCGTGAACTTGTCCACTCCAATCACCTGCAAAGACGCGTTGGCTATCGTGCGTCGCACAGACACACATCCCGATATCAGCGAACGGTTGATAGTTATTGATATTCTTGCCGTTGCCGTCCCAACGTTTTACGCGATTGTCACGGCCGACGGAGAACAGGTTGCCGTCGCGAGCAAAAGTGACTTGAGCAACACCGCGACCGTGCCCCCAGTTTTTGACTTGCTTGCGTTGCTCAGGATTCCACAGACGAATGTTACTATCTTCGCTGCTGGTCGCGAAAATCTTGGAGTCTCCGCGCCAACTGATCGAAGTAATGGCTTGCGCGTGCCCATCGCATACTTGATACTCGCGGCCCGTTTCGGCTTCCCACACAACCAAGCCGCCTGCCCGATCTGCCGTAGCAAGAAACTTGCCATCGGGGCTGAACTCGAGCGCCGTGACCCAATCGGTATGCTTGTCCATTTCGTAGAGCAGTTCACCAGAACCGGCGGAAAAGATTTTGACAAGCTTCAGTGGTCCCCCCAGCGCAACATAACTGAGCGTTTTGTCGACATCGGCCGTGAGAACCGCATCCAATTCATCACCAATGACGATCAGCCGCTTCCCGGTCGTCACATCGTGTAACACGACGTTACCTTGCTTCGCGCCGCGACCGCCTGAGATCAACAGCAGACTCCCATCGCGACTGAAGCGGATCGCATGAGCCGTTCCTTCCGGGTACGGTATAACACCCAGCAACTCGCTGGTTACCGCGTGATAGAGAACCACTTGGCGCTGACCAGCCAAAGCGATCAGCGGAGCCCGGGGACTGGCTGCGATGGCGGTAACTGCGGAAGCCCGTGAAGTCACTTCCACGGGCTGGCGAAACATGTCCACTGGCATGGCACCCGGCGAGCCATCGTCGATATCGGCTGGTTTAAACTGCAGCGTCGGTTTGGCTTTCTTGATCGCGGCGCCGGCACGTTCAGCGGCGCCTTCGTTGATCCACTTGGCGATCAAGTCGAGTTTGCCTTGAGCCATCCGATCCTGGTTTGGTGGCATCGCCGGTTCGTCTTCGTGATTAACCAGATGCCAAAGCCGCGAACTCTCAAGATCGGCAGCGTAGACGACTTCACCACTGGCTCCGCCTTCCATCGTGGCGGCGTAGGTATCAAGAGCCAACCCGCCCTTCTTCTTGGACTGGTTGTGGCACGAGAGGCAATGCTCGCGAAATACAGGCTGAACCTGATCCTCGTATCCAACCGTGGCTTTTTTGCCCTGCGCGCAGCAGGGCAGGGCGGTTGCGGCCATGGCTACAGCCAGCAGTAAGACGCAATGGGTCAGTCGTGGGGCAGTATCAGGCATGTTATTTCAGAAAGAGGAATTCGCGAGAATTGAGCACAGCCCAAAAAATATCTTCGAGATCGTCGGCGACATTGTCTTTGCCAACCTTGGCCAACAGAACTTCCGATTCCTGTTCCGTCGGTTGCCGACCAAGACAACGAACGTAAATTGATTGCAGGATTTCAGCAGGCGTTTTCTTGCTGCTGACCATTTTGCGAATCACCTGCCCCTGACGAATCTTGCCGTGCACCGAATCACCATTGAGCAAATGGAGGGCTTGAGACAGCGTCGGTTCGGAATTCGTTTCACAAGCACAAGCCGTCGCCCGCGTCGCACGACCAAAGGTCTTCAAGAAATAGTTCCCGGGCACGGGATCGGGCGTTTCAACGGCTCGAGTCCCCATGGGTTTACGTGGATACTTGGACGGTCGATCTGTTGCCTGCGAGATACAGTCGAGCAAATTGACGGCTGGGATGCGCCGAACGCTGGCTCGGGCAAAGTTCAGCGTATCGTGTTCGTTTCCGGCGACTGCCTTGGATGATCGCTGATACGCTTCCGAAGTCAGAATATCGGTGGCAAGTTTGCGAAAGTCATATTTCGACTCGACCAAACGTTCCGCCAATGCATCAAGCAACGCCGCGTTGCTCGGCGGATTGCTGACTCGCACATCGTCCACAGGTTCAATGATGCCCTTGCCGAGAAAGTGAGCCCAGATTCGATTGGCAGTCGTGCGAGCAAAGTAAGGATTGTCGGCGGAAGTGACCCATTCGGCTACGACGTCTCGCCGCGATCTTGCCTTGGGAATCTCTGGCGCCTCGCCACCGAGAAACTTGGGTGGGACCACAGCATTGCCGACTGGATGACGGGTCTCTCCGCCGCCAGAAAAGATGATCCACTGCCGCGGGTCTTCGTGCTGCTTACGAGCGACTCGCACGAAGAAAGCCGCAAAGCCGTAATAGTCGTCCATCGTCCAGCGGTCGAAGGGATGGTTATGACATTGTGCACACTGGGTTCGAATGCCCAAAAAAATCTGAGCCACGTTTTCGGCGGTCTTCTTCTTGTCACGTTCGACCGCGTAGAAATTCGCCGGCGGCGTTTCAAAGGTTGGTCCGCTCGTCGAGAGCAGCTGCCGGACCATCTCGTCCAATGGAGTGTTGTTCTTGATCTGATCTTTTAACCAATCGAAGTAGATCAAGACGGCTTTCTCGCTGACTTGATTGTTGACCTGCCGAATCATCAGGAGGTCCGCCCACTTGGCTGCCCAAAGATCAGCAAACTCATCGCGGTTGAGTAGCGCCTCGATCTTTCGAGCCCGCTTGTCCTCCGACTCGTCCGCCAGAAAGGCCGCGTATTCGGATTCCGTCGGCAGCAAGCCAACGACATCCACCGTCACGCGTCGCAAAAACTCTTCATCCGTGCAAATGGGACTGGGCGGAACCCGCAGCTTCCTCAACTTGGTAGCGACCAACTCGTCAACGTAGTTGCCGGTGACTGCGGGAGCGGTGTACTCAAGGTCGTCAGGAAGCACCAACACGGGAACGCCCACCGTGTGTGTTTCAAAACGAGCCGAGATAAATGACTCGCCGCGAGAAAGGGCGCTTACCGCTCCCACACCGTCAACCGTGGCGACTCCCTCGTCGCTACTGAAGAACACAGCGAGGTCAGTGATATCGCGGTCGGTACCATCAGAATATTTGGCGACAGCCAGCAGCGATTGCTCACCACCAATTCCCTGAATCAGAATCTCCGGCGGATAGATCGTCACGCTTTCAACGGTGGCGATCTCTTTCGAGTCATTGTTGGCTCCCTCTTCCAACCACCGATGCATCGTCCGATAGTGATCTGATTCGGCATCGAATCGTTTGCCACCCGTGTGCTGAACGGCACCAATAGCCTTTTCCAAAAGTAGACTGGCCGTTGGTCGTGCCAAATTGATTCGGCGAGCCGCGAGTTCGCGGGTAATGCGATGGTAGTCGCCGGCTGGATCAAAACCGAAGAGCGACAATCCAAA
>CAYYHV010000314.1:0-9560 GCA_964471695.1 uncultured Pirellulaceae bacterium
TCTGCCGTCTTCGATCACACTTCGTAAAGACCCAGGTTAACCGGCGGCTTGGTACGTAACTCCGCGCAGCCACAACGGATAACTTCGAAAGCGTCGAAACGGGCATCGTTTGAGGATCTTGCGGGATTCCGTTTGAATGGCTGAGTAACAAATTGTTTCACGCCTGTCGGACATTTTTATGAGCCTTTGATCCTGGTGAATACAAGTGCTCGGGAGTATGGGGTTGGCGATTCATCCTCTTGGTCGGGATCGGGCACGGTGGACTGGGGAGTCGGCAATCTTGTACTCCACTGTTTCAAGCGCAGGTGCAATTGATAGACGCGAACCACGGGGGAGTTAAGGAGTCTCGCGGCCTTTGTCCGGCGATCCAGAACCGTCGACATTCTCACGAATCTTTCTCGTCCTCGCCCTTTCGGCAGTAAAAAACAAGTCGGATTCCGAGACGCCACCACTGGGAAAGTAGAATATCCGCTTATATTCTTCTCTATTCCTATTCATGCGGGATTGATTGTATATTTTCAGAGACGTCACATTGGGGTTAACGCTAATTAATTGGCTGGGAAGGCAGCAGTGCCGCCTGCTCATCTGGGCGTGTTCGCGATATGATGGTCGTGTGGAGACAAGATATGAATAAGATTTGCCCAAAATGTCGCAAACCAAATTTTTTGGAAATCGACGATAACCTTTGCGACGATCGGCAGTGGCGATGTGGCGCGTGTGCGTACGCTGCCGAAGCGGACGAGACGCTATCTGCCCCTTGTCGCCGCTGTGGTGAGACGACCGTTGTGCTTGGCGATTCGGAATCTACGTTTCGCCATTGCTTTCGCTGCAATGATACGAAACGAATGTACGGGCCATCGCTAATGGATCGGCTTGGATGGTACTACCGCGTCAACAAACAATCGCACGGGCCATTCACCCGCATTGAAATCCGATCGAAGATACAGGACGGCGATATTCAGGCCACCGATCTTGTCTACGACCCATGGGGCGAAGCGGTAGAGGCCGCTGAAGTCGTCAGGTTAAGTGGATAAAGCTGCGGCTTTAATGACGGGCCGGAGAGCATCCAACGACAGAGATCGCCATTCTTGTATCATTCCGAACTGTTCCCCGATTGATCACGTGATAGACTACATTAACAGCTGATGCCCGGGCAATTCGCGGCATTAGAAACATTACCGCGAGCCGAAAAAAGACTGGCTCGCGTGCCCGGGTTCTTCGATTCTGGCATCGACTACTAATCGAGAAACGGTGAACAATCGGCCTCGCGAAATCTCCGAGTGTCGGTATCCACCAGAGAATCTAGCGTGTCTTCCCCTGATTCGATTCGTGTTCATTGGTGTTGATTCGTGGTTCCGCATCCAGCTGCGGGGAACTTCTGCAAAGTTCGGTCACGTCTTCTTATTTGGAGTCGCCAGACTTCGGGGACTGATGGGCGATTCGTCGAACGCGTCCTGAACTCTGGCGAGTCCAGCTACGGAGGAACATTGAAACGCCTGCGGGAAAAAGTGACGCGGAGTTTCGCATACAAAAAAGGTGCATACTGACTTGCAGTATGCACCCTATTGTGAAAAAGGAGCGGAGGACACGGGATTCGAACCCGCAACCCTTACGGGCACCCGAGTTCCAGTCGGGCCGCTAGCCAGTTCGCTTATCCTCCGGATGCGAGACGGTTTTGTAAAAGACCCGTCTCGCGGTTTACTGGTTCGCTGTTATTCGCGTGTGTTACTAATCAGTGTAATGAATTCTCGGTTCGATTTGAACTTGGCTAGCTGCCGAGTTAATTGCTCCATCGCATCCACGTGATGCATGGAGGTTAACGTGCGGCGAAGCATGGTGACTGCGTGCAGCGTGTCGGGGTCGTGAAGAAGTTCTTCGCGACGTGTTCCCGATTGGCTGATGTCGATCGCAGGCCAGACTCGACGGTCTGAAAGCTTGCGGTCGAGCACGAGTTCCATATTTCCTGTGCCTTTAAATTCCTGAAAAATCAGCTCGTCCATACGGCTGCCGGTGTCGATCAGTGCCGTTCCAACAATCGTCAGTGAGCCACCTTCTTCGAAGACTCGGGCGGTTGCGAACAGTTTCTTGGGAATGTCCATCGCTTTGATGTCCACACCACCCGACATGGTTCGTCCCGTGTTTCCGACCCACTTGTTGAAGGCGCGAGCCAACCGTGTGATCGAGTCCATGAGTAGGAATACATCCTGCCCCATTTCGGCGAGCCGTCGACATCGTTCGATAACCAGTTGCGAAAGTCGAACGTGACTCTCGACATCCTGATCTAGCGAACTGGCGATGACTTCGCCTTTAACGTTGCGCTTCATATCCGTGACTTCTTCTGGACGTTCGTCGATCAACAACACGACCAGTTTCAATTCCGGATGATTCTCGGCGATGCCATGAGCGATGTTTTGCATCAACATCGTTTTACCCGTACGTGGCGGGGCGACGATAAGTGCACGCTGGCCTTTGCCGAGGGGCGTCACCAAATCCATAACGCGATTCGAGAGCGGTTCGGGGCCCGTTTCCAAGCGAAGCCAGACTTCGGGGTTGATCGCAGTCAACGAATCAAACGGTTTGACATCCGCGTACTTGTCCGGCTCCATGCCGTCCACACTGATAATTTCTTTCAGTCGTGGGCCCTGCTGTTTGCGGGCGTGTTGCACCATGCCGTGCACCATAACGCCTTCGCGGAGCCGATACTTTTCGATCATCGTTCCGGGGACAAACGGATCCGAGCGAACTCGATCGTAGTTGTTATCTGGGGAACGAAGAAAACCATATCCATTCGGATGCAATTCGAGCAGTCCGTGGCCTGGTTCGGGGGGAAGCGGTTCGCCGTTTTCGTTGACGATATCCGGCATGTCGGCTGGTTTGACACCATTGTCGGAGCCGCGTCGTCGTCGACCGCGATTTCCACCGCCGCCACCGCCGCGATTTCCACCGCCTCCGCCACCACCGCGTGAGGCAACGCGTCCGCCACCGCTTCCGCCACTACCGCCGCCGCTGCGCGAACGCTGTTTCCTTTTCTTTGCCATATTCAAATCACCTTAAGCCGCGAATGACGCGTTCAGAGACGCGCTGTGAGTATCAAAGAAGAATTCCATTGAAGGCGAAGGGCTTCCCCACCAGTGCGCGAGTTCCAATGTGAAGGGCACAAATTCTCTCGCATGTATTCATGTTGGATTGGATTGAGATTCGCTCAACCCAAGTCAAAACTGTTTGCCGAATCGACGCACCAAGGAGGCTACGATTCGGTAGGTTCTCCTAACCGACCAGGAATCCATGAAGCTAAACGCCTGTGGCCAAAACGAAGCCGGGCGAACAGCAGTCGTATCTGCCTGAGTGTTAAAACACACCGGCAAAAACCGATCGTCCACGTTACTTGAGTGTCCCAACAAGCGGAACGCAAGCTTTTTTGCAGTTCACTGAAACGCTTAGTAATCCTCAGCGATCAACAGTCGGTTGGTTAAACCATGCCGTTTTACACAATCGAAATACAACGGATATTGCGACGGTGAAAGTGGCAAGCTGTTGAGATTGAGAGGCGACCCGCGATGAAGTGTGGGGCCAAAAGCGTCTGAAACTGCCAGACAGAAATCTAATGCGATCTTACATGACTAATCGTCTAAGTCAAGTGAGAAGCTTTCGTCTACCTGGCAATTACCTGCTTTTTGCAACATTTTCCTAACGGTTAGAGCAATCGTGGTGACAATCAAAACGTCGCAGTTTGCGATGATAATGAATGCCCGTGAATCACTCTGTCTTCCTGACTGGCCATGTTTTAGCGTCTGCCAGCATCGTTGAAAAGGCACTTGTCAGATTTTTTTCGTACTGGCTCGAGCGACTTGACTGCTTCGAGGGGTTCTCGATTGTTTGTTGACTCTGATATGTGAGCCACGTCAGCCGCTTGATTCCTGCGTAGTGGCTGGGTTTGAGCGTAGCCAGCCTTCGTCTTTTGGCCAACTCAAATCGTTCAACCATTGATTTTCCGATAGCGATGGCGTCACTGCTGCGCGACAAATCGAACGTAACCGGCAAATTCAACTCAGTTTCACAATCTTAAAAGTCGATATGGCTCGCAGGGAGTCATCCCTACTTCGTGATCTGTTGGGAACTTCAAACCGAGGTTGAAAGTGATGCGATTCATCGGCCATAAGACAATACACTTCTTCGCGCTTGTATCTGCTACCGTTTTGGTCGCAAATGCGCCCGGCGCGGATACGGTTCCATGGGCACCAGATCTTGTCACCGCTCAACAGACGGCTGCTCAGACGGGCAAGCTGTTGATGATTCACTTTACTGCGGATTCCTGCGCACCATGCCGTCGGCTGGAGAAAAAGGTCTTCAACCGTCCAATCTTCGGCTACACACTTGGCCAGCAGGTGGTTCCGGTGAAAGTCAACGCGACAAGCTCACCCGATGTGGCTCGTCAATTCAACGTAAACAGTTGGCCAACCGACATTCTTATGACGGCTCAGGGACAAGAAGTCCATCGCATGATCAGTCCCCAGGATTCGGACAAGTACTTGCGTACGATCGGTCAATTCGCATGGCGTTACCGTCAGCAGTCGGGTGGAGCCGGTGGAACGATGTCGGCTCCGGGAACCGCTCAGACTCCACGGGGAACTTCGTCACGCAACAACGATACACCGCTCGGAGAGCGCCAATCAGTATTTGGCGATACATACCAAAAGTCGCCTTACGGTGCGACCGGGTTAGGACGCCGCGGTGCGAACCGACAAACTCAGGTAAGTCCGGCTCGAGTTCCCGCCTCAGGGAATGCCCAAGCCGCATACAACGCGCCGGGTACGGCCTTCTCCGCGGCTGCCGCTCCTTACGCGGCAACGGCTCAACAGTCATCGAATGCAATCGCGACGGTTTCGAATCAAGTCGCGGCTGGTGCTGCGAACGGGCTACCGCAACTGGGACCATCGGCGGCTGTGCAGAATCCATACGCTGCTATGACGGAGTTGATGCAACAACGTGCGAACCAGCAGTCGCAAAAACCGTTGGCTTCGGCCGCGAACAAAGCCAAAGGGTTATTTTCCGCAGCAACGAGAAAGTTGACGGGGTCGATTTCTGCTGCGACTGGTCGTGGGCGAGCCACTCCGCAACCGAACCCGACGATGAACAGTATGGCGAACCCACAACCGCCAATGGCTGCTGCTCGACCTATTACCGACGGAGTTGGATTAACTCCAGGTTATGCGACCAACTCTTCGTTCGCTCAAGCGGCTTCGGTCCACATGGGGCAAATGCAAAATCAAGCGAATGCAGCGTCACGCCAGATTGCCGGGCAGGTTCAGCAAGCCGCCGGGCAGGTTCAGCAAGCGGCGGTTCAAACGCAACAACAAGTTGCGGGTGCCGCGTCGCAAGTTGGTAGTGACTTTATGAAACAAATGGCTGCGTTCAATCAAGCGGCGAAAGTCAAGTTGCAGAATACCGTCACTGCGGACCAGAAGCTGGCAATTAATCCTGCTTTGGCGGCTCCAACGACACCGACTCCACCGACTTCGAATCAAGGGCCAACGGTCAACTATGGTCGACCAGCCACCGGGGCGGGAGCCTCGATTATTCCAGCGCGTCCCATGGCACCCACTGCGGATACCCTTCGCGGTGGTCTCCAGCCGACTCAGGCCATGATGGCTGAGGCAGCGGCCGCTGTTCCTTCGACAGACATCTATAGTCCAGCCGTCGTGGTGAACAGCACGATCCCACAGGCATCGCCCAAAGTCGTGAGTAAGCCACAACCTGTAGCGGCTCCGCCAGCCGCGATTCAGGCTACGCCGTCTCGGCCGCAGCCCACGCTGCAGGCTTCGATACCCACAGCAAATGGAAGCAGCACCAACCAACTGGCGACGGCAAGCGTACCGACGGCTCGACTGCAGAGCGTGCCTACGCAGTCTGGCGAGCCAGCCGTGGATGGTCGAGCTCGCACGATTCCGGCTCAAGTCCAGAGTTCAGTTGCCAGCAAGCCGGCGAACACAAGCGGTTTCGCTTTGAGCGGGTACGATTGTGTCGCGCTGATGGACGGAAACGAATGGGTGAAGGGCGACGCTCGTTGGGGAGCTCGGCACCGAGGTCAGGTTTTTCTGTTTCAAACCGCAGCGGCTCAGCAGAGTTTCCTTGCCAATCCAGAAGGTTACAGTCCTGTGTTGGCCGGATACGATCCTGTCATTTTCCACGAGACTGGAGAATATGAGATGGGCTCCCGTGCTCACGGGGTACGCTACAAAGACAAGATGTTCCTGTTCACAAGTGAAGCGTCGTTGCAGCGATTCTGGAAAGCCCCCTGGCAGTATTCGCAGTCCGCGGAAGTTGCCAGTCGCGTGAGTCGCTAGGAACCATTACCGATAAGGTCCCGGGGTGAAGAGAGCCGCAGATTGACTGTGGCTCTTTTTTTTATCCCGATTTCAGAACGCGCAGGGCGACTCAACATTCAGGATACACAGGGCGACTCGGTCATGTTGCCCAAACGAATCGAACAAGGGCCAGATGTTTCTAGGATTGCTCGTAGGTTCGCTGCATCCGTTTGACTTGGATGCGAATCGACTCGAGGCTGGGGTTGAGCTTCAAAGCCTGGCGAAAGTTATCAAGCGCCATAAGCGGTTCGCCTAGTTCCAAGTAGGCGTGCCCTAATCCAACGGCGGCTTCGAATTGATAGGGGTTGATTGCAAGTACTTGCCAGCAGCTATAGACCGCGCTCTCGACATCTCCGCTGAAGAATTGAGCGATGCCCAACTGGTTCCATGCTTCGCCGTACTTGGGAGCCGCATCACACATGGCTTCTGCAATAACGCGGGCGTCCGCGAACATGCCACCATCATTCAGTCTCTTTACTTTGGCTAAGCTGCGTTGTTGCTCGATGTTGCCAGCGCGGCTCCAGATTTCGCGGACTCCGTCATCAGCCAACATGCGGACCCCGCGGTCGTCGTCGAGTAGCGCTCGACCGAAGAGCGCATTGTTGCGGTAATCCCCGAGGAAAGTCAGCGCAAGGATGGCGGCGCGACGTTCGTTGAATTGCCCAGAGTCAGCGATACGTGCAATGGTAGCCACGCCGTAACGATTTGCGACGTCCATGGTAAAACGTGCGGGATTCAGATCGTTGAGATAACGATTGAATAATCGGACGAGAATGGGATTTCGGTTTTTGGCGGCCATTATCAAAATGGCTCCTGTTGTTGGCAGATTGCGTTACGTTAGACGCTTACATCGAGTGTAATTGCGAGCGTCCAGGCTTACAACGATTCGGTTAGTGATAGCTAACACACGCGTGCGCGTATATTGATTGCACATGCGCAATGCTGAATTCCGATGGAATGAACATGATATATTTGACACAACCCTCACAAGTTGCCACTGCTAACCGAGATGCTGCAATGCACCGCACCAATTTACTCGTATGTCTTTTTGTGGGATTGTTCCTGACCTCCGCGCCTCAGTCGGCTATTGCAAAAGTGGATTGGCATGTTGGCGACGCATTCCATGGGAAATTGGAAGCAAGCGTTGGTGTGACGTGGGCGGAAAAGCCCTTGCGCGATGGCTTGATGAATCTGAGCGAATTACAGCGTGTGGCGATCTTTCTAGACCGTCGCGTGGATCCGAATCAACTCGTGACGATCAGCGCCGAAAATCTCCCGCTTGAAGCTGCCCTTCGCAAGATCGCCCGCTCTATTGGATTGGACATTGGCTTTGTGGGGTCGGTTGTCTATGTCGGCCCCCCGCAGACCTGTTTGCGACTGGCGACGCTGGCTGAAGTGCGTAACGAACAAGTCTCGGAACTTCCCAAAGCCTCGCACAAACGAATGTTGACGCGACGCGCCGTGGGTTGGCCCGAACTGAGCGAGCCACGATTGCTCGTGGCGAGAATGGCCTCGAATGCGGGGCTGACTCTGCCGAATATTGAAGCGATTCCCCATGATATGTGGCGTGCTCAGGAATTACCGCCGTTGACGTTCGCTGAACAGGCGACGCTGGTGTTGGCTGGCTTTGATATGTCATTTCGTTATCACCAGAACGGTCGCCAGGGATTACTTTCCCGTTTTCCGATTGTCGTGACGATCGAGCGAGCCTACTCCACCAAAAACCCGGATAAGCTGGCGGCTCAATTGGAGTCGGAGTATCCGCAAGCTTATGTCGAAGCCGATAAAAAGAAGAAGCAGGTGTTGGTTCGATCCATGCTGGAAGACCATTGGAAGATTGAGGAAGGGTTGGGGCGTGGGAAGCGAATGTTGAATCCACCCAAACCACCTGCTGCTTCGGACCAGCGTTTCACGCTGAATGTGGAAAACAAACCTGTTGGCCCGTTGCTGAGCTTGTTGGCGAAGAAGATCAAAGTCGACTTGCGATTCGATTCAACCGTCACGGAAGCACTAAAGTCGAAGCTGGTTTCGGCTTCGGTCAAGGAGGCGACCGCCATACAGTTGCTTAACGCAATGGCTGAACCGGCGGGTTTGAAAGTCGGTGCTCGTGGTAAGGCATTGGTGGTGTCGAAACGATAAAAGCGTTTCTGATCAACGCTTGCCTGTGCTTCGCAACTTGTGTTGCGACACAAAAAAACCCGGCCAATGAATTGGTCGGGGTAAGAGTCTCTTACTGAAACGGTTCGGGATGACTAATCTTCGTCGTCCTTTTCGCCGTAGCTGAGTCGATCTTCAGGATGCCAAAGCGGCTTTCCTTCGTTCAACCTTTCAGCAAGTATCGAAAGCTTTGCATCACTTCCCGGAAGGGCGTCGGTTGAATCGTATTCACGCGATTCTGCTTCGTCCGGTTCGTAATCCCAAATTCCCTGTTGGATTGCCTCAATCACGGAGCTTGGCACAGTCGTTTCTCCTAAAACTACATTTCAAGCGATGATCAAATTAAGAATTACTATCTTCCCAAAACCTCAACACATCGCTCTGTTCCTGACCGCAGAGTATCGCAATTGAAATTGAGGTGTCAACAAATTTGTTGAAAACAACTCATTATTGATTCGCACCGAATTCCAATTCAGTGCGTTTTGGAAGGCGCGATTAATCTCGAAAGCTGATAAATTGCGTTTGGACAAATGGTACCCTCGCGAGGCCCATCGCATGCGGCGCCTCGAACGGCAATCACGTCGGGGCCCATAAGTGCAGCAGTAGGAATGGTTTTGGCATCGAGCGAACCGGCAATCGCAAACCACAATCCAGCCCTGTGAGTTTTGTGTAACAAACTTTCAATCAGGGGGAGCGGTAGGATCCCAAATATGGGGGACGATTTACCCTGAGTGTCCAACAGTACACCTGCTCCGCCCAGCGCGATGGCGGACTCCACAACTTCTTCCGGGTGGGGAGAATGGGCTGACTCCCAGTCTGCATAGGCTACGGCGACGGGGGACGTGGTGGCGGGCAACCTGGAATGCCAGTCTATCCATCGTTGACGCCAATGGGGATCGTGTCCGCAGTCCGCTAATCCGACTTTGGCGAAATGGAATGCCTTGAGTGATTCCGACTGGAGTAAATCGTCGAGATCTCGCGACTGGGAGAGTTCACCCATCGCCACGCTCAGTCGGGGGCTGTGCTGGAGATGAGAGG
>CAYYHV010000315.1:0-9536 GCA_964471695.1 uncultured Pirellulaceae bacterium
ATATTGCCCAAGCCCCCAACCTAGCAGCACGGTAGCAACAGCCGTCGCAGCCATCAGGTTTCCCAGCCGATACTGGTTGTTTCGCAAAGCAAAGAGCGAGCCGACTCCCGCCACCATCGAAGTCAAAATCAGCGGCCAGCCGCGTTGTGTGAGCCCTCGCCATAACGCCGGAGCCTCCAGCCAGCACATCAGCAGCCCCAACCACGCCAAGATGCCAATCCAAATCCCCGTCGATAACGCTCGGCCTCGCCAAAGCGATAGCAGCTCCGAATCGTCACCCATTGATGCTTCGCGGGTCAAATACACCGAAGCCAAGTAGGCACACATCCCCACCGCAAGAATTCCCGAGTAAATCGAAAGCGGCGTGATCCAATCCGTAAGATGGTTGCCCGCATACGATCCATCTTCCGCAATCGCCATCTCGCCCGACGACAAGGCGCCGACCGACATCCCCATAAAGAAAGGCGTGCAAGTCGATGCCAACGCGAACACGGCTCCCGCAGCAGTCCGCAACCAATCGGCTCCCACAGCATAAGCGCGAAAGATAAAGCCGGCTCCGCGAAAAACGATCCCCGCCAACGCCAACAGCATGGGCATCCACAAGGCGCGACTGATCGCGGCAAACGCAGTCGGAAACCCATTCAGAATAATGATCAACACAAAGATCAACCACACATGGTTGGCTTCCCATACCGGACCGATGGCTTTGGCGATCAACTTCCGTTCGCGCTCATCCGATTGAAGCGCCGTCGTGAATTCCCAAACGCCAGCCCCAAAGTCTGCGCCGCCAAGCACCGCGTACAGCCCCAAAGCCGCAAAGGTAATTCCCAGTACGATCAACTCAGGCGCCATCGCGAGACTCCGGAAGAGGAACATTGGCCAACAGCCGCAGGACGAAGACCGTTATCAATCCCAGCACCGCATAGATCGCAAGCGTCGCATAAAAAACGTTCCACACTCCCGGAGCCGACGTAATCGCTTCGGACGTTCGCATCACGCCCTGAACAATCCAAGGTTGCCGCCCAACTTCCGTCACCGTCCACCCCGCCTCAAGAGCCAACACCGAAAGCGGCCCACTGACGACCAACACGCTTAGAAACAACTTCGACGTGGGAAACTCGCGCAATCGCAGCCTCGCGATGACCGCCCAGATGACCAATAACATGCAGAACGACCCGATGCCCACCATGATCTGAAAAGCAATATGGACGACGATCGTTGGCGGACGATCTTCCTTGGGGAACTCTTTCAACCCTTTTACTTCGGCGTCAAAATCACCATAGGCGAGAAACGAAAGCATCTTGGGAATATCCAGGCTGTACCGAGTCACTTCGGCTTCGTCATCCGGAATGCCACCGATGCGCAATGCAGCGCCAACTTCGGTTTCATAGTGACCTTCCATCGCAGCCAACTTGACGGGCTGGGATTTGGCGACGACTTTGGCAGCCCAGTCGCCCACCACCATTTGAGGCGGAGTCGTCAGGATCGCTAACCATAATCCTAGCGCCATGGCGCTGCGCGCATAAAGTCGCTTCTCAACCGACGACTGGTTCGTACGCAATAGCACCGCTGCATAAAATCCCGCAACGCAGAACCCTGTGACCATATAAGCCGCCAGGATCATATGCGCCATCTGGGCTCCGCTGGCTGGATTCCACATCGCGGCCAACGGGTCAATATCGACGACTTTGCCCGCTTCTAACCGAAACCCTTGCGGCGCATTCATCCACGCGTTCGCCGTCACAACAAACGCAGCCGACATGAATCCTGCCAATGCAATCGGCACACCAGTCCACCAATGAACTCGCGGTGGCAGCTTGTCCCAGCCATAAAGATAGATGCCAACAAAGATGGCTTCGAGAAAAAACGCAAAGCCTTCCATCGTGAAGGGCAGCCCAATGACGCCACCAAACTTGCCCATAAACTCAGGCCACAACAGCCCCAACTCAAAAGACAGCACTGTGCCAGAAACGGCACCGATCGCGAACATCACCGCGAACGCTTTGGACCAACGCCGCGCAATCGTTCGCCAAACCTTCTCTCCCGTACTCAGAAATCGCCACTCTGCCCACAGCAACAGCACGGGCAACCCTACGCCAAAGCACGCCAGAATAATATGAAAGCCAAGCGTGAATGCCATTTGCATTCGCGCCGGCAACAGGTTCACACTCTCAGCGGTAGCAAGCAGCAGTAACATCGGCGACTCCCGCGACGGCCTATCAGTAACTCCAACGCTACCAATCTAACCGTTACCCAAGCTTCCGACTAACACCCGTAGTGGATGAGGTTACGCCGGTTACGCCCTCACCCAACCACTATTAAACGACATCTCTTGATAAACTCCCACCGGGGGCGATTGGACTGCGACAGGATGTCGACTGGTGGTCTGATCGAAAAGATGAACTGCCGGACTCGTGGCCTGTCCACTACGAGAACCGAGGAAATCGGTTTTCGCAAATAACCCTATCAACGGCCGCTCAAAGCAGAATCAATATGACTCGCCATATCGCCATATCGCCATTCTACCCCTCACCCAAAAATGCCAGCCCTTTTCGCTCCTCCAAGAGCATGCAAATGTCGTGAATTGCTATGTAGGACAATGTCTCTACATCCTTGGACCCAAACCCATGCCAAGATCAGCACTCTCCAAACGTCACCTCAGCGTTGAGATGCTAGAACACCGCCACATGCTGGCTACGTTCGTAGTCACGACTGTTGCGAATTCAGGCGACGGCAGCCTTCGCGACGCAATCTCGCTGGCGAATGACAACGATGAAGCCGATCCTATCACTTTCGACGACAGCTTGTCTGGTCAAACGATCGATCTAACAACAGGGCGGTTGGAGATTGGAAATCCACTTACGATCGACGCAAGATCGTTGACGGACCCCATCCGAATTGATGCCAGTCGATTCTTTAAGGTGATCACAGTCCCTGATTCATCTGCCGAATACGACGTAACGCTAGCCGGACTGACGATTGCGAATGGACAAGGCGGATTAACGGGCGGCGGAGTCTCGTATTCAGGCAGGGGCGAATTGCAACTTATCGAGACGACTGTTGAGGGCAATTCGGGAGCCGCGATTGCAACGAATTCCGGTCGGATCACCCTGAGGAACTGCATCGTCAGAAACAATACTGGCGACAGAAAAGGCGGTGGAATTTGTGGTCGATAGACCTCAGCAAAGCAGAATTGTGGCATTAAAAGAGCAGGCCGCAAGAAGGGACTCATGACCTCGTCCACTACGAAGCTGATTCGCACACCTAGCCGTCTCGGGCTTGCTGCCGCATACTGAATCGCAAAACCTGCTTGCCTGCGATTCGGATTACGCTGCCAGTTTCCACTCGACGATCCTTTGGGCCACTGTTTTCTCGGTCCTCAACAAACTGTTCGACCCGGCACCACCCGTCCTGATCGGCATGGCCGGCGTGCTAGTCGTCAATGTTCTTAAAGAACTTGAACATGTCGCCGTTCGTGGAGAGAATCACTGTGGTTTCCTCGTCAAGAGTACTCTCATAGGTCTCCATCGTCTTGACGAATTCATAGAACGAAACGGACTCGGGACTCTGATTGAATGCACTGGCGTAGATTTCACTCGCCTTGGCGTCGGCGCGTCCCTGTATCTCTTGTACTGTGCGGTATCCCTTGGATTCAATCTCCAATAAGTCGCGTTCTTTCTTACCCAGAATCTTGGCTGCCTCGCCCGCACCTTCCGAGCGGAATCGCTCTGCAATCTGTTGGCGTTCGCTGATCATTCGCTGAAAGATTCGTCGCCGAACGCTTTCGTTGTAGTTGATGCGTTTGAAACGAACATCCAGCAGTTCGATACCGAAATCAGTCAGCTTCTTTGCGGCGTTTGTAAAAATCTCAGACTCGATCTTGGCTCGCCCCATCTTGATCGGATAAAGAATGCCGATATTACCGGGCGCGTCGGCGAGTGCGGAATCCCGAGCCGGTTCACGATCCTTGGTCGTGCGAATGACTTCAATCAATTCGTGCTTCGCGATCGAGTTCCTCGTTTCGCTACCAAGAATATCGTCCAAACGAGATTGAGCACTCCGCTCATCACGCAATCGCAAGAAGAACTGCTTCGCATCCTTGATGCGCCATCGGCCGAAGGTATCGACAACAATGTAAGTCTTATCTTTGGTTGGCATCTCGTTAGGGCGGCCGTCCCATTCAAGAATGCGCTTCTCGATCCGAGTCACATTTTGAATAAACGGGATCTTCAGGTGCAATCCCGCCGAAGTCACAGGATCACCAATCGGACGCCCAAACTGCGTAATGATAACTTGCTCGGTTTCTGAAACCGTGTACGCGCCCAATAGCAGTACGAATAAGACCACTACGGCGACGGCGATTGCAGCGTATTTCTGGATTTGATTCATTGCTGTGTTCCCTGTGTATTCAGCTGCAACAAAGGCAAGACTTGGCTAGCTTCGTGATCCATGATGATCTTTTTGCCGAGCCGTGGAACGACTTTTTCCATCGTCTCAAAGTAGATTCGACGCTTGGTGACTTCGGGCGCCTTGATGTATTCTGATAACACTGCGTTGAAGCGTGACACATCCCCTTCCGCCTCGTTGACTCGTTTCAATGCGTATCCTTCAGCAGCTTGAATCTTCTGATCCGCTTCTCCGCTGGCTCGTGGGACCACTTTGTTATATTCACCATTGGCGACGTTGATCATCTGCTCCCGCTCCTGCTGCGCCTGATTGACTTCGTTGAACGAGGGCTGTACGGGCAAAGGCGGATTCACGTTTTTGAGTTGAACCTGGTCAATACTCAGCCCAAGCTCGTATTTGTTCACGACCGTCTGCAGCTGAGCCAGTGCCTCGGCTTCAATCTCCTGACGCCCGACCGTGATGACTTCATCGACCGTGCGATCGCCGACGACAGTTCTCATGACCGATTCGGAAATGTCTCGAAGGGTGTTGCCGGGGTCACGGACTTTGAATAGATACAGATCCGGTTGTCGAATACGGTACTGAATGATCCATTCCACCGTCGCCGCATTCAAATCACCCGTCACCATGCTCCGTTCTTCTTCCTGCTCATTGGAAGATTGAGTCGGATTGGAAGCGTTCCCCGTGCCGAAGCCAAACTCCTGCTTCAGCTGACGTTTCACCGGTGCAATAGCAACCCTGTCGATGCCAAAGGGGAGCTTGAATCGCAATCCGGGATCAACCGTTTTGACATACCTGCCGAATCGCAAAACTACTCCCTGCGATTCCGCCTGCACGGTATAGAACGAAGTCAAGCTTCCTATCAGCAACAACACCGCAGCAATTCCTGCAACGGCGTGCCAAGGTTGAACTTTAATGGTATCAGAACTCATCGTCAGGACATCCTATGATCTCTAGTGACCGAATCCGCAACGGCCTTCGGTCTTGAATGGCTCGATCTACGACTCGTTGAGCGACGTGCTCTACGATTCGAGTCGCACAAACTTTGCCTCGAACGCCGCAACAACAGGTAGAACTCTACGGAAGGAGTATAGCTCTTGATTCCGTACCGACCGGCGACGCTCCGTTGTTAATTCAACGTATGTAGAGATTATTCGGCTTGGTCGGCCAGGAATTCATTCGGCCGCAAGACCACGTAGTTTGTGTCTCCTCGATTAAACGGTTTTGGCGAGCCCGATATTTACGTCTTGAAATGATTCGCAGAATTCTTGAATCCTCACACATCTAGGCGATTTCGGGTTGGTGACACATACTGAATCGCCAAAACTGTGCTAACGCAGCGACCCGAATCTCTAACCACCATTTTCACTGTGCATTCTTTACGACGGCTTTGGGATTACGCTGCCAACTTCCACGCAACGATTCGTTGGGCGACCGTTTTCTCTATCCTCAATAAGCTGTTTGACTTGGCTCCACCAGTCTTGATTGGCATGGCCGTCGACATCGTTGTTGAACGTGAGCAATCCGTCATTGCCTGGTTAGGCTATCCCGACCTGGAGACGCAATTGGTGATTCTGGCGGTGGCGACGGGATTCATCTGGGCGCTCGAGTCTATCTTTGAGTACCTCTATCGGGTGCGATGGAGAAATCTGGCCCAGGAGATTCAACATCAATTGCGTATGGACACCTACCAACACGTACAGCACCTGGGCATGTCGTACTTTGAAGACGAATCAACCGGACGACTGATGTCGATCCTTAACGATGATGTCAATCAACTTGAGCGGTTTCTTGACGAAGGCGCGAACGATATCCTACAGCTCGCAACAACGACAATCGTCATCGGCGCGATCTTTCTTGCACTAGCACCAAGCATCGGCTGGATGACTATCCTGCCAATGCCGTTTATTGCATGGGGCTCGATTCATTTTCAAAAACGATTGGCTCCGCTTTATCTGGGAATTCGCGAGCAAGTGAGCGTTCTCAACAGCCATCTCTCCAACAATCTGGGCGGGATTGCTACCATCAAAAGCTTCACGGCTGAACCGGCAGAATTCGCCAGTGTCGACCAAGAAAGCCGCAAATACGTCGCGAAGAATTCCCAAGCCATTCGCTTGAGCTCGGCTTTCGTTCCCGTGATTCGCATGATGATCGTCACGGGATTCGTTGCGATCCTTTTTTTCGGCGGCCGCATGACACTTGCCGGCAAACTTGAAGTCTGGCAGTACAGCATTATGATCTTTATGACTCAGCGCTTGCTTTGGCCTTTGACTCGGTTAGGAAGCACGCTGGACCTCTATCAACGCGCCGTCGCCTCGATCGATCGAGCCTTTGCTTTGCTCGCGACCCCTCGAGAAATCAACTCCGGCGGAGTCCCTTTGCCTGATCCACTAAATGGCGAAGTCGTCTTTGACTGCGTCAACTTTGCCTACGGAACGGAAAACTCTCCCCCGATTATTCACGATCTTTCCATTCGGTTCGAAGCCGGCAAAACGACGGCCATCGTGGGAGCCACCGGGTCCGGTAAGAGTTCGCTTGTCAAACTGCTGCTGAGATTTTACGACGTCCAATCGGGTCGCATTCTGGTTGATGGCGTCGATGTTCGCGAAGCTCAGCTACCTCAACTTCGTCGCGCAATCGGATTGGTTAGCCAAGATGTCTTTCTGTTTCACGGCTCGGTCGAGGAAAATATTCGGTATGGCAAACCCAATGCGAATCACGATGAAATCGTTGCCGCCGCCAAAGCCGCTGAGGCAGATGCGTTTATCCTGGAACTCCCCAATGGATATCAGACGATCGTAGGTGAACGAGGCCAGAAGCTGTCCGGCGGACAGCGTCAACGCCTCTCGATCGCCCGCGCAGTTCTCAAGGACCCACCTATTCTGGTCCTCGACGAAGCGACTTCTGCCGTCGACAACGAAACCGAAGCCGCCATCCAACGTTCCCTGGAACGTATCGCCATTGGAAGAACGACGATTGTGATCGCCCATCGCCTGTCGACGGTCCGAAACGCCAACCAGATCTTCGTCCTTGATGCCGGGAGGCTGGCAGAAAACGGAACGCATGATGACCTGGTTCAGGCCGACGGTGTCTACGCTCGGCTTTGGCAAGTCCAAACCGGCAAACGGTCCGAATGATTCTATTCCGGCGGACCCGTCAGTCGTCGCGCTCCGTCGGCAGTAATCGCCACAGTATGCTCGAAGTGAGCACTGAGTGAGCCGTCCAATGTAACTTGGGTCCACTTGTCTTCCAGACAAGTCACATCGGGTGTGCCGATATTTACCATCGGCTCGATAGCCAGCACGAGGCCTTTGCGAAGGGCGAAATCCTCTTCACGTTCAAACTTCTTTGAATAGTAATTCGGGACTTGTGGTCCCTCGTGCATTTCACGACCAATACCGTGCCCCACAAAGGAATCGACAACGGAGAATCCTGCGTCCTCCACGTAGTTCTGCATCTGCCGACTTACCTGACTCCAACGCTCACATTCCGTAAGCAAGCGGATCGCCAAATCTAGAACTCCCCTCGTGGTATCCAGCAGCTTCCGCGCTTCGTCCGAAATCTTGCCAACCGCATGCGTCACCGCGGCATCGCCGCACCAGCCATCGATGCGGCAACCCGTATCGATGCTGACGATATCGCCTTCCTGCAGGACATAGTCGCCTGGAATCCCATGCACGACGGCATCATTCACGGAGATACACGTGACCGAAGGAAATGGCGTAGGCCCAGGGTAACCCTTGAAAAGTGGCTCAGCATCATGTTTTGCAAACAACTCTTCAACAATCTGATCCAATTCACCCGTCGTGACTCCCGGCTCAATCCGCTCGCCGGTCAGTTGATGTGCCTCCCAGACAAGTAACCCGGGGCGACGCATGCATTCAATTTCGCGAGCCGATTTGATCTTCATTGCGGAATCACCTGAAGCTTGTCGCGAATACTCGCAAAGACGTCTTCGATCGTGCCTTCACTCAAGATACGGATTAGCTTTTCGCATCGCTCATAGTATTCCACGAGTGGGCGCGTTTGCTCTGCGTATACGTTCATGCGTCGCGCAATTGTCTCAGCGTTATCGTCGGCTCGGCCGTCCGTTTTTGCCCGCGACATCAAGCGTGCGTGGATCTCTTCATCCGACGCTGTTAAGAGAATGACTGCACTGAGTTCCTGCCGATTCTGTTTAAGAAACAAGTCCAGTGCCTCAGCCTGTGGTATCGTCCGTGGAAATCCATCAAGGACGAAGGACGATCCATCCGGCAGAGCCAGTCGCTCTTGCACCATCTCGATGATCAACTCGTCTGCGACCAGCCTGCCTTCGGCCAGCACTTTAGCGATGCGCAAACCCAGTGGAGAATCCATACGTGCGGTTTCACGCAGCATGTCGCCTGTCGAAATATGAGCAGCCGAGAACTCGGCCGCGAGCCTTCTGCCTTGCGTGCCTTTGCCAACGCCCGGCGGTCCCAACATTACGATACGCATAGCGAAACTCAGCCCACAACGATGGGCGACGACGCCCGGTTGCGGTCTTACCCTTCAAGGAGGCCGGTGTAGTTTCGCATTACGAGGTGACTGTCAATTTTCTGTACGAGGTCAAATGCCACCGATACAGCAATCAGCAATCCCGTACCACCATAGAAACTGGCGATCGTAAAATCGACGCCCATCGCACTGGAGATAATCGTTGGGATAATCGCCACCAACGCGAGGAATCCCGAACCAACGTAGGTGATTCGATTCATCACCTTTTCGAGATAGTCGGCAGTTCGGTAACCCGGTCGATAACCTGGGATGAACGTACCGAAGTTCTTGAGGTTTTCTGCCATGTCCTTTGGATTGAACGTAATGGCCGTCCAGAAGTAGCAGAAGAAGTAAATCATCGCGACGTAGCACAGGTTGTAAATGAACCCGGCTCCGTTCAGGAAGATATTGTTCAGCCAACCGAAGTCGGCATTGAGACTGGACAACCAGCCAAACAACATTTGCGGGAACATCAACAAACTACTTGCGAAAATAATCGGCATTACGCCGGCCTGATTAATCTTCAGCGGCAAGTACTGCCGTGTTCCTCCGTAGACGCGGCGTCCACGAACGTGCTTGGCACTTTGGGTCGGAATTCGACGCTGCCCCAACGT
>CAYYHV010000316.1:0-2564 GCA_964471695.1 uncultured Pirellulaceae bacterium
GTACTTGGTGGATACGACGGACATCGCGGCTGGATATATTCGCTAGCCGTCGCGACTGCGCATCGCCGCATGAAGATAGGGACCGCGTTAGTCCATCATACTGAACAGGCGCTGACGAGCCGTGGTTGCCCGAAGGTGAATCTTCAAGTCCCCACCGACAATGCCGAGGTCGTGTCTTTTTACGAATCCCTCGGTTTCTGCAAAGAAGCGAGAATCAGTATGGGCAAACTTATTGATTGAACGGTCGCCGACAATCGTGCGGCCCTTCAATTAGTAGTCTTCGTCCTCGTCATCCGGATCGCCCGGCGATTTGAAGACAAAGCCGAGCACAACCAGTACCAGGTAAACTCCGGCCATGCCTATCACGATCGGTCCCGCCTTGGGGTCCGACGCTTTGGTAGCGATCGCCGATCCGGCGCCCAGAATGGCTCCGACGAGCGCGAACACCATCAAAACGTTCCAGACCATCATCGACAGCCCCGTAGGCTTTTCGTCTCGCAAGATTTTGCGACTGTTCATCATCAGCAAGAAAGTAAAGTAAGCGATCGGGAGCAGCATCATGCCAAAGATTGACGCTACGATCGTCAGCCAGAATCGCGAGTCACCGCTCCAGAAGTAGAACCAGGAGGCCCCCGCAACACCCGACAAGAGGGCTCCAAAATAAAACGCGAATCCGCCAAGTTCCTGATTAAAGATTTCGCAGAACGCGTATCCATTGATCAACATTAAAATAATGATGGTCGAGAATCCCATGGCGAAAACGCCGATGCCAAAGACCATGCGTGCGTTGCCTTCACCCAGCAGTGGAGCCAGCGACTCGGAAAGATGGAACGCGTTGCGTTTGACTAGTGCGGCTGCCAATTGCTTTTCGTCTTCGGAAAGCTGGCTGGCGAGTTCAGCCACCCTGGCGGCTTTGTCTTCGGGCACAACACCTTCAAAAGCGGATTCATTTTCCAGAATTAGCCGTTTGGTAAGTACCTTAGTTGCTCCACCGAATACGTTACTCTTCTGCATCGCAACCGGATCGTTGCTCAAAAAGTCCGCATCGGCTTGTGCGTGAAACGCGGATGAAGCCGCGATCACGACGCAAGAGGTGACCAAGATGTACGGGATCGCCATGCCCGTCGAAAGGTCAAAGCGAGCCAAGCCGCGGAATGGCTTGTCCCAACCACGATCGAGCATCGAATACGGCAAGAGGAACGTCATATTAATTCCAACGGCCGTGGCTGCGGCTCCAATCATGACGCTCCGCTGGTTGGCGATAATCTCGCCCTTCCAAAAGTCGCGGTATGCCTCCGGAACGTTGGCGAGGAACTCCTGCAGACGCGCAGCGGGTTCGTTCCACTGATTCAAGTCGGGGATCAACCCACTACCGATGGCAGCCCAATCGAGTTTGCCACTCATGCCGAGATCCAGACAGACGCCAAAGAAGCAGATCACGACCAATCCAACCAGCCCCTTTAGGACCAGGTCAAACAGACGAAAAGCCACTCCCTTGCCGCGGTTGAGGACTAACACAATAAGCGCCAAGACCAACAAGACTGCGGACGTAATCGTTTTGGTCTGGAAGTCGTCGCCCAAACCACCGGGAACGAGATTCTTTTGCAGCGCCTCGAATGCCAAACCGAATTGCGGCATACACCAAATGATATTGGCCAAAATGGTTGCGATAATCCATCCCCAACCAAGCACCGGGTTGATGTGCCGGTTGATCTGGCGAAATGGGCGTTCACCCGTTGAAAGCACGACATAACTAATCGCCGAAAGCATGATCACGCCGCAGAAGATAGCGAGCAGCTGTAGCCATAACATGCTGGTGCCAGCCAGAACGCCGAGGAACAGAGCCCCCGAGAGTGAACCACCGCCAAGCGTAATTGCACTCTGCAACCATCCAGGTCCAGATAGTTTTGTATACGCACCGAGTGTTGCGAAAAGCCCGTTTTCCTGAGCATCCAGCAAGAGCTCTCGAGACTCTTCCGCCTGTTCGAGTGCAATTTCGTCCATTTCCCTTGGCTCCAAACCTTAACGATCAGTGTGTTTTTCTTACAAATCCAGCCATCTCCGACCACAGAGTATAAGCGGACTCGAATAGATCGGGGAGAACCCGTTCAAGCAGCTTTGGATTCTCATTGCGAACGTGAATTCCAGGAATTGCAACAAATCCGTATTTGCAGATTTCAACTACGCAAAAACGACTGCAAAACCACAACTGTCCCGTGCGGAAAACTGAAAAACGTCGAAGTTTTGCGGACGCGCGGCATCTGCCGAAAGAGAAACAGCATTGTTGAAATGGTACTACTCCGTAGAAGTCAACTATCGGCTTTTCCGCAAGCTGGGGGAGATTTGATTCGATTTTTCGTCCCAAACAACACATTGGGCAAAGTGTCCAACGCTGGATTCTCATTCAGTGCTAAATCCGGCTTCAAACAGCCACAATCGCGGCATAGTGTAAGTTGTAGCTTGTCGATATATTGCTGGACGTGGGGACGTACCGTATGGCTAATTCAGGTCATTTGTTTCCACATTGATGTGCCGTGCCGATAGAGTAGCGGCCAATCTCAAAC
>CAYYHV010000316.1:2574-9516 GCA_964471695.1 uncultured Pirellulaceae bacterium
GACGCAGTAAAACTCTTGGCGGGCCTTCTAGGTAACAATGCAACCGGCGGCAACCTTCTTGGCAAAGTTCTTCAACAAGCAGCGGGTGGCGGCGGTGGACAACAATCCGGCGGCAACCCATTGATGGGTGTCCTTGGGGGATTGCTAGGTGGTGGCGGAGCTCAAGGTGGCGGCGGACTGGGCGGCTTGCTCGGCGGTGGCGCACCTGCTGGCGGTGGTGGTGGAAGCCTACTGGGCTCGATCCTCAAACAAGCGGCTGGTGGCGGTGGAGCCCAGGGCGGCGGAGCCGGTGGATTGCTAGGTTCGATCCTTGGTGCAGCCGCTGGTGCTGGTGCAGCAGCTCCAGAACCAGCGCCCATCCCACAACAGCAGGCTCACGATCAAGCGACCATTCTCGTCCGCGCGATGTGCAATGCAGCCAAGGCTGACGGTCAAGTCGACGAGCAGGAACAAAAAAATATCGTTGATCGTATGGGAGAACTTGATCAGGCAGAAGTCGATTTCCTTCGCAAGGAACTGTCATCGCCTCTCGACGTTCAGGGGTTCGTCAACCAAGTCCCACGTGAAATGGGTCCACAGGTTTATGCACTCTCATGCATGACGATGAAAGTCGACACGCGCGCAGAAGCCCAGTACCTCGGACAGTTGGCTCAGGGACTTGGCTTGGACGACAACGTGACGGGTCAGATTCATCAGCAGTTGGGTTTGGTCTAAGCGACCAACTCGCGCAAGATATCTAGAAGATCAGAAAACGCGTCTGTCGCCGGACGCGTTTTTTCGTGCGCTGACGTACACTCTCTTGCACAATAAAAGCCACATCTCACGTCTCGTTCCCAACACGTGTTTCCCTAGAACACCTGACGCGACGGCGTTGCACATTCTCAACACACCTGCAGAGCCCCAAAACACTGCATTTTCCTTGCTTTTTGCGATACGCTCGACCATTGGCACGGGTCATGCAACCCTAGCTGGTCAGTCACATTCGCAAAGAACTCGGGAGGTTCATCAGATGAACGACACAACAGCCAATACAACGTTGGAAAACAAGACGGCTTCTGATGTAGAAATCCTGAAGGAAGCGGTCCACGCACTGCCCGTTGAGTATCGTCAAGAGATCTTGGAACTGGTCTACAAGATCGAATCGTCACGAGCCCGTTCAGCCCGCATCGCCAACCTGGCTCAAAATGCAATCTGCGAGCTACGTTTGCAGACCAAGTATATGCAGTTTGACTTGGAAGCTACGCAACGCGAACGCGATCATTTTGCAGAACAGATTTGAGTCGCATCAACTCCTATTAACAGATTGCTATACAGTCAGGCGCAATCTCTCGTGCTTGACATACAACGATAGCCAAGCCTTCTCCGCAAGCCGTTCTTTTGCAACAGCTTTGGCAATCGACGGTCGGTCGATGCAAGGTGGCCGTCGATCAACGCGAACGACCAAGACTCTGGTGCGGCGATTTGGCTCGAAAGAAACTTGAGTCGCATCTTCGTGCAATTAAAAATGGCCCAACGCACCAGCGCGTTTCTAAGAAAAGAGCTGCGGAATGACGTTGCCGTCGCGAACGACAGAGATGGGCCGACCAATCGTCGTGTCATATTCTTTGAGGTGGTCAATTCCGAGCGAATGGTAAAACGATGCAGCCACATCTTCTGGCGCAAAGCCATCGTGTTTTGGCCCCGCGCCTTTCGCGTCACTCTCGCCAAGCACCTGCCCACCGCAAACAGGTCCCCCTGCCATCAGCATGAACATGCATCGCGGATAGTGATCGCGACCACCATCGGGACTGCGGTCATTAATCTTGGGAGTACGGCCAAACTCGCCAGTCACGTACACGGCAGTGGATTCCAACAGTCCTTTCCCAGCCAATCCTGACAGCAACCCCGACAACCCGGCATCCAGTTTCGGCAGCAGATTCGTCGAGAGCTTATTGAAGTTTTCCTGATGTGTATCCCAGCCGCCGAGCGTCACGGTAACAAAACGCACGCCGGATTCGACCAAGCGAGTCGCCAAAAGGCAGCTTTGGCTGAACTGATCCTCGCCGAATAATTTCTTGTAACTGTCGGCTTCACGGCTAACGTCAAAGGCGCGACGCGCTCTGCGCGAAGTAATCATATCAAACGCCTTCTGATTGAACTCGTCCAAACCGCCCAACAGCTCATCATCCGATTCGATCGCGGCGAAACGCGTGTCCAGATCACGCAACAACTTTTGGCGACTCTCAATCTCCTCCAGCGTTATTCCACCGCCCAGCGTAATCCCTCGGACGTTAAATGGCTTGCCAGCCTGGGGCGTGGCATTCGTGGAGAGCGGAGCATATTTGACGCCAAGATGCCCCGCCGTTGAATTCGTTTTGGGCACAGCCACATACGATGGGAGGTCCGCTGGCGATTCCATTTCTTTTGCAATGACCGATCCGAACCCCGGATAGTCGAGTGAAGGATTCGGGCGATTTCCCGTAAAGATGAAACGCTGTCCAAGTGGATGCGCACCCAACGAATGCGAGACGCCACGAAGTATGACAAACTTGTCCATGCAAGTCGCCAACTTAGGCAAGTACTCGCTAATCTGGATCCCGGGTACATTCGTGTTGATCGCGTCAAACTTCCCGCGAATCTCAGCAGGACCATTCGGTTTGGGATCAAAAGTGTCGATGTGCGAAGGCCCACCAGGCAACTCAATAAAGATGGCCGAAGAAGCCGCCGGCTTAGGATCCACCTGACCACCGCTTGCCATGCGAAGGTAGCTGCCAATGGTCAACCCAGAGGCCCCCAACATCCCGACTCGCAGCGCATCGCGACGCGTCAGTCCATTACATTGCCGATGTCGTGCCATGATATGCCTTCTCCTCACCGTTAGTGGTTCACCACGAACTCTTTGGTATTCACCAATGCCCACAGGACTCCCGTCAACCCATCCGTTAAATCGTCCGCCTCCACGATGTATTCTGCACATCGAGTCACTTCTTCATGCGTCGGGTATCGACTGACGGTTCGCAAGTAGGCTTCGTTGATAAGCTCAGCCGTATTGGGTTTCGTGCTTTGAGACGCTTTCGCACGCTCCTTAAACGTCGCAAGCTCCTTGGCGGCTCGATCAATCTGCGTTTGAACTTTCTCCGCGCGTTCTTCGTCGCCACCCGCGGTCAACTGCTTCAACCGTTTCTCGAACGAATCAAGTCGCCGTCGAGTCTGCTTCATCCGGCGCTGATCACGTTCGGACAACGCAGAGGAATTCTCCAGAGAACGAATTTGACCGATCCAGCCATTATCTCCGGAGAGGAGCGTGTGGATATCGCGATCATTCTTCAGGTACACCGTCTGGATGAGACTGGTTGCATCCGAGCGATCGCAATCACAACTACTGGACCGCTGTGACTTTCCAAAAACATTCAAAGCAAACTGCGAATTCAGTTTCTGCTTCTGCTTCATTCCACCACGATAATTGGTGCCCGCGATCGCAATAGCCCGATCGCCGACTCTGTTCTGAAACGACTGACTGCGTGAGTGGTTGGAGGTTGCATGGACCACCGCATCGTAGACAACCTCAGCTGGCAAACGTCGAGGCAGTGCATGGCTGAAGTTACGTCGATCCGTACGATTCGATTCGTTCGGCTCCCAGCTCAGCTGATACGTTCGACTGTTCGCGATTTCGCGATGCAGCCACTTGAGATCGTAGTCATTCTCAACGAACCCTTCCGCCAGGTAATTTAACAATGGTCCGTTGCTAGGCGGATTGGCCAGATTAAAATCATCCGCCGGTTCGACGATACCGATTCCGAAGTATCGAGCCCAAACCCGATTAACGAGAGCCCGCGCAAAGTAGGGATTGTTCTCGCTGCGCAACCAATCCATCACGGGCTGCCGTACGTCTTTGTATCCCGTCAACTCAATCGGATCACTGCCCAACAAACGGGCTTGGAGAATCTCGCGATCTCGATTGTTACGTTGCCCCTTCTTCTTTTTCTTATCCTTGGTGGCTTCGCGTTTTTTTTGCGGCCGTTGCATTACAAGTTGAGGAAACGGAACGACGGCGCCTTTACGAAGTTTCTGGGCAATTTCCTTGCGAGCCTTGCCATTGATCTTTGCATTGGGAGCGTACCCCAATTCTTTTAAAATCTCGGCTCGTTCCCGCACATCCGCCTTGGGCGGATTCCGGGCAAATTTCACACCGGTAAAGAACGACGAAAATTGCTGAAAATCGTCCTGAGTCCATTGATCGAACGGATGCTTATGGCACTGAGCACACTGAATACGCACACCGAGAAAACTATGTGCGAAACTAATCGCTCGTGCTTCGCCTTCCTGGAATTCACGACGCATCCAGTAGTAAGGCATCCCAGTATCGCTAGCCTACGACGACTCTTGAAACGAACTCGACATGCGTTCGCAATACTCGCGATACCCTTCATCGGGCCGACGACTGGTCGCCAAGATGATGCCTTCGGCTATTTCGTCATAGGGAACGTTGTTGCTGACACGAGTATGAATCCAGTCGTACCATTGCTGACTGACCTTTTTCGCATCATAGGTGACATTCCTCAATTGTTCGGTATTGTTCTCGGTCAAGTCACAGAAAAACGTCGTCCACCAAGCGGAGTAAGCTGGCGAGTCGAGAAGCTGCTCGATGTGCCTTGCCCGTTTGTCCTGGCTTGGGTCCTTGAGGAACTCACGAACCTCGTCAGGAGTCGGCAATGTGCCCGTGATATCCAGACTGACTCGGCGCAGAAACACTTCATCCATTGCAAGTCCCGAGGGTCGTACGCCGACTTTTGCGCAGCTTTCGGGCGACCAACTTGTCGATCCGCGTTGGGGACTCCCAATTCTGCAGTTCGCTCTGAGTCATCGCGCGAGGCCGGATGACAGGGACGGGCACAACCGCGTTATCGTAAAAGACGACGACGTGGGTATCTCCCGTGGCTTGCGTGGCAGAAACCTGTCCCTCTTGATCAACCTTTGCGATCGCCGGATCATTGGACTGAAACCGACACAGCGGCGTAACATCTTCACTCGTCCCATCATCCCAATAGGCGGTGGCCCTCAGCGGAACGGGGGCATTGAGTTCACGAACGATGAGTTCCGCCGGGGACACCACTAGTTTTTCTAAACGCTGTGTTGGCTTAGTTGGAGCGCCACCTTCGATCCACGTACGGAGCACATGATGTTCCCAACTACCTGGTTGGTAGCGAACCCCGCCTTCGTGCATCTCCGCATCCGTTGGCTTGACGAGAATCAGGCTCTCTTCTGGGTCATGCACATCGACTCGACCTGCTGTATCGTCCAACAGGGCCTCTAAGTCTTTTACGAAGTCATAGCCAAAAAGCGACAACCGAAAACCGCCCTGCCCTTGAAACGAACCATGGCAGGCCCGACCGTTGCATCCCAATCGCCCCAAAAGTGGCGAAACATGCCGTTGAAAATCAGGCACTTCCTCGCCAGCATCCGCAAAGCGCTGGTTGATGGGTGGCAGACTATTACCTTTCGACTCCGCTGAAACGACGCCGATCCAACCCAAATAGAACAGTGGAAGCAGTCGCAAAATCCATCGCTTACCATCCCGCGTCATTACTTATTCTCCGGCTGAATCATTCGATTCGGATTTCTTCTTTGCATCTTTCTTCCGCTTCTTTTCAGCAGCCTTCTTTTTCTTTTTTGCCGCAGTCTTTTTCGCCGTCTCAGCATCTTCGACGGGTTGACCAGTCTCCAAGTCTTCTTTCATCGGCTTTTTCTTCTTGCGGTCCTGCATACGTTTCGACGTCCGTACGACCTTTTCCATCGCAGCGTCGACGGCTTTGCTTCGATCAGAAGACAAACGCTCAATCTCGTCGTTCATCTTCTCGATTCGTTTTTCCATTGCCGCGACGTCATCAACAAGTCGATCGACGCGCAGGTCCAGACTCTCATCGACAAGGCCCCGTAATTCTTTGCGTTTCTCGTCAGTATCCTTGACCGCCAATTGCGCCGCCAACAACTGGATGCGGGATTGTAATTGCCACGAACGAAGTTCCGTCTTGTAGCGATCCGGATTCCGGTTTTTGAGTTGACTGATCTGAGTCGCGGAGCGACCAATTGAGCTAACGGCCTTTTGATACGCTTGCGGGCGTTCTTTCTCCAACCACGACAAGAGCGGTACCAACTCGCCGTGATTCTCCTTCACAAATTCGAGTAAGGCTTCCTCTGTCCGATAGTCAGCCTTAACTCGATCTTTGGCACGATCTTTGACTCGATCTTTGGCGCGACTTGCCCTCTTCTCCTTGACGACATCTTCTTGTGCCAGCGTTGGGCTCGCCATCAAAGCCAACAAGAGTAAACCAATGACGCTTTTCATCCTATTCTCCTCTTTCCAATCGCTCGTCGCGCTCCAACGCGGCAAACATCCAATTTACGAACTCGTCCTGTTCCTCAAAATCGTCTCGCGAGAAATCAACATCATCGTCCCACTCGCCTTCCCAAATTGCTGGCGTCAGTTCCAACCGAGAATCCAATTCGGGCACGTCAACCGATTCAGCCCAAGCTAGTGCCACTTCGGCATCGGGATTCTTCGAAGATTCCGCGGGATTGAAGAGCCAAGCCGACGCCAGACAAAATGAAACCATGGCAGCAATCGCCACCAATAGCGCGGCATTGGTAAGCCGCGTCCGACGACCCGCTTTCAAATCGGCGTCGTCTTGTCCAGACCGCACGACAGTACACGACAGTTCAACCGCACGTACAACGGCTTCGCAAGCCGCTTGATCTTCTGCCAAACGCGACTCGAAAGCCGCGCGTTGTGCTGGATCAAGTTCCTCAGCCACGTAACAAAAGGCGAGCCAATCCAACTCGTTCGAAAATTCACCGGGAGTCATCGTCACCACTCAACTTTTCTCTTAGTTTCTTCAAAGCCGATTGCATGCGACCCAGCACCGTGCCCAATGGGACACCCAGGTTTTCTGCGATCTCGCGGAA
>CAYYHV010000317.1:0-9425 GCA_964471695.1 uncultured Pirellulaceae bacterium
ATTCAGCCCCTATTCTTGCGATTGACTTGGGAAAATTCAACTCGATGTGCTGCTTCTACGATCCCGGTGGGAACCATATGTTCCAAACCGTTCCGACGGATCGAGACTACTTGCGAAGCTTCTTGCAGGCTCAAGACGTAGAACTCGTAGTCTTCGAGGCCTGTGGCCCAGCGGATGGCTATCGGACTTGTGCCATGAACTGAAGCTGAAGACCTTTGTCTGCAGCACCAATGAGGAAGCCTGGAAATGGAAAAACGTGAAACGAAAAACGGACAAAGACGATGCCGTAAAACTAGCTCAGATGGCAACGCTGGGCGGGCTGAAGAGTGTTCATGTCCCAACTCCAACCGTTCGCGAACTACGGCATAACTTGTAATTATTCGTTGTAAGCGCCGATAAAGCTCGGTTTCACGCACTTTACCGGCCAGCGAGTATCACTTATTCGCTGAATGGCCAATCTTATGGCTATTTTTGGGGTGGGGCAACCTCCGGGTGCTACCTCGTGAGTCTCATGCGATTTAGGGCCAAGCCGGTGACGTTGGGGCAAGGCTAGTGAATGTCTCTGTGTCGCCGCCGCGAGCGGCTTTGGGGTGAAGGTGAAGATGGATTCACGGCGAAACGATCGGCAATCGCAGCCCCAGCGCCGTTGTCGTGACAGCAACAATTGTGTTTTGTTGCTGATGCCCATGGCTGACGCCATGGGCTAAGTGCTGCCACCCCTTCGGGGTCCAAGAGGAATCCGCCGAGCACTCTTATCGCCGCTTGCCTTTGCCCTTGCTCTTGCTTTTGCCTTTAGATTTTGACTTGGACTTGCCGCCGCGGTCTTTGCTCTTGGTTTTCACGTTCGTGTTGCGGGGGCGAGTACGGCTGCCGCCGGGACGGGAGTCTTCGGATGCCTGGCGCGCCTTGATGTGGCTGACAAATTTTAAGTCGAGTTCGCGGCGATCCATGTCGACTCGTTCGATTTCCACTTCGACAATGTCGCCCAGGCGGAAAGCGCGTTTGTTACGCCGTCCGAATATGGCATGCGTCTTGTCGTCATAATCGTAGTGGTCATCTTCGAGCGAATTGATGTGGACCAATCCTTCGGCGGGAATCTCGAGGCCGAGTACGAAAAAGCCGAAAACTTCGACGCCGGTAATCACGGCTTCCATTTTTTCACCGATACGCGGCTTCATGAATCCTAGTAACTTGAGCTTGGTTAGCTCGCGTTCGGATTTCTCGGCTCGTTGCTCACGGTCGCTACAGTGCTCCCCCAGTTGGAGCAGGTGACCGAACTCGTGGCTGGGAGTCTTGTTGGCTTCGATATCGTCGATCAAACGATGGATGGTAAGATCGGGATAGCGACGAATGGGCGAAGTGAAGTGCGAGTAGCAATCGCTGGCCAAGGCATAATGGCCATCATCTTCGGGGCTGTAGACGGCTTTTTGAAAACTGCGTAGCACGGCATAGTTGATGGCGTACTCTTCGGGTTGTCCAGCCACCATCGACAGCAACTTCTTGACCTCAAAGCGGCTCTCGAGACTCTCGACTTCAAAGCCCAAGTGTTTGACGAATTCAGTCAGTGATTTTAGGCGGCGAGGATCGGGGCTGCCGTGGATACGGCGGATAAACTTGATGTCCCGGTCACGCATGGTTTCGGCCACGGCGTTATTCGCTGCCAGCATAAACTCTTCAATGATCTGGTGGCTGACCGTATTCTCGACTCGATGCGCCCCGATGACTTCGCCGTCGTCGTTCAAGTCGATTTTGACTTCACGCATCGACAGTTCGAGCGATCCACCTTCCATTCTGCGTTTTCGCAACATCATGGAAAGCGTGTGCATATCCTCAAGCAGCTTGTGGATTTCCGGAGTCAGCTTGGCTCGCCACGGTTCGGCATCTTCAAGGTACTCGTCGACTTCTTCATAAGTGAATCGACGATCGCTTTTGATGGCTGAGGAAAACACGTCGGTGGCCACACGGGCTCCGTCGGCGGTGAATTCGATCAGCGCCGTTTTGGCGTAGCGAACGCGATCCGGTTGGAGGCTGGCGAGGTTGTTGGAAATGATCTCCGGAATCATGGGGATCACGCGATCGGGCAGGTAGACGCTGGTGGCTCGGTTTCTGGCTTCGGCATCGAGTGCGGTGTTTTGCTTGACGAAGTGGGAAACGTCAGCGATGTGCACGCCCAATTGCCAGTGCCCATTCTCCAGTCGCTTGAGCGAGATCGCATCATCAAAATCGCGGGCGTCGACGGGGTCGATCGTGAGGACCGGGACCTTTGTCAAGTCGCGGCGACCCTTGAGATCGGTTTCGTCAAAATCAGCCGCAGCCTGACGAGCGCATTCGAGTGCGTCCTCTGGAAAGTCATCGGGCAGACCAAACTCACGGATGATCAGCAGCGTATCGACTCCCGGTTGCCCGTGGGCTCCGAGGACTTCGGTGATGACGGCTTCGCCTTGTCGCCCCGGTTTGGGATAGTGGACCATCTCGATCACGACTTTGTCGTCTGGCTTGGCATTTTTTGCGCCCGGGTCACCCACAAACATAGGCTCCTGGAATTCGTTGCCATCCACACGCACGAAGCCGAACTCGCTTTGCTCGAAGTAGGTGCCGACGTACTGGTTTGTGCGTCGTTCGGCGATCTCAATGATCTCGCCGACGGTGCGAGTCGATTGTCCGCGACGTTTCTTTTTCAGTTTCGCGACCACGAGGTCACCGTTGGTGGCATCGGCCGAATCCTCTTCGGCAACGAAGATATCGTGATCGCGCCCGTCGGCTTTGAGGGTGCCGATGGGGCGAATGAATCCATAGCCAGCCGCGGCTCGCTGGAATTTCCCGCGGACCTTCTTGTCGTCCATGCCGCTCGGCTTGGTCGTGGCTGCAGCGGGCCCGGACTTGGCGGGTGACGCGTTGCCATTTTGCGCCTTTGCATTCGACGGCATGGCGGGCAAGACACGATGTTTCTCGCCATACATGAGCTGGCCCGACTTGACCATGCGTTTGACGATTTTTCGAATGTCGGCTGGATCGTCGTCCAACCCAAGATGTTTTGCGATCTGCTTCGGTTTCAAGGGCCGATAGCCCGGTTGATTTACGAATTCAAAGATTCGTTTTTGTAGTTCAGATGTTGTCATAAATGGTTTTGGTTGTGGCCCGTCCCTGTTCGTTAGAAGGTGGCCACGAATTGATCACGCCGCAGCGTGGGAGCTATTCTTTCTTTGCTCCTTTGAAGAGCTTGCGCCCAAGGTTTGGATGATACGTCGTCCAGGGACTGTCGACGTTGGCGTCTTCGCTCATGAGTTGCCGGAAATTCTGCACCTTGGCATCGAGGTCGTCGAGGTAGTGCAGGGCAATGGCTTCGAGCGTCATGGGGACTTTGGGGCTACCAAATTCGTACTTCCCATGATGACTGAGAATCATGTGTTTTAATCTAAGAGCCAATTCGACGGGGAAAGGTTCGCCATCTGAATTGTTGATCTCGTCGACTTTCTTTTCGACCAGCATGGCGCCCATGACGAGGTGTCCAATCAACTGGCCTTCGTCGGAGTAGCCAAGGTCACGTTCGTAGGTAAGTTCGTCGATCTTGCCCGAGTCGTGCAGGAAGGCACCCATCAGTAACAAGTCGTCATCGACTTCGTCATATTCTACGGCGACTTTTTTGGCCAGTCGCATGAGTTTGACGACATGCTCCAGCAAGCCGCCGTGGTACGCATGGTGGTTCTTGATCGCGGCAGGGGCTCGGCGAAACTTCTTCATGAAGACTTCGTCGCCGATGAAAGCCTCGGCCAAGCGAACGAGGTCCGGGTTGGACATGGCTCGGAGCTGCTCGCAGAGGGTGTCGACCAATCCGTTGATCTTGGCGGCATCGACGTGAATAAAATCTTCTTCGTTCACGCTGCCTTCGTCGGCGAGCTCAATTTGCGTGACGATAATCTGGATCGCGCCGTTGTAGAATTGCGAGATGCCTTCGATCGATACATAGTCGCCGTTGTGAATGTGGCTGGCTTCGTTCTTGCTGACGTTCCACATCATGGCGCAGCAGGCCCCGGTTTTATCGGAAAGCCGCATTTGCAAGTACAAATCACCATTGCGGTTTTGACGAAGCTGTTTTTCACCAACAAGAAAGATTTCAGTAACCTTGTCTCGTTCGCCGAGTTCGTTGAGAAATTGTCGAGGCATCGAAAGCCGTTCTATTGTTGGTGTCAGAGTGAGGTCGAATTGTGATACCAGTAGACACAATCTCGTGAGGCAACCTGAGTTTGCCGCGCTTTCGCAAGCAGCGGTACCATAATCTCAGGCGGACACCGACCGGAATTGGTCGATTCTATCCCGAGGCTGTGGGCTGACAATAGTCCGTTGATGGCGGCGTTGATCGAAACGATGGCAACGATCGACTTGCTGCAAAGAACGAGACTGCCCTAGAATGCCGCGGCAGAGCATCTGCTTGCATCACTTATTGACCCAAACCAGCTTACCTTACGAGCCAGCACACGACGGAATCTAATCATGGCAAAACAGCAAAAGACCGCCATTCAGCCTACACGCACGGAGAATTACCCTCGTTGGTATCAAGAAGTTATCAAGGCTGGTGATCTTGCCGAGAACTCAGACGTTCGTGGATGCATGGTGATTAAGCCGTGGGGGTACTCAATCTGGGAAAATATGCAGGCCGCGTTGGACAAGATGTTCAAGGATACCGGCCATCAGAACGCCTATTTCCCGCTTTTCATTCCCATGAGCTTTCTCGAGAAGGAAGCCGAGCACGTAGACGGGTTTGCCAAAGAGTGTGCGGTTGTTACCCACCATCGTTTGGAGCCCGGACCGGACGGCGGCCTGGTGCCGGCTGGGAAATTGGAGGAGCCGCTGATTGTGCGGCCAACCAGTGAGACGATCATTGGGTCGACTTATGCCAGATGGGTGAACTCGTATCGCGACTTGCCGATTCTGATCAATCAGTGGGCAAATGTCGTGCGATGGGAAATGAGGACTCGGATGTTCTTGAGGACCGCCGAGTTTCTGTGGCAGGAAGGCCACACGTGTCACGCCACGAAGGAAGAAGCCATCGAGGAAACGGAGCGGATGCTCGGCGTCTATGCGACCTTTGCCGAGGAGTTCATGGCCATGCCGGTGATCCAGGGCGAGAAGACGGCGGACGAGCGATTCCCCGGAGCCGTTTCAACGTTGTCGATCGAGGCCATGATGCAGGACCGCAAAGCCCTGCAGGCTGGGACATCTCACTTCCTCGGTCAGAATTTTGCCAAGGCACAAGAGATTAAATTCCAGGATCAGAACGGCAAAGAAGTCTTTGCCTGGACGACTTCGTGGGGCGTTTCGACTCGGCTGGTAGGCGCCTTGATTATGTCTCACTCGGATGATGATGGATTGGTGCTGCCGCCCAAGCTGGCGCCGCAGCATGTCGTGCTGCTACCGATTTATCGTAGTGATGAAGACAAAGCCACGGTGCTGGAATACTGCGACTCGTTGAAGAAGGAACTTGCAGATCAACAGTACGCGGGAGCGGGTATTCGCGTGATGGTTGACGATCGCGACTTGCGGGGCGGTGAAAAGACTTGGCAGCACATCAAACGTGGCGTGCCTATTCGAGCCGAGATTGGTCCGCGCGACGTTGCCTCAGGCAGTGTCTTTGTCGGCCGGCGCGACAAGGGGCCGAAAGAGAAAGAAAGCATTGAGCGCGGCGCGTTTGTGGCGGGAATAGCCGATCAGCTCGCCGAGATGCAACAGGGGTTGTACGACCGCGCTCTGGCGATGCGTAAAGAGTTTACGCGAGACATCAACAGCCTCGACGAGTTCCGGGAGTATTTCACTCCGAAGAACAAAGACCAACCGGAAATCCACGGCGGGTTTGCCATGAGTCATTTTGTGGAGGACCAGCAAGTGCTTGATATTCTCAAGGAAATGAAAGTCACGATTCGCTGCGTTCCGATCGAACACAATGATCAACCGGGCACGTGTATCTTTACGGGCAAGCCGGCGGAACGTCGAGCGGTTTTTGCCAAGGCATATTAGGGTGGGGCGACTGTGGGCGAACTGAGACAACCCGATCCTGTCATGATGGTCGTCGCGGCGTTTTCACGCCACGATGCGGCGTTGGATTGGGCTCGTGATTGGTGCATACGACGCTGGGGGCCTATTGCTGCCGAAAGTCCTCGTTTCGAGTTTACCGAAACGGAATACTATACGAAGGAAATGGGCGGCGATCTCAAGAAGACCTTTTTCGCTTTTGAGCGGTTGGTCGACGCTGATTCGCTGCCCGAATCCAAACATGCCTCGAATGCTGCGGAGATCGAATTTGCAGGGACCAGCGACTTTGACGAGCCGCGGCCGCTCAATCTTGACCCGGGGCATTTGACGCATAGCAAGTTCTTGTTGGCGACGACCAAAGACCATGCTCATCGGATTTATCTCGGACAGTCGATTTACGCCGAGATTACGCTCCGGTATCTGAAGGGCCAGTGGCGGCCGTGGGAGTGGACTTATCCGGATTATTGTCGTGACGATTTTCGAGTCTACTTCAACGAGGCTCGTCAGGCTTACCGGAAATTGCTGATGGCGCATCAGACTCCTTAGGCACTTCGGGCCAAAACCCGCATCTTGGGGGTAGGGCTGTGCGATCGCACAACTCGGACGGATTGGTGTTAAAATGCAATTCGGAAGATGCCGCTGACTGTGGCCGCCACAATTCGGCGGCAGGCAGCTTTGCTGATCACTCGATGGCTGGAAGGCATTACGACGGACGACCAAACGGACTGACGCACGATAAACGTTAGCGAGGTACATTGTGAAGATCGCGATCCTGGGACTTGTTGCGGCGATTGTAGGTGTTCTCTTGGGAAGTAGTGTTGCCTACGTGGGATATTCTGATCCCGGACCCGACTTCAAATTGCTTAGCAATGTTGAAGAAGATGCCAATTTCGATTCGTTCGAAGTCACCAAGCCTAACGTTGAAAAAGTCGTTCCGATGGTCGAAGTCATTGGTGGCGAAGAATTTGACTTTGGCGTCATGGATCGTGGCGAGACACGCACCCACAGTTTTCAACTCAAGAACAATAGCGACAAACATGTCGCGGTCGAAGTCAAAGGAACGACGTGCAAGTGTACGGTTGGCGATCTGGAGAAAAGCTCCATTGGTCCGGGGGAAACCGTTGATGTGAATCTTGAGTGGGTCGCCAAGAGTATGGAGACGGATTTCAAGCAGACGGCGACAATCAAAACCAGCCATCCGGCTCGTCCCACGATTCTGCTGAATGTCTTCGGCAAGGTTTTGCAGATCGTTCAGGCGTTCCCGCCGAACGTTGTGTTTAGTGATGTTACTGTTCGCGAATCGCGTGAACAGGAGTTCATGGTGTATGGGTTCAAGGACGATCGGCTTGTTATCGAAGAGTATCGTTGGACGGAACCCGAGACTGCCGAGTTCTTCGAATTTGAATGGGAAACAGCGCCCAAAGAAATCGTTGATGCCGAAGAGAACGCGATGGCCGCGGTAATCTGCAAGGTCAAGATGAAGGAAGGGTTACCACTGGGACCCATTAATCAGACCTTGGAGTTGGTGACTTCTTCGTCTCGCTCCGGTGTACTCGATATTCCCGTGCGGGCGCGAATTGTTGGCGACGTATCGATGACGGGTACGGGATATCGTGAGATCACGAATGTCTTGCGAATGGGTCCGATTTCCAGATCTCGCGGTATGAAACGCAAGTTGTTCATGACGATCAAAGGGCCACACCGGGAAGAATTTCAGGTGCTGGGAGCCAAGGCTGAGCCGGCGGATGTCCTTAAGGTGGAATACGGCGAACCACGCGAACTGCAAGGCGGCCGTGTGAAAATGTACACATTGCAATTCGAAGTCCCCAAGGACTCGCGTCCCGTAAACCTCTCCGGCGGCGAAGAGCATGGTTTGGGCAAAGTCGTGCTCAGTACAAATCATCCGGACCTCGCGGAAATTGAAGTTAAGGTCAACTTTGCAGTCACGGAATAGGGCTGTCACGGAATCGTCGGTGGCTTGGCGGGAAATGCCTTTTCTCATGAAGTGGGGAAGACCTGGCGGCATCTGAGCTGCTCCGCGGAACTCTCGACTGGCGCTGATTTGAGCCGTCGTGATCGCTAGCGTTCCTGTCCGTCGTTATCGCAATGTGTGGAACTTGATACAATTCCACGGGCGGACGTTGGGATGCGTCCGCTTGGATACAACCACGAATGAGTCGACTATGTCTTTTCGCCACGCACCTTGTTTTGTTTTGCTTCTTTGTCTCGTTGCCGGCTGCTCAAAGAGTGTCGATTCCGTTGCCGACCTTGGCGCCACTGACTCCGAGCCACGTGCTCCGAAGTTATTGGGTCAGTCTGTTGATCAGTCGTCGGAACCGATCCTGACCAGCGCTGATGCGTCGGATTCAACTGGCGAGTTTTCTCTGGTCGCGTTTGATGGGCAGGACGAGGAGTCGACAGTATCCGATGGTTCGAGTGCAACGAACGATGCTGGAGAGGGCGCCGTTGCGCCCCTATTGGAAGAGGCGGCTCCGTTGACGGGATGGCCCGATCCTCGTTTGGTCTTTTTTGTGACGGGGCGACAGCATGGTTATATCGAGCCATGTGGCTGTACGGGATTGGATAATGCCAAAGGTGGACTGACGCGTCGGATGACGTTTCTCAAGCAGGTGCGAGATCGTAACTGGAATCTCGTAACTATTGATGTGGGCAATCAGGTTCGCCGAGTCGGCAAGCAGGCCGATATCAAGTTTCAGCGGACTGTCGACATTTTCAATGAGATGAAATATGACGCGATCGGATTCGGCCCGGACGATTTGCGTCTTTCGCTCGATGGGTTGCTGGCTCCCGTTAACTCGGCCCCATTCGTAGCAGCAAACGTCGATGTTCTGGGGCTGAACAAACCCTTCAAGATTATTTCTTCCGGCGGCATTAAGGTTGGCATCACCAGTATTCTTGGTTCGGAGATGCAAAAGTCGATCAATAACAGCGACGTGATGCTCAGTGAGCCAATCGTGGCGTTACAACGCGTTATCCCTGAGATGCGGGCTGCCGGCGCGCAATTCTATGTGCTGTTGGCACATGCGTCGCTGAAGGAAACGAGGAGCATCGTAACAACCATTCCTAACACGTTTCATCTTGTAGTAACGGCCGGTGGGGCTGGCGATCCGACACTGGATCCCGAGCGTCTACCAAATTCCAAATCGCGAATCATTCAGGTGGGCACCAAAGGGAAGCATGCCGGCATTTTTGGTGTGTTCAAGAATCCGAAACAGCCGGTACGCTATGAACGCGTCGTGCTTGATTCCAAATTCAAGGACTCGAAGCAGGTACTCGATATCTTTGCGGATTACCAGAAACAACTGGAAATTGAAACGCTTAAAGGTTTGCAGGTGCGTACCGTTCGGCACCCTCGTTCAAGAGACAAGGCCGAGTAT
>CAYYHV010000318.1:0-9406 GCA_964471695.1 uncultured Pirellulaceae bacterium
TTGGAATTTCACTTCTGGATGAAAGGTGTTGTCGTTTGTGACTTGCGAACCAATCGCTTTGTCGTCATGAGCGAGTGTTTAAACATCCGCCACGAATTCGTTCGGTCGCTTGATAGCGACGAATCCAACGCCGATTCATCGCTGGCCCGAATTTGCCCCGGATTTACAAACAATGGCACGAAAAAAGGACTCACGACCAATCGTCGTAAGTCCTTTGCCTGTATCGAGTGGGGGCGACAGGAATCGAACCTGCACTCCGTGAGGAACTAGATCCTAAATCTAGCGCGTCTGCCAATTCCGCCACGCCCCCGAATGTGACTCGGTGAGGGACCATTTATAGTATTTTGGACGGCATGAAGGCTAGGGTGGTTCGCCGACTTCTCAACTATTTTCTAGCCGACTGGTGTGTCCGCGAGACCTACTACCAGGCGGGATTCAGCAGAATTTTGCGGCTGTAATGCTGAAAATCGGCTGTTCGCTGACGGGAAACGAGCCTAGCTGAAATCCAGCATGGTTTTTGGTCGGTAGAATCGCGAATTGTCGAAACAAGCTGACAGCAGTTCAGAAAGCACGAGATAGATAAAGATGGATCAAGAAATTCTCGCAGTCGCATTCGATCTCGACGGATTGATGTTCAATACAGAGATGATTTACGACCAAGTGGGCGAGACCATCTTGGAACGTCGTGGCAAGTCGCTCGATCCGGCAGTTGTGGCTCGAATGATGGGGCGGCAAAGTCAGGTGGCTCTGCAAATCATGATCGACTCGTATGGCTTGGCGGATACCGTCGCCGAACTTGAAAGAGAAGCCGAGGAGCTTTTTCTGGGGATGATCAGAGAAGATGCGGCTCCAATGCCTGGCCTGTTTGAACTGCTCGATCAACTCGAGGTGTTGGAAATCCCCAAGGCGATTACGACGAGCAGTCGCGTGGAGATGGTCCAGCCTCTGTTGGAAATGGCCGGAATTCAAGATCGTTTTCGATTTCGGTTAACCGCGGAAGACGTAACGCGATCGAAACCTGAACCGGAGATATACCTCAAGGCGGCCGAGCAGTTTTCCGTTCCCACCGGCAACATGCTGGTTCTTGAAGACAGCATGGTTGGTTGTCAGGCTGCCGTCGCAGCTGGGGCTGTTACCGTGGCAGTTCCAAGCAAGCATGTTGATCAACACGATTTCTCTGGAACGCGAGCGGTCGTGAGCGATCTAACCAGTCGCGTGATCTACGACTTGATCGCCGCCAGCGAATAGAGTCGCTGGCAACGTTGCAAAATCGCATTCGCCGAATGCGAATCCGGCATGTTGTCGTCAGCCGCGTCAGCGCGTGATCTGCCCAGACTGCACTAACCAAGATCGAAAGTCGTCCATGGACGCTGTGTCGGCGGGAAAGTTGTCCATGAAATACTGCGAGCAGCGATCACACTTGTGCAAATGTTGGGCAACCTGTTCCGTGGTTGTCGAATCAAGTTTGCCGCCATGATATTTTGCGAGCAGTGGTTTTACGTCGTAGCATTGCAGCATGACGGGTTGCTGGACGACCGGCTGTTGTGTTGAAAACGTATCTGACGAGCCGCCGGATGTTTTCAACATCGTGGAACCGAACAATGCGATGGAGGCAACCAGCCCAACGATGGTTCCGGCAACGTAAGGGCCATAAGTTTGGCTGCTATTGGGTTTCTTCGCTGCGATTTTTCGTAGCGTGCCCTCGGGGCATTCTGTCCATTGTTGTTGATTCATAGTGTCCCTCGTTTGGTCGGCTGGAAAGCCCGGCTAAATCCTCGTTCAATTCAAGTGTCGGTTATAAACCGGCGGGTTTCCGTGATTTTGGCCACACATCAGTTAACTGTTAAGCAAGTAACACAAAGATCGCATCAGAACTTACAGTACTACATTCCCAACGACACGTGTTGGTCCGCCCCAAGCAACACGTTCCGTTTTGGAAACATGAGGCGCGGGACGATTGATGGTATCAGCCAGTTTTTGAATGTTGCAGATGGCGATTTTTCTACGTCCGAGTTTCAGCAGGCCTTCACTTTGCAGTTGTCCCAGGATGACAGTAACACTCTCACGGGTACTTCCAATGATGCTGGCCAAGTCCTGATGGGAGAGTTTGATTCTCAATTCGATCAATTCGGGAGTCGTTTGCCTTCCGAAATCTCGTGCAAGTTCGAGTAAGAGATTGACGAGTCGTTCTCGATTGGAATGAAACAGTAGATATTTCAGTCGCCGTTCAATTCGCTTTCGACGCAGCCCTACAAGCCGTGTGATTCCCATCGCAAGGTAGGGGTTCTCTTCCACGACTTTTCGAAGATCACGGGCGGGGATCAACACGACGGACGATGCTTCTGAAGCTTCGGCGTACTCTTCCCGTTCTCCGGCTTCGAAGATGGACAATTCACCGAAGACGTCGCCGGGTTCGATAAACGTCATGATGCTTTGTTTGCCGTCCCCAGTGATACTGGAGATTTTTACACGCCCTTCCGCGAGGAGCATGACACCATCGGCCGCATCTGCCGGAAGGTAAATACTCGACCCTTTGGGGAACTTTCTAAGCCGACTTCTAGTTTCCAACCAGTCGAGTTGTTCCTGTTCAAGTCGTTCGAAGAGACGGCAGTTCTTAAGAAACCAAAACTTCTCTTTCATCATTTCGTCCTTTGATCAATCTCTGTCCGAAGTAGTCTGATCGACGGTCTCTGGCGACGGACTACACGAGATATTCGAATCTGCCGCAAACGTTGGCTGATGCCAGTGATTCTCTCGATACGCATTGGACGGTCGAGCGTGAGAAAACTAACGCAAAAAGAGAATTTATTCACATGTTCGTGCCTTGAGTGTTCTACATCTCACGAAAGATGGCTCAGCCAGTAGGTATTTCAGCGATTGCGAGGCAGAAACAGACCCACCATTCAGAGGGGCATTTTGATGGGTGATGCGGACTTTGCGGCGAAAAATCTCTGCCGCAGGCCCCTGAGGGGCGGATTTTGCGACTAAATGCGACCTACCTTTCTACATGTAGTGGCCCAAGGGAAAGTCGTAGGCAATGAACGATAAATCGTTACCCATTCACGAGTCAAATTCATTAGGACGCATCGCAGCCTATCGCGTTTGCGACGTCGCGTCGTTTTTTCTGGCTCTGGCAATTGCCAGTCAATTTGGTCAGAGGCTCTACCTTGAGCAGTTTCTTGTCTCTGGATTGACGGCAACGCTGGTCTATTTACTCACTAGCGAAGTAACCGGGAATTTTCGGGCTTGGCGTGGTTCAACCTATTCAGGGGAAGTAGTCACAGTTTGGGGCACATGGGTCGTCACGTCAGTCGTATTGGTGCTGTTGGGAGCCTTGGTCCAGTACGGAAGCGGTCTGACAAGATTCTCGTTTGGGCTCTGGTTCTTTTGTACCGCCGCATTGCTGATGCTAGTCCGCTGTTCGTTACGAATGATCAGCAGCTATCTCTATAGCCGTGGGTTCAATACACGTGGTTTCGCTATCGTTGGCATAACTGACATTGGCATTCAGCTTGCGAAGAATATCGATGAGTCCCCACAGCTTGGGATGGAGTTTCTTGGGTTCTTCGATGATCGTTTGGAGGATCGCTCGCCGGCGCTGCCGAAAGAGTTCGGCACGCGGATCGGCAACATTTCCGAATTAGTCGATGCGACTCGTCGCGGTGACATCAGCACAATCTACATAACGTTTCCGATGCGAGCCGAGGATCGAATTCGCTACGTACTTTCGGTTTTAGCCGACACGACGGCTTCGGTTTATGTTGTGCCAGACTTCTTCGTTTTTGAATTGTTGCACTCACGATGGAATAACATTCAAGGTATTCCTGTCGTTAGTATTTTTGAGAATCCGTTTTACGGAATTGACGGTTTGCTCAAGCGAACTTTAGACGTCGTGATCAGCCTTGCCATGATGTTGGTGTGTGCTATCCCGATGCTCATTGTGGCGTTGCTTGTAAAATTGACGTCTCCCGGTCCCGTACTCTTCCGGCAGAAGCGTTACGGATTGGATGGGCGTGAAATTCCTGTCTGGAAGTTCCGTTCGATGCGAGTGATGGAAAATGGAGCCAAAGTGACTCAGGCGACGAAGAATGATCCACGAGTTACGAAGGTCGGCGCCTTTATTCGCAAAACGTCGCTCGATGAGTTGCCGCAGTTGTTCAACGTTCTGTGCGGCGATATGTCACTTGTGGGTCCTCGTCCTCATGCGACGGCTCATAACGAAGAATATCGTAAGCGAATTCACGGCTATATGTTGCGTCATAAGGTGAAACCAGGGATCACGGGTTTGGCACAAGTCGAAGGGTGCCGCGGCGAGACCGATACGCTTGAGAAAATGGAAAAGCGAGTCCAATTTGACCATCGCTATATTCGCGAGTGGAGCTTCTGGTTAGATATCCACATTCTGTTCAAGACGCTATTTGTCGTCTTGAAGAAGGAAAACGCTTACTAGTTCGATGTAGGCGCAGAGCGCGCAGTCCACATTGGTGGGAACCAATCGCGCGATGCTTTATTGCAAACGCCATGGGGTGAGTGCCGTGTCAATCGAGTCATCTTCGGATGCCCGTCGCTGGCCTCTTTCGCGAGTGGGTGCGGTCGAAAAACCCGGTGGCTGAATCCCCGTCGTCACTATTTCTTCATTCCTGGAATCTTGATGCCGAAATGCGAAAGGCATACGACCAGGATGGTGGTTGCCGTGGCTTCGTCGAGATTTCCTATGAATGGAATGACATCGGGAACAAAATCGATAGGGCCAAGAGGGTTCAACAGATAGATCACCATAAAAACGGCGACGATGCCAAACAGCAGGGAGCGGATCGGCGACGAATTCGTCTCGTCAACAATTTCTCCGGGTACGACTGTGCGTTGTTCCTGATTCATAAATTCCTTCTTCTTGCGATTACTGAGAATCGTTCCTCGTGAAGTGTGCTAGCGATGTTCTCAAGCCGGTTCTTTGCGGCTGTGTCGCATTCAACCGTTCTTGCGTGAACCGCCTAATTTTAGAGCCGACGTGGGCACTCTGTCGCGCTAGTCGGTGAAACTGCTGACAATTCGACTGGACACTTGGTTAGTCGTCAAGCTGAGTCGTCCCCGGTTGTCTCAGCAATAATTCGCCTTCTCCTTTTTTCATTTCCGCGCATGGCATAGAACGTAGGTGGCGTTGCAGCATGACGGATTGCTGCATCGACCGCGTTCGCGCGACGCACGTGGAGCGAGGTTTAGGGGAACAAGACATGAAGAAGTCGCTTAAGAATCGGCTGCGATCAGAGCAGTTGGAAGCACGGTTGATGCTCACCGCCAACATCGATATGCCCAATGATCAACTCAACGAGCCACTATCGTTGAGTCGTACCGCTTTTATCGCTGACGAGGTCGTGGCGCTGAATAGTTTGAACCTCGGTTCGATTGATGGTACCGAAACAGCATCCGGAATCGTGAACCGACGTAATCGCAGCGATGACTATTCGTTCCGCATTGAACAGTCGGGTGAGACGACAATCCATCTTGATGGACTGAACGCAGATGTGGACATCTATCTGGTCGACAGCAGTGGCCAGACGGTTGATCGGTCGTTGAAGAGCGGCCGCCAATCCGAAACGATCGTCGCGGAGCTTGATCCGGGTGACTACCAACTTAAGGTGCGTATTTACCGTCGGCGTTCTGCGAGTCTGTACGATCTATCGATAACTCATCAGCCGCATGAGGTCAGCGAGCCTGCCGATCTGGCTGGGAACACGATGAACAGCGCAAGAGACCTTGGCGTTTTGCGCGGTTCTATGGCTTATGCAGATTCGATTACGACAGATGATCCGGTGGACTACTATCGATTCCAAATCGACGGATCAAACCGAGTCGATGTTGGGTTGACGGGATTGTCGAACGACTTGGACCTTTACCTATACGATTCAAGTGGCACCGTGATTGATCGGTCGATTGGTTCGGGAGATTCGAATGAGTCGATAACGCGATCGCTCGATGAGGGTGAGTATTATGTTGCGGTCGTGAATTATCGTAATAGCGTGAGCGGGTACACGATTTCGTTGGGGAGTTCATTGGTCGATGTTCCGACCTTGCCGCCATCCGAGCCTGTCGTTCAGCCTCATGATCCGCCCGTTGTTGATTCTAATCCCACGAGTGGAACCCCGATCGAGTTTCCAGAAGTCGCATACTATGGTGGGAATAATGATTGGAATTTGAATGCGATTGATGCACCCGAGTCATGGGCTCAAGGTATCACTGGAGCCGGCGTTACGGTGGCGGTCGTCGACTCGGGCGTCGACTGGGATCACTTTGATCTTGCCGAGAACATCTGGGTAAACACGGACGAGATCGCTGGCGACGGAATAGACAATGACGGAAATGGATACGTCGATGACGTGCGCGGTTGGGATTTCGTTTACAACGACGCCAACCCAGATGATGTGAATGGACATGGCACCCACGTTGCAGGAACGATTGCAGCCGAGATGAATGCTTCTGGCGCGACAGGCGTAGCATTTGACGCGATGATCATGCCCGTGCGTGTTCTTGGAAACAGCGGATCGGGTAGTACACGAGCGGTAGCGGAGGGAATTCGTTATGCGGTCGATAATGGCGCTGACGTGATCAATCTCAGCTTGGGCGGCGGATACAGTTCGTCCATTCTGTCAGCGATTCAATATGCCGATCGCAATGGTGTGTTCGTCGTTGCCGCTGCAGGAAATGACGGTGCGAGTGTGGCGTCATATCCAGCGCTCCACAGCGGCTCTTTGAGTAACGTCATTTCTGTCGGCGCACACAACTCGACCGGGCGAATTGCTGGGTTCAGCAATGATGATGGTGGTCGCGCGGTGCAAGTCGACGCGCCTGGTGTCGGAATTTATAGCACCTTGCCCAACAATCGCTTTGGGAATTATTCCGGGACGAGTATGGCAGCGCCACATGTCGCTGGCTTGGCCGCTTTGATCGTTTCGGCGAACCCTGAGATATCCAATTCCGAGTTGCGGACTTCGATTCTCAATGGGGCGGACCGTGTCATCGGGAATTCAGATTCTGGGGGCATTCGGGCCTCCAGCAGCTTAGAGCAAATCTCGATTACGAATCGGTCAGGGGCTATCGCAGCCAGCAGGGATGCCAATGCGAGCGTGGCTGCATCGGGAAATTCCACAACGAATTATCTGCCTCGGCGGGGCCGATCGCGATTCAATACGACGGCTTTGATTCCGGCATTACGAGTCGATTTTGTCTTGGAAGATACGAGTGAGGGAGAATTTATCCCCAGAAACGTAATCGACCAGGTCTTTGCCAGCGATGCAGGCGACTTGGCGAATGTGGAAGTAGATTTTGGGAACCCGGCGGCCGAAAGCCTTGCATGATAGTGCCAACGCTCTAGTCGCCGTAGTGTGTTCGTCAGCGCGGGGGCGTTCCGGGTGTAATCGAATTTTTTTCAGAATTCTAATTTTATGAGGTGCGATGCCGTGACAAACGGGGCAGAGACTCTGCCCTTCTTACTATCCAGACTTCCATACGATCGATTTGGCAAGGCGTCATTGTTGTAACGGTAAAATCTGTTTAAGATTTCGGGCAATATGGGCGATCTGCTTTGGATTAAAAATTGAAGATCCGCTATGGTTTTCGCTTAATCGGGGTGGCGTACTTGTTTACCGTCCATTCGACGAACAGTAAGGAGTTTCTCATGGCCAGGGCTTTCCGCAACAAGAACAGAGCGGGAATTAACGGACTACGAGTCGAGTCGCTAGAAACTAGAACCCTTTTGGCTGCCGATCTTCCGGCAATTGGTGTCACGGATGTTACACCCGGATCAGCGAGTTTGGATTTTGAACCCATCAGGGAAATTCAGGCGACGGATCTACTTGGTGATCTGAACTTGGACAATGTCGTAGACGCCAAAGACATCAACGTCATGAGTGCGGTGCTGCGTAGTGGAGATCAAACCAATCAGTTTGACCTCGATAGTAGCGGGCACGTCAGCAAGGGTGACCTTGAGGTGCTCGTGTATGACATTCTCGACACGCAGTTCGGTGACGCCGATCTTAACGGCGTTGTGAATTACCGCGATCTTGGTTCGTGGCAACTCAACATGTTTCAGCAAAACGCTGGATGGACCGGCGGTGATTTCAACGGTGATGGACTCACCGATGTTCACGACTTCAATTTGTGGAATTCGAATCGCGAATTCGGTGCGACGCTTAACGCGGTATCATCGGGCGATTTTGATGGCGACGGTGGCGTAACGGGCATGGATATCGACATGCTTGCCGCGGCGATTCGCTCGCAGAATCAAGACGTTCAGTTCGACATCGATGGGAGCGGATTCGTCGACAAGGGTGACATGGACGTTATGGTCACCGAGGTCGCGGGAACCTTCTATGGTGACGCGGACCTGAATGGCGTTGTTGACAACAGTGACTTCCGAGTCTGGCAGGAGAATGTGTTCACCGGCGAAACGGGCTGGGGGACAGGCGATTTTAATGGCGATGGAGTCACGGATGTGCTCGACTTCAACGTCTGGAATTCATTCCGTGGTCAGGGCGATGAGATTCAGCCAACGAATTCGGTTTTGGTTGCCGACTTTAATAGTGATGGTCTGACAGATGCTCAGGATATCGACATGCTTCATGCGGCGATCAGCGCGTCGTCGCAGAATCTCATGTTCGATTTGACGGGTGATCTTACTGTCGACAAATCGGATTCGGTTTTCATGGTCAACGATGTGTTGGAAACGCGTTTTGCCGACGCGAATCTTGACGGCGTCGTTGACTCGCTTGATTTGACTCGTTGGGTAATCAATAGTTTCCACACAGGAACCGGTTGGGCCAGCGGAGACTTTAACGGCGACGGAGTGACGGACGTATCCGACTACAACATTTGGAACAATCACCGGGATGATGGATTTGGCGGTGGCGACGTGTTGCCCGCAAATTCCGGCGACGTGAATGCAGATGGAAACGTCGACGCGTTGGACATTGACGCAGTCCACTCTGCAATCCGAGCTCAATCTACCGAGCCGGGCTTTGACCTCAACGGTGACGGCAACGTCAGTAAAGCCGATTCGGAGATGTTGGTCTACGATTTGATTGGGACGAAGTACGGCGATACCAACCTGGATGGCTTTGTCGATTTCTTTGACCACTCAATGTTGTTCCAAAGCATCTTCACGAACGATGCCGGATGGTCGGGTGGTGATTTCAATGGAGATGGCTTCACCGACGTACTCGACTTCAACCTTTGGAACACATCTCGCGATGTAGGATTCCAAACGATTCAACCAACTTCGGGTGAGATCGAAGGGGTGTTATCGGGTAACGACGGCGTTTCTGAAGTTGATCGACTGAAACTGGTCGACGCTATCTTCGCTGACTAGACGCAGCACGAACAACGCGAAATCAGAATAGCCGGTGGCGAAAGT
>CAYYHV010000319.1:0-1620 GCA_964471695.1 uncultured Pirellulaceae bacterium
CGGTTGGGAATCACGTGAGGTATGGACAGCTCGATTTTGCCGCCGGAGCGGCGGAGGTTTTCAAAGTCCGGAAACACTGCTTCAAACGGTGAGAGTCTATGTTGGCTGCGGTTTCGTCATCAGTGGCACCAATAACGTAGTTTGATAAATCTTTGCGATTTGGGCAGGCGTCTATCATAAAGTGCTCGTCGGAGATTGCTGGCACGCAATCGGAATTGCTCATTGTAACCTCTCCAACACACTAGAGGATAACCTCTAATTCGGCGCGTACCCTAAGGCTTGGGTACCCTGGAGACTCTCAGTACGATCGAGGCGAATATTTGTCGATGCGAAGGGAACCCAAATAGAAGTCGATCGCAAGATCTGCGAAACTTATCAAACTTGCCAACCCAATTGGCTTCTTTTCATGAATGATGCAAATTCAAAATGGTGAAAGATGACGACCGCTAAGGATGCATCGAAATACTGGCTGATGCTTTTTGTGCCGCTGCTTTGCTGCCACACTTGTCGAGCGCAACCTGAAACAGTGTGCGTGCATGTATCGATGGCTCCGGTCACTGGCTTGGAGAAGTCGGTGGAGAAACGGGATGGCAGTCCAGAGGCGCCGCTGCGAACGCTCGAAGAGGCTCAGGTGGAGATTCGAAAGCGGATTGAAGCGGGTGCGTCAGGTGACTTGGAGGTGGTTATATATCCCGGGCGGTATGAGCTTTCGAAGACTCTGTGTCTTACGGAGAAGGATGTCCCTTTGGGTGGCAGTCTGATGATTCGCGCCTCGCAGCCAAATTCGGTGAACGTAAGCGGCGGGAGAATTGTTACCGGTTGGACCGAAATAGCGAAAAACGTCTGGGTTTCGGAACGGCTGCCTGATGTAGACCAAGTACTTCCGGGGCGACAGTTGTTTATCGACGGTCAGCGGGCTGGTCGATCACGCGAGCCAGACGATGGCTATTTTCGGGTCGCCGAAGTGGGAGAAGATGGTCGTACCTCATTCACCGTTGACGATGATGCCTGGTCAAGTTGTTCGAAAATTTCTACAGAGGCCGCACGTCGACTGGAATTGGGAATACTGCACGATTGGTCGATGTCACGAGTCCGTGTTGCCAAGCTGCAGGACAAGACGATTCACTTGGCAGATCGAGTCGGGGCCGTCCATGATTTTTTTCGCATCAACGGCTTTGAAGTCCATCCTCGCTTCTTTTTCGAGAACGCCCGAGACTTCGTAGATACGGAGGGCGAGTTCTTTTGGGATCCCGAGGAGAGCCGATTCTATTTGTATGCGGCAAAGTCGAATCCCAACGAATGGAGAATCGTCCAGCCGACGATACCAACGTTGCTCACAATTCGTGGTACCGCTGATAAGCCGGCTGGCCGAATCAACATTGAAGGCTTGGTTTTTTCGGACTCGACCTGCCCACTACCAGCCAATGGGTATGCTGGCATTCAGGCAAGCCACTTTGAGCGCCGAGCCGCTGATGGCGAGCCTGTTAAAGCGGACGCCGTGCACGAGTCCGATCGTCCCTGTCCGCCGGCGGCTGTGGATGTTGCTTTCGCCAAGGCGTGCGTCTTTCGTAATTGTCAGTTCCAGCATCTGGGTGGGGGCGGTATCTATTGGGGCGAGCA
>CAYYHV010000319.1:1630-9393 GCA_964471695.1 uncultured Pirellulaceae bacterium
GGTGTACGATCAACGACGTCGGTGCCAACGGTATCATGATTGGCGAAACGGTCGATCGAACCGAGCCGTCGCTTGTCGTCAATTCGAACGAAGTCCGACGATGTAGCATAACGAAGTGTGGGCAGATTCTGTTTGGAGCCGTCGGCGTTTGGGTTGGCATTGCCCGCGATACCAGGGTCGTCGGTAACGAGGTCGCAAATCTGCCGTACACCGGTGTCTCCGTGGGCTGGCGTTGGAACAATGTGCCGTCCGGCTGCCGGGGGAATTTAATTGCAGAGAACCACATCCACCATGTTATGCAAATCTTGTCGGATGGTGGTGGCATCTACACGCTCGGTCGCCAGCCGGGAACTCGACTCGTAAAGAATCGAATTCATGATGTTCCACTTAATCTGGGCCGCGCGGAAAGTAACGGGATTTTCATGGACGAAGGCAGTTCGGAAATCGTAGTCCACGACAATACGATTTTCGGGACGGCGCGCAGCCCAATTCGATTCCATAAATGTCAAATGAATACCATCTCTTCAAACCGGTTGTATGTCGCCGAAGGCGTTGGTCCGTTTACTTACAACAATACCGACCGAGCACTGGTTCATTTGCGTCAGAATGAAATCTTGTCGGGTTCGCCGGGCTCTGATGTCGTGTTGCCTGAATAATCCCTGAGTATCAGAATAGAACTCCACGAATCCGATTTACCCATATTATTCTGCAGGCTCGTGTAATTCCTTGACAGGTGCTCCGTCTATTTCTAAGTCGCCGCGAAAACGTAATCCAAAAAACGGTTGAGGTAAAATGGCTCGATTTCAGATTCTGTCGTTGATCGGAGGTGGCATCCGCGGCGGATACATTACGGCTTTGCTCAGTGAACTCGAAAAGCAGCTGGGCCGGCCTATTTTTGAGTGTTTCGATCTGATCGCGGGATCATCGACGGGTGGCATCATCGCGGCTGGACTGGCTTGCGGAAAATCGGCTCAGCAGATGCAGCAATTCTATGAAGAGTATGGCGAAGGGATTTTCTCGCCGCGGCCGAAGTATCGCGCGAAGGGCGTCTTGCGAGCCTTTTACGCGGGAGCCAACTGGGCGTATCGTCGGCGAACGGGAAACATGCTCGACGCATTCTTGCGAGCCCGTTATTGTCCGGATGCCCTGCATCGTTCTTTCGAGCTTGGTTTTGGCGAGATGACGTTGAACGACGTCAATGGATCGCGGTTGATCGTGCCAGCCGTGAACTTGACCCAAGGTCGGCCCCATATATTTCGTTCATGCCACATTCCTGAAAGCCTGGCAGATCGCGATGTCAGAATCATGGACATGCTCGTCGCGGCGACCGCGGCGCCTACCTACTTTCCTCACAAGGAAATCAACGGTCAGGCTTATGCCGATGGGGGATTGTGGACGGTTGATCCAAGTATGCTCTCATTTGCTGAGGGGATGCGGATCCGCAGGGACTGTCAACGCGGTCAATGCGATCCATCGTTCAACATGGAGGACATTGCACTGCTTTCTATCGGAACTGGCAATGCAAGTTACTCGCTCTGCCCGCCCGGAAGTGATGCGGGAATGCTTTATTGGGCTCAGCATGTTGCGGATTTAATGACGACCGTTCAGGTGGCGGGAGTCCATGAACCACTCAAGTTTCTACTGGGCGACAATTTCCACCATTTGAATTTTGATATGAACCAGAAGTGGCCTCTGGATGGAATTGAAAATTTACCGCGGCTGTTTGACTTGGGTAAGCAGCATGCGCGTGATGCCTATTCCACGCTGACGGAGCGGTTTTTGGGGCACTCGCGAAAGCCCTTCGTGCCTTACGGTGTTGAAGATCTGACTGGCAACGCCAGTTGAAAATTGATCAACGATCTGCAATCAAGGACTCTGACGTAGCAGGTACATCATTCCGTGCTTGCGAGGAATCAGCCAGAGCCGCGCGCCGTAGATATTCTGATCAGACTCGTCGAGATACTCACTTTGAGTTTGAAGCGAACTCACGGCTTCGACGAAGTGAGGGCTCACCTCTGCGACGGGTCGCGACAGCGTTTTCTCCTGCATCGTATTGTCCACGTTATGCATCATGATGTGGTGCGTATCGCAGGCGGCCATGATCTCGTAGGCTTCGTGCTTCTGTGCCATCTGTCGTTCGAATACAAGTTCAAGATTGCAAGAGATCAGAATCATTCCGAAGAGGTCTTCGGTTTCGTCATCGAAAATTGGAATCCCGGCGATAAGCCGCGGTCGACCGCATTCGCTTTCATCGCACATCGAGTCGCAGATTAACGACGACAGTACTTCATCTGGATTTTGTGCAAGCACGCGTTGCATGAACTCTGTGGTTTTGCCAGCCCGCAGTCGACTGCGCGGAATCGGCCGAACACGCGACATGTCGGTCGAATGACGCTGTACGCGGACCAGTTCCTGGAATTGATCACCGTCCACGCGACTGAAAATGATGCTTGAATAATCTCCGATGGCGCCGAGCAGTCCCGTGAAAATCGTTGCCAGACGTTTGCACCATGTGATCTGGTCTTCGTCATTTTGGATGCGAGCCAGCTCCTGAATTGGCGGTAGCGTGGATACAAATCTCGCATTGGTCTCGATCGTTTCGGCTGTCGAAACAAAACTGGCTCGCAACTCGCGTCCGACCATCCTCAGGTTTTCGTAGCGAGTCGCTTTGTCGCTTTGCCCAGCCATCCAGCGCTCGACGGCATCCGCCAACTCGCTGGCGGTCTGATGGCGGGCAAATGGTTGCCGCGACATCGCCTTAAGGCAGATTCGTTCTAATTCGCGTGGGACGCACTCACAATAGTCGCGGGCCCTCGGAGTCTCCTTGGTGGCAATTGCCTGGAGCAAGTCATCAATGCCAGCCGACATTTCGGTATCCAGCGTTTTCCGATGAGGCGCCGAGCCCGTAAGGATGGAGAAGAGGATCGCACCCAATCCGTAGACGTCGGTTCGCTCGTCGACTTTGTCGTGATCGCCAGCGGCTTGTTCAGGTGCCATATAAAGCGGCGTTCCAACAACGTCCCCATCCATCGTTCGAGACGCCACTGAATCAAATGGGTCGTCGTCGAGGTCGCTGTGGATCTCGGAAGGTTCGGTCGCATCGACAAGCTTGGCCAGCCCCCAATCGAGGACTAAGACTTGCCCAAAGTTGTCGAGCGCTACGTTTTCTGGTTTCAAGTCGCGATGGATCACACGACGCGAGTGCGCGTAAGCAATCGCCTGACATACGTCGAGGAAAACCTGCAGCAACCGGTGCATCCCGAGATCATCGGCTTCGCAATTTGCTCGTAGTTCGTGGAATTCGAGGATCGCATTGGCAAGCGTCCGCTTGCCAAGGAAACGCATCGCATAAAATGGCTCGCCCGTTGCCGGGTCAGTTCCATACTGGTACAGAGGAACGACGTTGGGGTGTTCGAGTTGCCCCGTCAGTTCGGCTTCTCGATGAAATCGCTGCCACGCTTTGGGCGATTCCAGCCCTTTGGGGCTCATGGATTTGATCGCAACCCGTCGCTTGATTTTTTCATCATAGGCCAGCCAGACGCTGCCTAGCCCGCCTTTGGCGATGGGGCGGATCATGCGGAACCTCGAAGTCGCTTGACGCAATTCGGATGGTTCGACACCCAGCGATATCGAATCCGATGCAGATAGAGTGCGACCCGAAGACTTAGTGAAATGTATAGACTCGCTCTTGGCGATGCGAATTGAATCCCGCATACGAGCCTTCGAATTCTGACTGAGGCCCGGTGCGATCGAGTCGTCGCCTGCCAACGAACGAGAGGCAACATCTACCACCGACTTGTGAATAATTTTCGCCAACTCGTTGAAGACGCGAACTTCGGAATTCTCAGCCAAAGAGGCTTCGAGCTCCTTCTTTTCGTCGATACTAATCGTGCCAGCCAGAGATTTGGAAACCAATTCGGCGGCTTCCTTGTCATTGATAGGTTGGTCATTTGACATTGTGAGGCACTTCTTCCTGATACCATTTTGAGCTAACACACTTCGCCAGTCCCAAACGGGCTCGATGCAAACGAACCCACAAGTTCTGTGGCGTAATGTCCAGTTCCTGGCAAATCTGTTCGCTTTCCAACTCTTCCATCACGCTGAGAATGAATACGTCGGCTTGTCCCTGAGGCAAATGGGTCAAGCAATCTTGCACAATCTCGTTGAGTTCTAACGATTGGATGTTGCGGTCCGGTGATGTGTCGGGCAGGGCGTTCTTCTTCCACTGACCATTCGCGTCGAACAATAGTACCGTCGGGTCGGTCTCATCCTCGAACGAGCCTACGCGTTCCTGGCGATTGCGTTTGCGAACATAGTCGATGATTTTGCGCTTCAGGATTCCCAGCAACCATCCTCGCTGGGACCCCTTACCGGAAAACTGATCGTGGTGCCGGATGCCGGCAATAAAAGTTTCCTGGACAACGTCTTCCGCGACGTTACTGTCACGCAACCGCGAAACGGCGTAGCGATACAGATAGTCTCCATAAAGATCGACCCAGTCGACGGGGTCAGTGCGTTCGGTGTCGGCCGGTGAATTCATGGGGCTCGTTTGTTCTAGGATTTCGTGACGATAGAGTTTATCAGAGATTCTGCGTTGACCCGAGATCTGTTACGAGCCGTCCTCGCACCGGTTCGTGGACAATGTCAGCCAGGCATGCGAATGATCAAGATTTTGCGATTCGATAAATATTCGAGCCGAATTGTGTGTTTTTTCACACGTAAACAGCCTTGAGGTTTGTTCCTTTGGGAAATCCCAACCGCGCAAGAAAAAAGCGGAGAATCGCAGTATTGGACCAATGAATCGGTGCCAACACGTAAGACGAACCGTGGGAGGATTATCTCGTCGATTGCAGCTGTTGCCAGCTCAAGTCAAATTTTGCTAGATACTTGCGCAAGCGGTCGGCGTCATTCGGCTTCTGCTTGGCTTGACGTGAAACCTGAAAGAGCTCCCGTCCAGCCGCCGAGAGAGATTTTGCATTGAGGCACACACGAATGACTTCGGCCAATTGGACGCGATCAAAGCGATCTAGTTCGTCGATCCGCCCGTCGTCGAGAAACCGGGACAGCACGTCCAAGTCGCCATCGACGGTAGCGCCGCGCCATGCATAGCGCAGTCGACGGATTTCGTCCTTCACCTTCGCCGCGGTAATTCGTCCACCCGTCGCCAAAGTCGCCATGCGAACCACCGCCGCATTGAGATCGCGAAAGTTGGCTTTCCAAGGAGTCGCAGGGTCGTTGGCAAATTTCAAGAATGCCGCGCGAGCCTCCTTGTTCAAGGTGACTTTGCGCCCGTACTCAGAAGTAAACTTCTGCAACTCAAAATCCAAATTGGGCTCGATGTCGTCCCGGCGCTCTGCCAGGCTCGGTAGTTGGAATGACCAAAGATTGATGCGCGCTAACAGGTCTTCTCGAAATCGACCGGCCGCCACCTCAAGTGTGAGGTCGCGGTTGGTTCCTGCGAGCAGCTGAAAGTCGCTTTGTGTCGACTCGTCTGCCCCTAGCGGTACAAAGGTCTTTTCTTCAATCGCTCGAAGCAACATGGCTTGCTCGTCCGCACCCAGTTCGCCAATCTCGTCGAGAAACAGGACGCCGCCATCCGCAGCTTTAAGGAGTCCCGCGCGATTCGTGGTGGCTCCCGTGAATGATCCTTTGACGTGGCCAAACAGCGTCGACATGGATTGTTCGCCGCGAATCGTTGCACAATTGACTTCGACAAACTCGCCGGTAACCTGACCGCGATGGCGACGAAGATCGTAGATGCGACGCGCCAAGTTAGACTTGCCGGCTCCCGTCGGGCCGGTTAGCAGGATGGAAGACTTCGTTGCCAGCGATACCGACTCGATGTGTTCGATCAGCCGGTTGAAATCCTTATTGCGCGTCTCGATACCCGATTTCAAGAACGATAAACTCTCTTGCTGCTCCTTCTGAAATCGGCTGGCTAGTTGATCGTAGCGAGACAAGTCGAGGTCGATGATACGATAATGTCCGTGCGCTTCTTGGTTACGCTTTCTCGGCGGTGACGATTGAAGCAGCGATCCCGGGAAGTGCCGGGACTCGGTAAGCAAGAACAGGCAAATCTGAGCAACATGCGTTCCTGTCGTGATGTGGACGAGATAGTCTTCTTTGTCTGTGTCGAATGAGCAGTGGCGTGTGAAATCGTGAAGTGCCGAGTAGACTTCCTCAAAGTCCCATGGGTTACGAAGGCGGATTTCATGCGGTCGCACATCCGTCTCGGGAGACACGGATTCGATGTCTTTGACGACTTGCTCCAGGACCGGCTTGCTCTTGGCGTCGTGCAGTAACTCAAAACGATCAACGATGAGATCCTGCTGTTGGCAAATCGCTACGGATGGACGCCATGACTGCCAACGATCGCCCCGGCGCGGATTCTGATCCAGTTTTGTGCCGATCAGCCCAATAATGACGAGTTTCTTTTTCATATATAGAATTATAAGTCACGAGATAATTGGATCGTATATGTCGTAATCGGTTTCGTGGGATTCTGGCATGGATTTTCTCTAAGGTGTTTTTTGGAATGGGTTTGCGTTCATTGCTTGGTTTTTGGCACGAGCCGTGCTTTAGCCTTGTTTCAAGTAAGTCGAACGAAACGACGGTTTAGTCAAAGGGAGAACGCTATGTCCACCGCAGAAGCACGCACCAAGTTGCAAATGATCCCCACCGGCGAGGCTACGGCCATGCTCCCCACCGAGACGACTGCGCCAATCACCGTCATCGGGACGGAGGCGATTCGATCGACATTCGATGACGTGTGTTTGCAACAGGCCATCAATTCCCGTCAGGCTCCCGGAGTTTCGCAAGTGGTGCTGAACCCCGACGCCCACCTGGGATATGGGGCTCCGGTAGGATGTGTCATGGTTTCGCCGACGCACATTTACCCAGGACCCGTTGGCGTGGACATCAAGTGTTCAATGAGTTTGTTGCAGTTGGATGTACCCGCGGACGCGATTGAAGATCGACGTACTCGACGAGCCTTAATTTCTGCGATCTGCCAGCGAACTCCGACGGGGCCTGGTAAGGGGCAGCGTAGTGTACCCAAATCACGTCGCGTGCTGAAAAAGCTTGGAAAGCAGTTGGTTGTCGAGGGCGCTTCGTCCAGCGTATGCGAACAGTTGGGAATTCCAACCGCATGGGCGGATCGTTGCGAAGACGCGTTCCATGTGGGGCACGACGACTCGCGTGATGCGTTGGCGGCTCGATTGGATTCGTTGTTGAAGCAGCGTGCCATGAGCAACTTCGCAGATAAGATGGGGCAGCTCGGTTCCTATGGTGGTGGAAATCACTTCGGAGAATGTGAAGTGGTTGATGTTGCCGACAACGATCGGGCTCGTTCGATCGCAGATACGTTTGGGTTGCAGGACGGTAAGGTTGCTTTCCTGTCGCATTGTGGATCGCGAGGTTTTGGGCACATCCTGGCTTCAGGGCAGTTCAAGACGTTGCAGGAAAAATTTGCGACTTGGGGAACGCCGTTACCAGCCGGTGATCGTCAATTAGTCTACGCTCCGTTGGGAACCAATGAGGCGAACGACTACCTTGACGATATGGCGCTGGGAGCCAACTTTGCGACCGTGAACCATTTGTTGATCAATGCTCTCGTTCTGGAAGCCTTCCAAGAAGTGCTTCCCGGGGCGACGGGAAAGCTGGTGTATTTCATCAGCCACAATATCGCTCGAAAAGAGATTGTTGATAACAAACCGGCTTGGGTGCACCGTAAAGGCGCGACGCGAGCCTTCCCTGGCGGACAC
>CAYYHV010000320.1:0-1016 GCA_964471695.1 uncultured Pirellulaceae bacterium
CGGCCGTGCCGACAATAATATTGGGTACGGAACTAATCAGTGTCAGCAGCCCACCGACGTTCGTAAGCAGGCCCTCGATCAACAGGAACCCGAGCAGTTTCTCATCACGACCCAGCTTTTTCAGCGATACGGCGGTCAATGAGCCAATGATGATCATTGCCGTAACATTGTTCAGAACAGCGGAAAAAACCACCGTCATGATGCCGTAGAAAAACAACAGCTTGCGAGGATCCCCCCCCGAAGCCTTGGTGACTTTCAGCGCAATCCAGGTGAACAACCCAGATTTACTCGTAATGTCTACGAACAGGCTGGAGCCAAGAATAATGGCAATTACGCCCCAATCGACAGCGGGAATATACACCGGCATGAGAATTCGATGGCCATCGACGTGAACACTTCGCGACGATTCGTGTTCCTCATGCTCGGCAGCCGCTTTTTCGTCGTCGTTCGATCTTCCGCCTACCACTGCCTCATCGCTGTGCTCGCCAGCTACGGCATGTCCGACGTCCTCTGAAGGATGATATTCATCGAGCTTTAACTCGTGATGTTGATCGTGCTCGTCAACGTATTCACCGACGACTCCGTGGTGATCTACGAGCTCATGACTGCCTACGACAATATCTTCAAAAGGCAGTACGCCCCAAAGACTGCCGAGGAACAGACAAATGACTGCGAAAGTCCCAGCAATAACAGATTTCTTCGCGTGGAGCTTCTCTTCAAATGCCAAACACAAAATCAACCCCACCAGCAACAACGCAAAAATAGCGGTGACCCAACCAGGTACGTTGGCTGAATTCGCCAGAAGGGGATAAGAGAATACGTCCATGTTCGTCTCGAGGGTTGCAGGCACTACAGCAGTAACATTGGAGTGTTTCGAAGTTCAACCGTCAGCGGATAGGCCAAGCCGTGCATCGCCAACTGTTCATCGTCTTTGGTATTCATGACCAGCAAATCGACTTTGTGTTCTTCAATCAGTCGTCGATAGTCACGCAGATGATTTCCCATCGTGACAATGG
>CAYYHV010000320.1:1026-9359 GCA_964471695.1 uncultured Pirellulaceae bacterium
ACTTCGCGGATCGAATCGATATAGTCCCGAGGTTCTTTCAGCAATTGTTCTCGAAGCGACTGTTCTGCGTTTTCCGTATTTAGACTGGGTATCTTGCCGATCGTCGCCAGAAAACGTTTCAATTGTCTTTCATCTTCGACGTGCGTAAGAATGACGACCGCCCCCGGTTCGCCCAAATGAACCGCAGTACTCACAAGCTTGTCGTCGCCGGTTAGATGGTCCGTAATGACCATGATCGAATCCATATTGTCCGGGACGGATCGATTGGGCATATCCGGCCGAGGGAGCACCAATACTGGAACCGCCGTCGCCTGAGTCATGATGTCGAGATGACTACCCAGGGAAAACGGAAACGAGTCGGCTGGCGTTTTGAGATTTCTATAGGTGCAAATCAAATCGGCCTGGCTGGCGATAATTGCCGCCACCAACGAGTCAATCGAGTCGTACTCGTTCCCGGCTAAGATCTGCCAACTCGGATTGCGGGCCTTCAGGACCTCGCTCAGCAGATATTTTGATTCGTCAACAAATGCCGACGATTCCTCTCGAGTCACATCGGTGACCACAAGGATTTTCGTCAGACTGAAGGATTGGAGCGAGAACCGCTGTTTGTCAGCGGATCGAAAAACGCTCTCGAACTGATCAATGTTCGTCATGGTTTGCGGTACCTGGCCCTTGTTGCGCTGCACAAGATACCAACTCCGCGGGTCCAAGACGATGCTGGTTACACAATTTCCCTCGAACTCCACACACAATCCGGCCTCCATCTGCCGCAGACAACGCGAGCGAATTTTATTAAGATCCGGACTTGTAAAGATCGAGAATTTCCCGGAGACAAACAGACGATGGCCGATAGCAAACTCAACTCATTTGGTGCCCGCGATACGTTTGACAGCGGCAACGGTGACGTGGGCATCTACCGACTATCGAAATTGGAAGAATTGGGGCTGGGCAACATGTCCAACCTTCCCTACTCCATTCGAAATCTCCTCGAAGCCGTCCTTCGTACATGCGACGGCTATATCGTCACGGAAGATGATGTGAAGAACCTGGCCGGGTGGCAAGCCGCTTCGCCTGCGAAAGATGAGATCCCATTCAAACCGGCTCGAGTCGTTTTGCAAGATTTCACGGGTGTGCCCGCCGTCGTCGATCTGGCTGCCATGCGTAGTGCGATGCAGCGATTGGGCGGTGACCCCAAGAAAATTAATCCGCTGATTCCTGTCGATCTGGTTATCGATCACTCCGTCCAGGTTGATCGATTCGGCAGCGGCGACGCTTTGCAACTCAACGTGGATCTCGAATTCACGCGCAATCGCGAACGCTACGAATTCCTTCGCTGGGGTCAAAATGCTTTTGATAACTTCCGAGCCGTTCCTCCAAACGTTGGCATCGTTCACCAAGTCAATCTGGAGTTCCTGGCTAAGGGCGTTTTCCTTCGCCAGGACCACGAAGGGCATGTCGCCGTCCCTGACACTTTGGTTGGCACGGATTCGCACACCACGATGATCAATGGATTGGGTGTCGTTGGTTGGGGTGTCGGTGGTATCGAAGCCGAAGCCGTCATGCTGGGTCAACCGCTTTATATGTTGATGCCTGAAGTGGTCGGTTTCGAACTTACCGGCAAATTGACTCCCGGCGCTACCGCGACTGACCTCGTACTGATGGTCGTCGAAATCCTTCGTAAAGAAGGCGTGGTTGGAAAGTTCGTTGAATTCTACGGAAGCGGCGTTTCCAATATGACGCTTGCTGATCGAGCCACCATCGCCAACATGGCTCCAGAGTATGGTGCAACGATGGGTTATTTCCCAATCGACGATGAGACTCTTAACTATCTTACCCGGACTGGACGAACCGCCGAAGAAGTTCAGCTTGTTGAACGTTATACGAAAGAACAAGGGACGTTCCGTACGGACGCCAGTCCCGTTCCAACGTACACCAAAAACGTTTCGCTTGACCTCAGCAAAGTCGAACCTTCGCTGGCAGGTCCCAAACGACCTCAGGACCGAATTCCGCTGTCCCGAATGAAGTCGGCGTTCTCTGAAACATTGAAGGCGCCCGTGGCTGAACGCGGCTTCGCCCTCAGCGGTGACGCGTTGCAATCAACTGCGACTGTACAGAACGGCAAAGCCGTCGACATCACTCACGGTGCCGTCGTGATTGCGGCCATCACGAGTTGTACGAACACGAGCAACCCCAGCGTCATGGTGGCTGCCGGCCTGTTGGCTCGCAACGCTGCCGCCAAGGGACTCACCGTACCACCGTTCGTGAAGACCAGCTTGGCACCGGGCTCCCGAGTCGTCACTGACTACCTCGACAAAGCCGGGCTGACTGAATCGCTCGAGAAACTTGGTTTCCATACCGTCGGTTATGGATGTACGACCTGCATCGGCAACAGTGGCCCTCTTCCCGATCCTGTCGCCAAGGCTGTTACGGACGGAAACCTTGTGGCATCCGCCGTATTGAGTGGCAATCGAAACTTTGAAGGACGCGTGAACCCACTCGTTCAGGCCAATTATCTGGCAAGCCCACCTTTGGTTGTGGCTTATGCTCTTGCGGGGTCGACGGATATTGACCTCGTCAACGAACCGCTCGGCAAGAGCAGCGATGGCGAAGATGTCTTCTTAAAAGACATCTGGCCCACGCATGAAGAAATTGCCAGTGTCATTGAATCGAGTGTGACCCCCGAGATGTTTGCCAATCAGTATGGAAGCGCCTTCGATTCGAATGAAAAATGGAACGCCATCAAAATCTCAGAAGGCGATATTTACGAATGGGATAGCTCGAGTACCTACATCCAGGAACCGCCGTTCATGGTAGGCCTCAAACCGGATCCCGATCCGATCGAACCCGTCACGGGCGCTCGCGTGCTATGCCTGCTTGGCGATTCCGTCACGACCGATCACATTTCTCCAGCCGGCGCGATCGCGAAAGACAGTCCAGCGGGTGCGTACCTGCAGGAGCACAACGTTGATCGCCGCGACTTTAACAGTTACGGTTCACGGCGAGGAAATGATCGTGTCATGCATCGAGGTACGTTTGCCAACATTCGCATCCGAAACCAGATGGCTCCGGGCACTGAAGGCGGCTGGACGCGCCACGTTCCCAGCGGTGAGCAGATGTCGATTTATGATGCGGCCGAACGTTACAAAGCAGATGGCACGCCGCTGGTCGTGTTGGCTGGCACCGAGTATGGCACTGGTAGCTCACGTGACTGGGCCGCCAAGGGGACTTTGCTTCTCGGAGTCCGCGCTGTTATTGCCACGAGCTTTGAGCGCATCCACCGTAGCAATCTCGTCGGCATGGGTGTCCTGCCGCTGGAATTTCCAAATGGTGAAACGTGGAAGTCGCTTGGATTGACGGGCAATGAATCCTTTGATATCGCAGCGAGCGACAACCTCCAACCACGAGGGACTGTCAAAGTCATCGCCACAACCGACGATGATAAGAAGATCGAATTCGACGCGACGGTGCGCATCGATACGCCTGTCGAAATGGACTACTACCGCAACGGCGGAATCCTGCAAACGGTGCTTCGCAACCTGTTAAAAGAAGACGACAAGGCGTAGGTAGCCGATCGGAGCATTGTTGATTCGAGTCGAAAGGCACGATTCACGCACCTCGACTGTCGCAACAAACGGACGCGCAAAAAAAGCGACTCTCGAAAGAGAGTCGCTATGCATGTACGGGCACCCATTCAACGCATCATCGGCTTATTCGCACCTTGGACACGGCTCGGATTTGAATTCTGCCGAGATGGCCAACAAGTCGTTCATCGCCCGAGTGTCGCCATTGAGTAGCCTTACCAACTCGATCCCGTAGAGCGAACACCCACCGGGCAGATTCGTTTTCTGCCGCACTTCTCCCACGAACATCCAAGGCTCTGGAGCGTCCGAATTGTCCAATTCGATCATGACCGCAATCTTGTCGGCTTCGAGGTCGCATGTGGTGATAACACCCATGCCCACGTCCGTCAGGTCTTTCGTGATCCCCACAGTGACTTGCGATGTGTCCGGCCGATTTTTTCGCCATGGACAGCAGACAACGGGAATTGACCGATTGTATCGCAAGTCATGGCGTCCATCGTCAGCACGAGGACGATTCGGGGAAGTCAGGTCGATAATTCGACGCATGAAGAGGCTGACGTCCTGCTTCTTACGTCGTGCAGTAAACGAAAACATAGTAGATCATGCTCCAATCAAATGCTGGTTACTATCCAAACCATAGCCCTTGAATTTGAATCGTCCGTCATTTCGCCTTTCAGGCAGGAGTTCATCCAGTGCGAACAGATCATTTGTGCGGTTTCTTCACAACACCCGGGTAAAATTGGCGTTCCCTTGAGACCTTTGCCGCTTACCTTTCTACCTACCGCCCTCGAAACTTGGCCGGAAACTGCAATAATCCTCCCTATTGGCCTCTAAGCATTTCATCCGGAGTACTGAGTGAGCACCAACGGTTCAGTTATCACAGTGGACAACGTCCAAAAACAGTACAAGGGAACATTCAAAAAGGGAGTCCACGCGCTGAAGGGCGTTTCGTTTGACGTGCGTCCTGGCGAAGTCTTCGCGTTGCTCGGTCCCAATGGGGCGGGCAAGACGACGCTGGTGAAGATCCTGTTGGGCATTATCCGCCGGACAGGTGGAAACGCCTCCATGCTGGGCTTTCCAGCGGGTGATCGTCGCAGTCGCACACGCGTCGGTTACCTCCCCGAGCACCTTCGAATCCCTCGTCACCAAACGGCTCGCACCGCTTTGGATTTCTATGGCAAGCTTAGCGGCATGAGCAGCCGTGAAGTCGCGGCCAAACGCGACGACTTGCTCAAGCGCGTGGGATTAGCCGGGCGCGATCGCGAATCAGTCAAGCGATTCTCCAAAGGCATGCTCCAACGGCTTGGTTTGGCCCAGTCCCTGTTGCATGACCCCGACGTCTTGATTCTTGATGAACCCACTGATGGTTTGGACCCCGTGGGTCGTTCAAACGTACGATCCATCCTCGACGGACTCCGAGCCGAGGGACGAACCGTCTTCCTGAACAGTCATCTTCTCCAGGAAGTCGAATTGGTTTGTGACCGAGTCGCAATCCTTGACAAAGGGACTCTCAAATTTGTCGGGACGCTCGACGAACTGACCCCCAAAGAGGGCGCCGGAGAAATCGAGATTAATTTCACCGGCACTCACGAACAGATTCGCCAAGTCTACGAACATTGGGAACCAGCCGACGACTGGAACCCGAATCGACCTCACACGATGAATCTCCATGTTGCTTCTCAAGCCGAATCGGACAGCATCGTCGACCGGTTCCGCGCTGCTGGCGTGAGTATTAACTCACTGTCGTGGCAAGGTAGAACACTCGAAGACGCATTCTTGAAACTAGTCGGAGATCACCCGGTACAATGAGACCCTACATCGCAATCATCGCCGACTCGTTTCGCGAAGCCCTCTATTCGCGAGTCCTCTGGGTGCTGCTCGGGCTGATCACGCTCTTCCTGCTGGCAATCATGCCGCTTGGTCTGACGCACCCGATGACAACCACCATCCAACGCAACGCCATCAAATCATCGCAACAATTTGCCAAGCGACTGGCGGCCAGTGGCGGCACCGAAAACACAGTGGGTCGAGCCGTTTGGGACACGCTGCCCGATACACTCAAAGAAAAGCTTAAGCCCATCGCCACGGGAAAAGCCGACGGGCGTCAAAGGTTTGAGACGGTCAGCGAACTCACCTCCAAGATCAACGAACTGCTGAAGAAAACCGACGCCTTTACGGATGAGCAGATCCGCGAACTGAAACTGACTGAAGAAGGCGACGAGCTGCTCGCGATCGAAGCCGGAGATCGAACGGAGATTCAACAACAGCGACTGAATCGTTTGGCCGTCGGAGCCGCATTCCGACGCGACTTGAGTTCAGGCCCCGATCGCTCGGTACTTGTCAGCTACTTTGGCAATCCTGTCGGCGACCCGCTGCCGTTCGGTGAAAAGCAAACCAAACAGTTCATCAAAATGGTTGTCGCCGGTTTGATGAACTTCATTGGAGCCACAGTCGGGGTTTTCACGGCGATTTTGGTCACGGCATCCATTATCCCAAATATGTTTGATGCTGGCTCCGTCAACCTTCTCTTCAGCAAGCCGATTGTCCGATCCTTACTCTACCTGTCCAAGTTCATCGGCGGATGCTGGTTCGTCCTGATCAACGCGGCTTACTTGATTTGCGGGATCTATCTCGTCGTCGGGTGGCGATTCGACATTTGGAACAATCGTATCTTTTGGGCAATCCCCATTTTGATGTTCCTGTTCGCAGTCTACTACTCGGTATCTGCCTTCGCGGGTATCGTCTGGCGCAACACGATCATGTGCGTAGTCGCTGCCATTTTGTTCTGGGCCGCCTGCTTCAGCGTGGGATTCGTCTATGAACTGATCGACGGGCTGATGATGCAGCCTCGACGGATTATCAAAGCCGTCAAGACGGGCGAAGGGGTTCTTGCCATTTCCGAATCCGGCGGTATGACCGACTGGAACGAAGACGACCAGCAATGGACTCCCGTCTTTGTCACGGCTGCGGGAGCCGGACCTCCTGCGTTTGCTCGGCAGAACAACTTCCTTGGTCCGGTTTATGATGAGAAGAACAATCGCGTCATTGCCATCGAACGACGCGGCTCACGATCACGATTGGTCGCCGGCAAGTCCGAAGCCGGATGGGAACGCCAGGAATTAGACTCGGCCCCCTCAAACTGCATCAAATTGATGCAGTCCCCCTCTGGGGAGTTCTTTGTGCTCGAGAGTACCGGTATTTCGCGAATCGTCGATGTCGAGAAACGCGAGAGTAAGGACATCAATGTCTTTGGCATGAAGTATTCGTTAGGACGCAAACGTGGTTCCTTCCGACCGGCAGGACCACGCGGATACGATTTCGCTGCCGATGCACAGACGGCCACGATGAATACCGTTGATGGTTCCCTGTTCGTCTACGGGCGAGGCGAGCTACAACGATTGGACCTTCAATCCGAAGGGGGACGCTTCTCCCTTACCAAACAGATTCCTATTCTCGACACGGAACAAGATGTCCTCATGGCGGCCGCCGGCAATACGCTGGGGATTGCCGACGACGAAGGCACAATTCATGTGAGAGACGCTGGCACCTTGGAAGAAAAAGATTCCTTCCAACCGTTCGGGGATGCCACACCGCGTTTTGCCGAGTCATCGCCCGAAGGGAAGTTCATTGCGGTTTTGTCGCATGACCGTCGCGTCTGGTTGTACGATGTCGCAAACGGCAAGGATATTTCAAGCAATATCCCTGGACAAAGCAGACTGACATCCGCCGAATTCAGCGGTTCCGACAAACTCCTCGTGGCGGATCGCATTGACCGCGTCCGCGAATTCCAATTGCCGGGCGGCGACGTCGTTTCCACGCTGTCTCCACAACCGTCTTTGATGGACAAGCTGTTTCGCTACGCTATCACCCCCCTGTACAATATTTTCCCTAAGCCGGGGAAACTCAAAGAGACGTCGGTGTACCTGCTGACTGAACAGGACTCGATGGTATCCGGCGAAGACAATCGACTTGAAGGAGCCCGTGTCCAGTTGAAACCTTGGACGCCCGTGTATCACAGTGCCATATTCACACTAGTTATGCTCGGACTCGCATGCATTTACATCCACTGGCAGGAATTCTAATCCACTACTCCGGCTTCGAAAATCACAGTGGCAACTTAACTCCCGACGTCCGTTTCGACAGACTGGCGTAGCTCCCGGAGCTCACGTCGGTATCCGCCAGAAAGAATCGGAAAACGACACCACGTCTTGGGATCAAGATTCTCGTCATCCAGATGAAACGAAGGCGCATAACGTTCCCGTTTCCATTGGTTCCGACACCACAGACGGAAAAAACGCTCCGTCCATTCCAGCAACTGCAAATCGCTGTATTGCGCAAAATCGTGTTTCAGTCGTGCGTAGCAATCCTTGGGCGTCAACTTGTCGCGGATTGCGGATCGCTCGATCGAGTCCAACAGGTCGTAGGGCATCAAATCCGCTTCGTCCGTTTGCTTCTCCGCTTGCGGGCGAAGCTCTGCAGTTGGCTGCTGTGCGTTCACGACACTAAGTTCGGGAATCGGCTGACTCGCCATCGGCCCCGTGGATTCCATCCATCGCAGCCAAAGCCGCAAAAAGTCTTTGTCGATGCCGGCTATCGGTGACAAACCACCACATGTATCGCCGTCCATCGTGGCATAGCCCACGGCGGCTTCTGAACGATTACTGGTGGCGAGCAACAACGCGTTATTCAGATTCGCAAACATCCACACACTGGGGCCGCGCGCTCGGGCTTGAATGTTTTGCAGCGCCAGGT
>CAYYHV010000321.1:0-1253 GCA_964471695.1 uncultured Pirellulaceae bacterium
TTGGCCAGAATGGTTCGATCTCTGGCCAACATGTCGCGTAGGGTAAAATCCCTCTCTTCAAAACCTTCGTAACGCATCGGGGTCCCTTCCCTGAATCTGACCTAATTGCGATGAACGCCTGCCCTGTCCGGCGGTGTCTTCAATTTTGCGACGATCATTCGATTGCCTCAATCACCGCCGCATCGTTCACAGCGACGATCTGCACAAATAAAACGGGATCCACATCGTCGGAAAGAAATCCTACATGCCCATCCAACGACGTCATGTTGACCCCACCCTGATGATGACTGCGTGGCGCTCCCGTCACAAACAGTCGACTTCGCCCCGATCCGCGAGAACACGGCAGCCCCTGAACGTGGGCTTGGACAGGCCGCGGGCAGGAATACAACAGATCACTTGTTTTGAGCGTGTTGGGAAGATGAACCCAATCGTAAAACGCCGGATCTGGAACGTAGTGCCGAACGCTGCGTTGATCTTCGAAGCTTGTACCTGTCGCCTCAAAGTCGTGATCGATATGTGCGGCCAGCACGCTGCCGGCTCCCCACGGAACGGCCCAGACGCCTCGTGGATCCCCCGTCTCGTCTCGTGTCAACACTTCAGAGATTGCCATCGTTTTCGTTGTGCCGTCTTTTACTCGACGCAACCGCTGGCCGTGTACGCTTCCCGGTGTAAAACCACCCAGTGCGCCAATGATATATTGGAGATCACCAACGTGTTGTGGGCTGACGTATGCCGCATAGTTACCTTTGGCCAGATCTTTTCCACGGGTCAGGTTCGGCGCGGAAAAGACACGTCCCGCCGACGCATCGCTGGGGCATTGATAGGTTGTGACAAACTGCGATTGAGGATCACGATCCTGCTCAAAAACAGAACGACTCAAATCAAATTCATCATACAACCCTGATTCCTCGATATACGGCAACAACAAAACCATCCAACTGATCTGCTGACCACTTAGCGGATCAAAATTGGGCCCGAACATGGAATGGTTGTCGGATGGAGCAACCAGACCAGCCGCAGGAAGTGCCTTGTGAGCCGATTCGTAGTTCGCCAGCCCCAATCCCATTTGCTTAAGCTTATTGCGACATTGAAGATTGCGAGCGGCTTCACGAGCCGCTTGGACTGCCGGCAACAACAAACTGACCAAGATGCCAATAATGGCGATCACTACCAACAACTCGACCAGCGTAAACGCGACTCGACGAAAAGATCCTCGGAAGAAACGGCCAAACCGATACATAGGACCTCAACAT
>CAYYHV010000321.1:1263-9276 GCA_964471695.1 uncultured Pirellulaceae bacterium
ATGCCAGACAGGTTGCCACCTATTTTGCGCCGATACGAGACCAGTCTATCAGCATTTGGAACTGACGGCCAAAGTCATTCTCTTTTACATTGATCGGAGACTTAAAGAAACAAGCCAGAAACTTCAACAATCCACGGTCGCCACGCTGATGTGCGCAATGAGCGAATCGAATCAGGTCCAGTACCAACGGTGCCGCCAGCAGGGAATCGCAGCCTTGCCAGGTAAACTGCAACTTCATTGGCGTGCCCAGGAATCCGCGGAAGTGGATATGGTCCCAAGCCGTCTTCCAGTCGCCGAGGCTTTCGATGTACTCGATCGAGATGTGCGTCTGCGGACTGTAACCCAGAATCTGCCCCAGCAAGCGATCCTTGCTCACGACTTTGGTGCGTTTGTTCTCCGGGTCATCGAGTACGCGACCATCGAGGTTGCCGAAGATGTTGTGCCCAACCCAACTCATGACTTCGAGATTGCGCTGGGCAAACATCGGAGCCAGTACACTCTTGAGCAGCGTCTCGCCTGTCTTGCCATCATGCCCCATGTGGCAGGTCTCGCGCTGAGTCGCAAGTTCACAAATTGCCTTGGGCTTGGAACCGAGTGATGGCGTAAAGTTGATATACGGATAGCCCAGGTCCAAAGCCGCAATCGCATAAATGGAACTCGCACCCAATGGACACTTCTTGGGTTGCTCCAGCAGTTTAGCCAAGTCGGCCCATTTTCGAGGAAGATTACGTTCATCAACTGGTGGTTCCGTCGAAGCCACATTCATGACGATCAGATGCTTCAGCTTGTTCTTGCGAACAAAGTCCTTCAAATCCGACTGGATTCGTTCGATCGCCGCATTGGGCTTTTCCTTCTTTCGCTTCAATCGGCCGTCGGCTAACTGCTCAATCGTGTCACCGACATTGATCAAAGTGCCGGGACGAATGTTCTTGTCCATCTTTACGAGATCGCGTCGAACAGCCGAAACGATCTCCGATCGAATCGCTTGATCTTCCTGCGTTAGCGCCTCGGCAGTCTCCAAAACAGGCGTCTTGCGGATATCGTGGCCACCGATAACCAGTGAATCCCACGTCGGCAACGGGAGGTGCGTAAAGTCCGGCAGTTCGCTCACCAGCCCCATCGTCGATATTTTTTTGCGCTGGAGCGCTGCCAGCCCCACCATCGTCGTCGTCGCGACGCCACCGCGAGCACCAACCAACCAAACACCAATCGAGGGACGCGCCATGAAATATCAGATACTTTTTGAACTTGCGGATCAGGAGGGCATCGCGACTTGACGGTTACATCTTCAACCCCAAACAAGTACGATGTTGGGCTGAAAAATCTCGCAGAACACGCGAACCTAAACAGCCTCGGGGACATCAATTGTCGCACGCGGCTTTATGCAGAGTCAACATAGCACTTTCATGAACCGCCGATTCGGTTCACTTTCATCAAGCAAAACACACAATCCCATGTTCCAATCCGTTGAAGCCGCGGCGCCAGACGCCATCCTTGGACTGAATGAAGCTTTCCGTCAGGATTCGAATCCCAACAAGATCAACCTTAGCGTTGGCCAATACAAAGACGCAAACGGCAAAACGCCGGTTCTGCGCTGTGTTAAAAAAGCCGAAGCTTTGCTGCTCGAAAACGAAATGAGCAAGGGTTACCTCGACATGACGGGGCATCCGGAATACGACCGACTGGTTCCTGAACTGCTGTTGGGTGCCGCCCATCCGTCGATTACCGAGAATCGTTTGGTAACCATGCAGACTCCCGGCGGCACCGGCGCGCTTCGCGTCGCCGCGGATTTCCTGCATCGCGTTTTCCCCAACAAATCGGTGTGGATGAGCCAACCCACCTGGCCCAACCATCCGAACATCTTCAAAGCAGCCGGCGTCCCGGTCAAATCCTACGCCTACTACGATGACTCGAAGTTCGCTTTGGACTTCGATGCCATGTTGGCAGACCTACAGAAGATTCCCAATGGTGATGTCGTGCTACTCCACGGTTGTTGCCACAATCCTACGGGAGTCGACTTGCTTCCCGACCATTGGGACGAAGTTGGCAAAATCGTCAAAGATCGGAACCTGCTGCCTCTTGTCGATTTCGCCTACCAAGGGTTTGCCGACGGACTGGACGAAGACGCCGCAGGATTGCGAACGCTGACCACGTATGTTGACGAACTGCTGGTTTGCTCTTCATTCTCGAAGAACTTCGGTTTGTATCGTGAGCGCGTCGGCGCATTCACCGTGGTGGCAGAATCCACCGATGTGCGAGACGCCGTTCTCAGCCGCGTCAAACAATGCATCCGCACCAACTATTCAAACCCACCGTCCCACGGTGCGTCAATCGTGGCCACCATCCTGGCGGATCCTGAACTCAAATCACTTTGGTGCGAAGAACTTGCAGAGATGCGCGATCGTATCAATGCATTGCGTCAGGCTTTTGCGGATAACATGAATCCAAGAAACCTGCCAATCGACTTTGGCTTTATCACTAGCCAGCGGGGCATGTTCTCGTTCTCTGGGCTCACATCTGACCATGTGAGCCGACTGCGTGAAGAACATTCGATCTATATCGTGGGCAATGGTCGAATCAACGTAGCTGGATTGACACTCGATAACATCGATATCGTTTGTAATGCGATTGCTGCGGTTGTGTAATTTATTGAAAAGCGGATGAATTGCTCGCGACATGGGATTTGTCTTTACCTTGGCTGCCCGCATATCCGATCCAAACCCTAGACACGTCATTGGTAATATCCCCAACAGCCGTTTCCCGCTTCGCCAGATCGCCCTAAACTGAATGTGTGGGAAATTCGGTTTATTCCATGACAGAATGCCCCTCGAAGAACTAGGAAGTGAGCTACGTTTCCATAACGAAGCGTGCTAATTCCCGTGAGGTTGAACCGTGGTAAACGTATTAATTGCAACTAGTGAGGCTGTCCCCTTCGCAAAGACAGGTGGACTCGCCGATGTAAGCGGAGCCCTACCAGGCGAACTACTCGCCATGGGCCATAATGCATCATTAATCATGCCGGCCTATCGCTCGGTCTTCGCTTCAGGTGTCGCGGTCGAGCCGACGGGTATCGAGTTTGAAGTTCCCGTCGGTCGCCAAACCGTCAACGGGCGCATCTTGAAGGGCAAGTTGCCCGACAGCCAAGTCGACGTGTACTTCATCGATCAACCCAAGTACTTCGATCGTCCCGAGCTATATGGCGAGAACGGTGTCGATTATCGTGACAACTGCGAACGGTTTGTTTTCTTCTGCCGAGCCGTCATGGAGTGCATTCGCCTGCTCGATCTGAAGGTGGATGTCCTCCACTGTAACGACTGGCAAACTTCGTTGATCCCAGCCATCCACGATGCAGAGTATCGCTGCGCACCTGGCTACGAAGGCATGGCTACGCTACTAACCATTCACAACCTTGCCTATCAGGGCGTGTTCTGGCACTGGGACATGTTGCTAACCGGTTTGGACTGGCGCTACTTCAACTGGAAGCGGCTTGAGTATTACGGCGACATGAACCTGCTCAAGGGCGGTATCGTGTTTGCTGACGCACTGAATACAGTCAGCCCCAGTTACGCAGAAGAGATTCAGCGCAGCCCGCTTGGATGTGGATTGGAAGGCGCTCTTTCGAAACGCAAAGAGCATTTGAGCGGTATTCTCAACGGCGTCGATTACAACATCTGGAATCCAGCCACCGATCCGTTGATTCCACAGAACTATACCAGTGACAGTTGGGAAACGGGCAAAGCCGAATGTAAGGCCGCGTTGCAATCCAAATTGGGACTGGCAGAGGATCCACGAGCACCTTTGTTTGGCGTCATCGGCCGACTGGTTGAACAAAAGGGCATCCAACTCATTCTCGAAGTCATGGACTACTGGGTTTGCGACCGTAACGCACAATGGGTTTTCCTCGGCACTGGCCAACCGGAAATCGAAAAACGATTGCGCGAATTCGCCGAGATGTATCCCAGCCGAGTCGCTGCACAAATTACGTTCTCCAACGAATTGGCTCATCAGATCGAAGCCGGCTCCGATGTGTTTCTCATGCCAAGTCGCTATGAACCATGTGGCTTGAATCAGATGTACAGCCTCAAGTACGGCACGGTCCCTGTGGTTCACGCAACCGGCGGACTACGAGACACGATTACGAATACTACCGAAGAGTCCCTGACAGACGGAACCCATCCCAACGGATTCGTTTTTTACGACTTCCGACCAGACGCACTCCACTCAACACTTGAATGGGCAGCAGAGCTCTATTCGAATCGCCCCGAGGTGTGGAAGCGACTTGTCACGCACGGCATGAACCAGGATTGGTCCTGGCGACGCAGCGCGGAAGAATACGTCAAACTCTACGAAGAAACGATCGTCCGAGCCAAAGAGTTCGTTTGCGCTTAGTTAGCAATCCGAATTGGCGAAATCCAGAATCGACGGCTCGTCGCGCTTAACCAGGCTTCGCCGCTCCCGTCGATCAACCGAAGGTTTCCTTAAACGCCTTTTCCAGCGACGAATTCGACACCTTCTTCAGGCAAGCTCGGACTCGCGACTCAATCACATCCCGATCGCGCACGGACCCCAAGGCTTTGACGGCTTCGGGTCCAAAGGGATTCGATGTCGAGGATTGCTCAAGAATGGAAAACAAGTACTCGGTAGCCTCGTCGGTCTGGAGCAAAGCAATCGACGTCAACGTAATCTGAGCCTCTTCCCATTCGTCCACACGCTCAGCATGCTTTTTCAGTGAGGAAAAGGCCGAAGCGATGCGCGAGTTCCCCAGGGCAAAAGCCGACTCCATGCGCGCATCCCGCGATTCGCTTTGCAAATGGGCCGCCACAACCGGGACTCCTGCTGGACCAGCAATGGCGAGAAAGGCAAAACAGCATTCTCCAAGAACAGCCGGGTTGGAGTCGCCCATATGCACTTTCAAACGCAACACATGTCGGGCACTCGATTCGGCACAAGTCGCCAAGGCGCGGGCGGCTCCGGCGCGAGCCGTACTTTCGGGATCCACCAACAGTTCCACAAGCGGACCGACTGCCCGCAGACGGTTAAGTTCGGTCAATGCAAAACCCGCATGGACTCGTAGCGTTGCCGCTTTGTCGACTGCCCCACCAAAAACCGGTTCGCGTTGACGATAGGCGATCGCTTTGAGGAAAAAATCCTCGTTGTCATATCCTGCCGATTCCAACGCCTGAACAATTACGGTCTTCACCTCGCAACCTGGGTCCGACTTTACCGGTTCTTCCAGCAGGCGCTCATAAGTCGCCAACAACGTATCGATGTAGGCAAGCGTATTCCGTCTGGCAGCCAACGTTGCAGCCAGAAAGACCGAACGCACATGCTTGCCAACCAGCGCTTTGGGGATCAGATCATCGACTTCGTCGGAAACCTCCGACAAGTCATCCAGCTTTGAGAGTGCGACCAGCCGTTTGAATATTGCGTCGTTCGACAAGATATCGGCAAGTCGCTGCCAGGCCTCCTAAGGAAGCTTGAAGAGCGACTGTACTTTCACAAGTGCGTGGTCGTCAGGAAACGTGTGAAAAGATTGAATCAACAGGCTGCGGTCACGCGCCTCGGTGTTGACATAGCTCAGGGCGCCCAGTGCCATCCGTCCGCTCGATTCGAAGAAATGGACCATCCCCTTCTTCTTGCCATCTTTTGCCAGTTCCTGCTGGAACGTCCAGAAAATCTCCGGATTCACCGTTTCCAGTTGAAAAGACACCTCATACTTCACACCGCCGCGACACTTCAGTCGATCGTCTCGCTGACCCTGAAGCCGTCGTTTGATCAACCGTCGTTTTTCAGGCAGCGGATGATTCCCGGCAGCCGCAACTTCGGTTAGCGTCAGGCCTTCGTAATTCCAGGTCACGACATGCCCTGCACTGGTGATGTCGATTCGAGCTCGATAGTCACCTCGCTGAACCATCGTCGAACGATGGATCTGAAACAGCTCCGGGTGAAGCGATCTGCCATAGAGATGGAATTGAAGCTCTGCAACTTTTGGTCTGACAGTTAACACAAATGACCAACCTTATATGAAAATTCGAGCACACGGATAATTCCGTGGCCGCTGCTTTCGTTGTACAGCCCCGATTATACTCCGCCAAATAATTCGCAACAAACGTCATTTCGATTGCGAACGATACGACAACTTGTTTCAACGTTTGGGTATTGACAAGTCACTTGCCGCCAAGTTTTTTCGCCTCCCCAATCAAGTTGCAAGATCAGTCTCAACCTTAATCGAAACGCTTTCCCGAGATCTGCGCGTTGCTCAAAAAAAATGTCCAACGTGTATGGAGCACGACTCAGCAAAACTTTTTTCAGAACGACCAATCGGGTAACGACGTTACGTTGCATCCGGTGAAAAAATATTTGGCGATTCAGCTTGCTAGCGACCGAAAAAATCTGATCGAATCGGACTTGCGAACGTTGAAAGTTATTGCTTGGCCAACGCTCGGCGAGGATCACCATCAACTCGCTTGCTGTTAACTGCCAATTGACAATAATCTCGGCATGAGTGTCCTCTACGAAGCCTACGAACAATTATTCAAGACCTTTGGTCCACAGCATTGGTGGCCAGGTGAATCAACGTTTGAAATCGCCACCGGCGCAATACTGACTCAGAATACGAACTGGAATAACGTCGAAAAAGCGCTCGCAAATTTGCGCGAATCCGATGCGCTCTCCGTGGCAGCCGTTCACAAACTCTCGGCGGAGGAGTTGAGTGAATTGATTCGACCGGCCGGATACTATCGGCTCAAATCCAAACGGCTGAAGAACTTCGCTCAATTAGTCGCTGAGGAGTTCGACAGCGAGATCGACCAGCTCTTTGCACTCGGACGAGATGACTTGCGAGAGAAATTACTGGCCGTGAACGGGATTGGCCCAGAGACCGCCGACTCGATCGTCCTCTACGCGGCTGAGAAACCCATCTTCGTTATCGACGCTTATACTTCGCGTATGCTCAAACGGCATGGCTGGATCGACTACGAAGCCGACTACTATGCGATGCAAGAGTATTTCCATTCCAGCCTCGAATCAGATGTCGCCCTGTTCAATGAGTATCATGCCTTGATCGTTCAAGTCGGCAAACAGTTCTGTGGCAAGAAACCGAAGTGCGAAGAATGTCCACTTTGCGGCATGCTTCCCGACTCGGGTATCGTCGAGCCCTTTTGAGCGACTGAAATGAACGATTCTCAACCGCCCGAGAAGATACCTGCAGGCCATACCGTCGGTAGGGCTGCGCAGACCAGTCCACCGAATCGCTTTGAACTCCTGGCTTGCGAACGCGACTTGACTCAGCTTTCCGAAGATGACCTTCGCGAAGCGTGCTCAACAACCAAGGTCGCAACCGAGTTCTATGCGGATGAAAGCAAGTCGCTGATTCGCAACAATACCAGTCCCGATGTACCGTTTGGATATAGCGTCAATCCCTACCGTGGTTGCGAACACGGATGTGCATATTGCTATGCCCGGCCAAGCCACGAGACTTTGGGGCTGAACGCCGGCATCGACTTTGAAACCAAGGTATTCGTCAAAGAGAATGCAGCCGACTTGTTGCGCAAAGAGTTGAATCGCCCCTCATGGCAATGCGCACCGATCACCATTTCGGGCATCACGGATTGTTATCAGCCTGCCGAACGCATTTACCGGATCACCCGGAGCTGCCTTGAGGTATTCGTAGAGGCGAACCAGCCGTTTAACATTATCACGAAGAATTCCATGGTCGTGCGAGATCTCGACCTTCTTGAGCCCGCCGCCGAAAAACAACTGGTCCACGTTCACATGAGCGTAACGACCTTGGATGCTGACCTCTGCCGCCAATTGGAACCCCGCACCTCAACACCGCTGGCTCGGATTCGCGCGATCGAGCGACTCTCCCAAGCCGGAGTCCCCTGCTCTGTCATGATCGCTCCCGTGATTCCCGGCTTGACTGATCACGAAATCCCGAAGCTGCTCAAAGCCTGCGCGGAAGCTGGAGTGCAGTCGGCCACCTTGCAGATGTTACGACTCCCCCTTACCGTG
>CAYYHV010000322.1:0-9216 GCA_964471695.1 uncultured Pirellulaceae bacterium
GTCCAAGGCTCTTCGAGGAAAAGTCCGTGGCGATGACGCGGTCGACACATTCCGAGAGCAAAGGGAGGAAACGGCCGACGCCACACCCAAAGTCGATCGCGAGCTCTTTGCCTGTTGCATACTCACGTAACGTTTTCCGTAAACGGTCATTTCGGTCAGATTTCAGAGTGTTGCAGATCTCTGCGTCATAATTCGGAGCAACCTCATCCCAAAATTCTTCATGCATCAGGCACCATGTTTTCCAGCCAGCGGCCGTTCACTCTGAAGCTTGTGAACCGTTAGTAGTCACACAGGGGGTGTCACTTGTGAGACATTTTACAGCTTTTGTCTCTTAAAACGATGAGGGGAGTTGACTGCATTGCTACCGAACAAATAAAAGAACGATTGGTTATACAGAACAGATTATCGAGGCATGCATGTCGCTTTCGCTAACTTGGCTGAGTCACGGTGGGTGGTTGATTAAGTCCAGCAATCATAAGATCTTACTTGATCCGTTTGTAAGTCAACCGCCCAACTCGCCGGTGAGCAAGGACGAGCTCGCCGCAGATTTTATCCTCGTGTCCCATGGGCATTTTGATCATATCAATGATGTTCCTGATATTGCTCGACGCACCGGTGCGCCCGTTATTTCGATTTTCGAGATTACGCAATGGTTGGAAGCGAATCATGGGATTACCAACGGAATTGGGATGAACATTGGTGGCGGCGTCAACTTGCCATTTGGTCATGTAAAGATGACTCAGGCGCTCCACAGTTCCCAATTGCCCGATGGCAGCTACGGCGGTGAGCCAGTAGGTTTTGTTTTGACGATTGAGGGCAAGAGAATTTACTTCGCTTGCGATACCGGGCTTTTTAGCGACATGAAGCTCATTGGTGATATGGGGATCACGCTCGCCGTATTGCCGATTGGCGACTTGTTTACCATGGGGCCGGAAGATTCCATCGAGGCGATCAAGTTCATCAGGCCAGAGAAAGTTGCACCAGCGCATTTCAACACATGGCCACCTATCGAGCAGGACGTGACAGCGTGGGCAACCAGCGTACGAGAACAGACGTCGGCTGAACCCATCGTTGTCGAGCCGGGCCAATCTTTCGAGTTGTAAGCCGCATACCTCAAGATCGTTATTTGAATATCGCGACAATCCGCAGCTTCCCGCGGCGGATTGAGGCTGCTAGCGTTTCTGTCGCTTCGCTGCATTCTTGGCGGCAAGCAGCTATCACGTGAAATACGGCGTAAACGCGACTTGCCACAAAGTTGGCGGCTTGCTCTGGACGTGGCATACCAACGCATTTCATACTCCTGCCCCTCCGCGACTTAGTCCAAGTCGCTGTATTCCTCAGGTTGAATCTCAGGTTGAATGAAAGGCGATGCCATGATTGGTCGAACCCGCACATCGCGATACCTCGCAGTTGCCGCAACACTTTTACTGCTAACCAACTTTGCTTTTGCCCAAGCAAATTCGGCCGGCAAGCTGCTTCGTTGGAAGCTGAATCCTGGTGAGGCGATTCGCGTCAGCTTCAATCAAGACATGACTATGTCGACCAATATGATGGGGAATGAGCTCAAATCGGGTGCGGATATGGGAATGGTCCTTCGTTGGGACGTTGCTCAAGTCGCCCCGAATGGTGTACTGGCAATCCGTCAGCAAATTGAACGGCTTACGATGAGAATGGAGTCGCCAGGTGGTGGCGGCCCAATTCGATACGACAGTGCTGCTGGGGGTGAGCTAACCGGGATGAACAAGGCGCTTGCATCCAGTATGGAGCCCTTGATTGGTGTCCAATTCGATCAACAGATGACAAACCGAGGCGAAATCCTCGACGTGAAGCTTACCCCCGATGCACAGGCGAAACTTGCCAAGCAGCCAACGGGTGCGCAGCTCAAGGAAATGTTCTCCAAAGAAGGCATGAAGTCGTTGTTGCATCAGGCGGCGACGGTTTTGCCTGAGAAGCCTGTAAAGCCCGGTGATTCGTGGAAAGGGACAACGGAAACGAAGAGTCCCGTCGGCAAGCTGGTCATGGATATGACTTACACCTATCGGGGCACCGTGATGGATTCTGGCCGGCCCCTCGAACGAATCGACGTCGGGATGATGGTGCGTTTCGCCAAGCAAGCGAATGAGATGGGGTTGAACGTGTCCGTCAAGGAACAGAAAAACGCGGGAGCGCTCTTCTTTGATGCCGAGCTGGGAAGGTTTGTGCGAACGGAAATGCGCCAAACGATGACGCTAGTTACTTCGATTGGACCTAAGGAGCATCAACAATCGCTGGATACGATGCTTACGATGAAGTTTGCCAATGCGAATTCGCCCGCCGCCAAGACGGCATCGAGAACCCCCGCCGCCGTTCGATGATGTGTTGCTGATTACCGATTTAGATGCAAAGGCCAGTCAAATTTGACTGGCCTTTTTTGTGCATTCGGACGCGCAGCTAATCGTAATGCCTCGCGTCAGCCGGTTCCGTTGGCAGCGGTATCGCTGGGTGGATCTTGTTCCGGCGCGGATGGGGACTGCGGTTCGTCTCGGTCGGAAGCTTGATTGTCGTCCTCATCTCCTTCAGGTGCTTCCGCTTCGATTTTGATCTGAATCTCGTCTCCGACGACTCGGACCTCATACGTCTCTGTCTTGATGGAGGGATTATCTGCCCATTTGCCATCCGTCACGCAGAAGCGCCATGCATGCCATGGGCACATGACCTCCCCATCTTCGAAATGCCCCTCAGCCAGCGAGGCACCCATATGAGGGCAAAAGTCATTGATCGCGCGATACTCTCCATCGTGATGAAAAACAGCCACGATCGTACCGGCTATCGGGAATGGGACACCAGCGTCTTTGGGGACGTCTTGTACTCTGCAGATTGTCCTGAAGTTTGGCACGCTCTACCTAGAATGACTGAGAATCGGACGGGAATACCCGACATCGTATCCAAAACAGGAATCTTCGACACCTAAGTGAGCCGAATTGCATCCTAAGAGCACAATGGAAATAGAAAAGCAGCAAGAATCACTGCTTTCTTAGGGAGAGGAGGATAAGATTAAGATTGGAAGCGAAGGAGCACGCCGGGGAAGCGTGACCGCTGGGGTATTGGGTTGGCCATGCCACTCGGCGTGCCCCTTCGATTCCATCGCCCCCTATAGACTTATTGCCATTCACTCGCAATTCGCGACATCATTTTGACGATTTCTTAGAATTTATCTCCGAATAGTTGGTAGGCAGTAGAACGATCGCTCGCTCAACGAACCTCTCCATGAAGTAAGACGTGAAGAGGCGGTAGAGTCGAGCGCGTCAATTCGGCAAATCGTAGCAATAAGTCGAAAATTCTTCCAAAACCCAAACATCTGTACCCAAGATGGCTGAGCGTCGACGGTCGACTGGGGCGTGAGATTTCGTTATTTTGCGTTTTCAACTTGGAAAATATGACGAGGGTCCGATGGCAAACAACGTCTTCAAGAATATTCCATCTGTAAATGAACTTTTGGAGACTCCGGCGCTCAAGAATTTGGTTGAGCGAGTCAGCCATAACGCGGTGGTCGGCGAGGTGCGATCCTTTCTGGATGAATTGCGTAAAGAAGTCTCGACTCGTGCCGATGACATCGATCTGCCCATCCCATCGACTGGAGAAATTGCCGAGACGATTGCGGGCTGGATTTCCAAGGCTGAGCAACCGCGATTACATCCGGTTATCAATGCGACTGGAATCCTACTGCATACAGGATTAGGACGGGCGCCTATGGCAGCGGAAGCCGTCGAAGCCGTGGTGGCTGTGGCAGGAAGTTATGCCAGTCTGGAAGTCGACCCTGAATCGGGGCAGCGAAGTCAGCGGATTCAATCTGTGGAGAAGTTGTTATGTGAATTGACGGGGGCCGAGGCTGCGGCTGTCGTCAATAATAATGCGGGCGCAACGCTCTTAACGCTGGCGGCCCTTGCGACCAACCAGCAAGTCATTGTTTCTCGGGGCGAATTGATTGAAATCGGTGGCAGCTATCGGCTGCCTGAAGTCATGGCGGCTGGTGGCGCTATTCTTCGCGAAGTCGGGACGACCAATAAGACGCGCGCTGCTGATTTTGACGATGCGTGCGGCGAGGAGACGGCGGCTTTGATGCGGGTTCACACGAGCAACTACCGTATCGTGGGCTTCACTTCGGCTCCAACCGTCGAGGAACTGGTTGCCGTTGCCCGCAAGAACGACATTGCCATGATCGATGATATCGGGTCGGGCGCACTCACGGACTTTTCTAAATACGGCGTTGCTGAGGAACCGGTGGCTGCCGACAGCATCCGGGCTGGAGCTGACGTCGTCCTGTTTAGTGGAGACAAGCTACTGGGGGGCCCGCAGTGTGGAATTGTTGTTGGCAAGTCCAAGTTTATTGACATGATCATCAAGCATCCGCTGATGCGTGCTTTACGAGTCGACAAGATGACGTTGGCGGCTTTGACAGCCACTTTGCAGCTTCATCGTGATCCAGTCAAAGCCGAGTCTTCGGTGCCTTTGCTGAAGCTTCTGACGACTTCAACGGAAAACCTGAAGGGCAGGGCAGAACGGTTGGCGCCGCAGCTGGCCGAATTATCAAGCGTGGCTTCCGCAGAAGCCGTCGAAGATCGGGCACAGCTCGGCGGTGGCTCGGTGCCCGCGCAGGATATTCCGACTTGGTGTGTTGCCCTTCAACCCGCCAACATGTCCGTTACGCAGTTTGCGAAGCAGCTGCGAATCGGCTCGCCGTCCATTTTTGGTCGAGTGCAGAATGATCGGGTATTGCTCGACCTGCGTACGGTGTTTCCCAATCAGGAAGCAATGCTGTCTGACGCAATTGGCCGAATCGGGCAACCTGAATCGGACACTCAAGCTTCGGTTTCTGCCAGCTAATCCGAATTTTCACAACCGCTGGACTCGTTGCCAATCTGGCACGCTTCGCTCATAATCCCGGGTTACTCAAAATCGATGGAGTGCCCGCCATGGCCGATAAATTCCGATCTCCTCACGCTATCACTTTTGACGACGTTCTGCTGGAGCCTCGCTATAGCGAAGTTGTGCCCAATGAAGTGGATGTTTCCACGCAACTGACGAAACGCATTCGGCTGCAGATTCCTTTGCTGAGCTCGCCGATGGATACCGTGACTGAACACGAAATGGCAATCGCCTTGGCTCAACTCGGCGGATTGGGTGTGATTCACAAGAATCTGACCATCGAGCGCCAGTCTGTCGAAGTCGACCTGGTGAAGCGAAGTGCCAATGGGATCATCGATGATCCCGTCACGCTATCAGCGGGAGCAACGGTAGCGGAAGCCCGCGAAATTATGGAGCAGCACAACGTCAGCGGCGTGCCAATCGTGCAGCCAAACGGCAAGCTAGAAGGCATTCTAACGCGTCGTGACCTGCGATTTCTCGAGTCCAGCGACTTTCATGTATCCGATGTAATGACCAGGGACGACTTGGTAACAGCTACGGGGAATGTAACGCTTGCGGAAGCTGAGAAAATTTTAACGGCTAAAAAGGTGGAGAAACTTCTGCTGGTTGACGAAAACTTCATACTGACCGGCCTCATCACGATCAAAGACATCGACATGATGAATCGGTACCCACATGCATGCAAAGACAGCCATGGTCGTCTTCGCGTGGGAGCTGCGGTCGGAGTCTTTGACTTTGAGCGTTGCGAAAACCTGATTGGAAAAGATGTTGATTTGTTGGTTGTGGATAGTGCTCACGGGCATTCGTCCAATGTGATGGAAACCGTCAAGGAGATCAAAAGCCAATGGGACATTGATGTTGTTGCTGGCAATGTAGCAACGGCAGAAGGCTGTCGGGACCTGATCAAGTCGGGTGCCGACGCCGTCAAAGTTGGCATTGGTCCTGGTTCGATTTGCACAACGCGAATTGTCTCAGGAGTCGGCGTACCGCAAGTTTCGGCAGTTCACACCTGTGCAACCGTCGCAGCAGAAACGGGAACGCCAATTATTGCCGATGGTGGCATCCGGTATTCCGGTGACCTCACCAAGGCGATTGCGGCTGGAGCTCACGTAGTCATGATTGGCGGTTTATTCGCCGGTTTGGCTGAGAGCCCCGGAGAGGAAATCCTTTACCAGGGTCGTGCCTTCAAAAGGTACCGCGGCATGGGGTCGCTGGGGGCCATGGTTAAAGGTTCGAGTGAGAGATATCGACAAGGGAAGAAAACCGAGTCGGGAAAACTCGTGCCAGAGGGGGTCGAAGGGCGAGTGCCCTTTAAAGGACCGCTCGGTCCGTTTGCTTACCAATTAGTTGGTGGCTTACGAGCCGGGATGGGCTATTGCGGCACGCGAACGATTGAGGAATTGCGTAAGGATGCGCAATTCATACTGGTTTCGCCAGCAAGCGTCAGAGAAAGCCACCCTCATGACATTTCGATTACACAGGAAGCGCCCAATTACAGTTCTGAACCGTAGTGCTCACTGTAGATGGTTTGCCTTTTGTGCATGCTTCTTCGCTCATGTCGTTCTCGTCTCGATCAGTTTTGCCCAAACACAGGTTACTCCAGCGAGTTGGTCAAATCGCTCGCATCGCGCTTGGAGCAATCCGCCAACCAAGTCGTCCATTCCTACCACCCGAAGCGATGCTTTGTCGTGGACGACTCCGATTCGGGTGCCAGAATCGCGAGCTCAGGAAAAGATTGAAACGACGGCCACCAAGCCACTCAATCCGTCCGGCAATGTGACGTCAACCCAGTCGCTTGACCGCGTCTCGCTGGAAGATAGAGATCGACGTCGCGCGGCCAACCTATTGGAACTTCAGAAAGAGCGTTCGCAGACAAAACTCAACGGTCACGATCCCTTTGGTGACTCGTACATCCAACGTCGTTCTGGTTCTCACAACCGCCAAAAGACGACGACTACCAAGTTTGATCCGTTTTCCGATCCGTTCAGCGATCGCCACATCGACGCAGTATTCGAGCAGACGACTGCGGAATCGGCTGACGATTCTCTGACGACAGCCGATCGTCCACTTTTTCGTCTTGAAGCACCCGAGTCAACGATGCTGGCCGGCGTGATGCAGGAAGAGATTCGACTGAACCAGGCAGCTCATGCGAACATCCCGACTTCGTCAAGCATCCAACTACATCAACCGCATGTGCCTTTCCTGGCTCAACGGTCGAGAATAAACGAGTCGCGGCCAAGGGAAAGCGGATTACTCGATTTGCCTCGCACGGACGAACTTGCCATTCTGGAAATTCGTCAGCGGGCGGAAAAGGCTGCTGCGACGAAAATGGAGCGTAAGAAAAGTCGACGCGCACCATCGCGACGAAGTCGGTCCAAGTCGTACTCCGTCGCCGAACCTGCAAAAGTTAATCGAACGCCGGCGAGAGTTGCCAAATCCGTTGTTGCTCAATCATCAAGAGAGCCAGCACGGGCAGAAATCCAACGTGGTTCAATCCAGTCCGCTCGACGCGCCCCGATGCCTGAGAGTGTCCCAGGCAACGAAGCCCTGCCACGGCAACCGGAAGATGATTTCGAAGTCGCGCATCGGATGGTCCGCGACACGCATCCAAGGCGTCGTGGTACCAGGTCGGTAGCCACCACGGTGGCTCATAACCAGCAACAAGCGGCTCCATTGGATCGACTTGCGATTCAGATTCCCAGCGATCTTCGCAAAGACCCATTTTCTGATGAATCGTCGCCGACGCGCATCCAAGATGATCTGGAGGATTTGGATGATCTGCAGATCGCCTCGCCTGAAGAGTTTATCCCGCTAGATCCTTCATCCGACGATAGAAGTGAACCCGATCGTGGTGACTTTGGAAGGGCCGATGAAGACAGTAACGAAATTGATCGCGGCGACTTGGATGTCGACAATGATTCTACACTGTCAGAAGAAGACAGAGACCTGTCTGATCCCGACGGCGATGACTCGGACGGAACCAAAGACCCATCGGATCGGACGGAGCCGGACGAGAAGGATTCGAGGGAATCGCAAGGGTCGGATTGTGGCAGCATCTACAACGAGCGAAATTGTTGCGACGAAGCGGAGCTCTGCCGTTCGGCTTGGGAGCGTCTCAATTCTGCGACCATTGCGGATATCAAAGTCAGTATCACTCCGCCAATCGTCCCATTGGCTGAGAGTGACGAAGACGTCATTGAAAAGCGACAAAAGCTAAGCGAATCCGATTGGCGAGAGTGGCGGAATCGTGAAGGAACAGTGGTTGCGTCGGGGCAAATGGTCGATTTTCGACAGGATCGAGTCATCGTTCAAACAGATTCCGGCGGACAAGTCGCGATTCCATTCTATGGGTTGCACCACGATGACGTATGTTTCGTGACGGCTTGGTGGGGACTGCCTGCGGAGTGCCTAATTGACTCTAACGATCTGGCAGTACGCGACTATCGAAAAACGACTTTCACTTGGAAAGCCGCTTCGGTATGCCACAAACCACTGTACTTCGAAGACGTGCAACTCGAACGGTACGGCCACTCGGCTGGGCCTGTACTGCAGCCGCTTATCTCTGGGGCTCACTTTTTCGGAAACGTGCTGTTGTTGCCCTACAATATGGGAGTCTATACGCCAAGCGAATGTCGCTACGCACTTGGCTATTACCGACCGGGCAGTTGTGCTCCGTGGGTAGTTCCAGCGTTCCCGCTCAGTAAACGAGGGCTCACATTCGAGCTCGCCGCTGCTCTGGGCTTTGGGCTGTTCTTAGACTGATCAAACTTGCGGACTGGGAGCGATTGGAACGAAACGGCGAAGGCGCAAGCCTTCGCCGTTTTCAATTTCATGGTGAGGATGCTTAAATAGCCCGTAAGCCAGCGGCGAATGGCTCGCCAGCAACTCCGTGACTGAAGGCATGAAGAAACGACTGTCGCTCTTTCAACCGCGTGCCTCATTGTGGCTCTTATTTTGCTAGCGACTTCTCGGCAGGCTGCTTGTCGGCAATCTTCCTAAAGCCCGTCAGACGCGGGGCTGCCTTTTCGTTGCTTGGTTACCCTTCCAACGGCCTGCTAGACTCGCGAGGCTAAGCCAGTCGTCAGGGAATTGCGACAGGATTTACGGTGCGAACAGCGGAACGCCGACTGTTCGTAGAGCAAGCAGGGAGGGTGGACGATGTTATCTTGTTGGCGGATCAAATCCAAACTCACACTTTGCTTGACCTTGTTGCTCATTGCAGTCGTCGTTCTATCGTTGAGCGGGCTATCCAGCATCTATCGTTATAGGGCACATGCGCGAGGCGTCAGTCGCCGAGCCGAGGAGCTCCCA
>CAYYHV010000323.1:0-9194 GCA_964471695.1 uncultured Pirellulaceae bacterium
TTCGATAAAGGCATCCGAAGTGTCGACAGCAAAGAATTTGAGTTGCTGCCCGCCCGAGCCACCGTGGACTTGGAACCGGACTTCGTCGCCCGAGTCGATGGGGAAGTTACCAACGTTGCGGAGGTACAATCCTGACCAGCCTGCGGTGTGTTGAGCCGAAATGGCTGCCGAGCCAGCTTGTACGGTGGAAGTGTTGGCGAGATCAACGGAAGTCTCCCAGGACCAATTTTGCCAATTGGCCGCCAACCCATCGTCGTAGATGACGGTCATCATGCGTCGATCTTCGAGCGATTCGACTCGGTATGTCCTTCTGCTACGCTTCTTGTACTGTTTCGTTATGTTCATGCCTGGTCTCTCTGATCCTTGTATGTGCTGCATTTTTAGGATGAAGACGCGTCTACAGAGGTTGGCGAAATGGCTGGGGATGGAGCGTCATGATATTTCAAAAATTGGCGGAGAGCAGCGAAAACGGCCAGAATCGGCCATTCGGGACGTTCCGCCTATAATGGATGGCCAATCGGAGCAGGGGTATACGGCGGTGTTGATATGACGGAAAAAGAATTCAATGCATTGATTCAGGCAGCGGGGCTAGGCGATCGCGCTGCTCTAAATGAAGCATGGCCTGAGCTTTACGAGCATCTCCGCGAGATCGCGGCAGGGCAGATGTCGCGCGAGCGGGCTGGGCGGCACCTGCTACAAACGACCGCAATCGTCCACGAAGCCTACTTTCGATTGTCGGAGCAGAAACGCAGTCACTGGCGCGACCGTAACTCGTTCTTTGCCGCGGCTGCCGTGGTGATGCGTCGCATCCTGATCGACAGCGCGAGAAACAATACGGCTGCGAAACGCGGCGGCGCGATGGCGCGTCAGGCGTTATCGGATACACGACTGGCCCTCGACGATGATGGGTTTGCCGCAGTCGATGTGCATGAGGCTCTCGAGCGTTTGGCTGGATTTGCGCCCGACCAATCTCGAGCGCTGGAACTGATGATCTTCGGTGGTATGACGGGCGAGGAAGTGGCCGACGTACTAGGCGTATCCGCGTCGACGATTGATCGGCGCGTCCGAGCCGCTAAGGCTTGGTTGCGCCGCGAGCTGAGTGAACAATAAGTCCGGGAGCACCGTTTTGGGGCAAGAGTTTACCACGGAAGAATGGAATCTGATCGAGTCGATATTTGACGCGGTTGCCGATCTCGATGCGGACGAACGGCGACAGCGACTGTTGGAACTGACGGAGAACCAGCCGCGTTTGCGCGAGCACGTGGAGTCGCTTCTCGCGTATGACGCCGGCGATTCGCTACCGGCGCTTTCCGATCCCAAACCGGTTGGAAATCCGAGCCCGGTGCATAAGGCCGGCGTTGAGTTTCATGGCTATCGTTTATTGTATCCTTTGGCGATCAGCCCAGCATCGGAAGTCTGGTGTGGCGAGTCGTTGGACGATGAGCAGCCCGATGTAGATCGCGTCGCCATCAAGTTTCTGCGGGATAGTACGGATGAGCGACGGCTGGATCGTTTTCGTAACGAAGCCATGTTGCTCTCTCAGTTTCGTCATCCAAACATTGCCGAGTTTCTGGACTGCGGGCGAACTGACGAAGGCTCGCCGTACATTGTGACTCGATTCATTGTGGGCAAGTCACTGACCGAATACGCCGACTTTCACCAGCTTACTCCGCAACAACGGGCTGAGCTTTTGATGCGAGTCTGCGATGCTGTCAACTATGCGCACCGCTATCTGGTTGTTCATCGTGACTTGAAGCCTTCCAATGTCTTGGTCAATCAGGAAGGTCGACCCATCGTGCTCGATTTTGGTATCTCCAAAGTCGTGACCGACGCGGCTCAACCGGTGGAGAGTTTGTTGCCCGCCATCGAATTGACTTCGACCGTGGAAAGGCCGATGACCCCGGCTTATGCCAGTCCCGAGCAGATTCGCGGCGAGCCGATTACAACGGCGACAGACGTTCACGCATTGGGCATCATCCTCTACGAGATGGCTTGTGGTCACCATGCGTTTTCCCATGCGGCGCATCCGGGATTTCCCAAACTGTTTGATCGAATTAGCAGTTCGCTACCCCGGTTGCCGAGCGAGATGGTCAATGAACCTTCGTTGCCACTGGGCGTCAATCCAGAGGATGGGGTGAAAAGCGCGCCGGTACTGCTTGCTGCTTTGCGAGGTTCGACGCCGCGACAACTACGTCGAGAATTAAAACGAGGATTAGACAGTATTGCTTTGATGGCGTTGGCGAAATCGCCAGACGATCGTTACCGCAGCGTCTCTGATTTGCAAGCGGATCTAGAGAACTTCGTTGCCGAGCGTCCGGTACGAGCCCGAGTCGAACGTGAAGTCTTCCGAACGAGTATTCGTCGCAAGCCGCTGCGTTGGATTTTCGGCGCGGCACTCGCAGTGGGCGTCATTGCCGTGCTTGCTGCGGGTTCGTGGTGGGGAAAGCGGTTGGCTGATTCGAAGCAGGCGTTGGCTGGCGCATTGGCGAGCGCCCAAACAGAACGTCAACGGGCCGAATCGGAATCACATAACAACGCGACGGTCCAAGCGATGATGGATCACGTCCTTGGCTGGGGCGATGCTTCCGTACGTAAATCCGAGGGCGAATTGCCGATTCAGATTGCCGATGGCGTTTCGCCGGCGACGTTGGCTGCACTCGCACGACGTGCTGGAGAAGTCCGTGATATGCCATCAACAAAGGCTCTGCTTGAGCGACTCAATTCCGGTGCGTCGGTCGGTGGCTATGATGCTCAGGTCAAAATTGACGCTGCTGTAGCGTGGCAACGATTGGGACGCCCGACTGCGGGAATCGAACAGCTCGGCGAATTGATCGACTCGCGGCATGCGATCGAACAGCGGTTGGATCCGGCTTGTTTGGCTGATCTCAAGTGTGTCGCGATGAGGCTGTTGATGGACGCACGCCGCACGAGCGAAGCCAACGACTGGACAAAAGTCGAGTTGGATATGCCTGATTGGTCAGAGTTGGATGCGAGACACGCGTTGGTGGTCGCCGAATCGCGCATGCAAGTCGGATGGGGCGAAGGTTGTCGAGAGATTACCGATCAACTGAATTCGACTCCTACGGAATTCAACATGAATGCTGCGCATTTCTCTCAGTTAGCTTATCTGCAGTTGAAGAATAGTGAACTGGTGTCTCGCGATAAGATGGATGCTCGCTTGCGAAACACGGCGCTGCGCGACCCGGAATCCGCCATCTGGATGTTGATGCTCGAAGCGCAATCCGCCAACGAGTTTGGCACGGCCGAGGACCGACGGGAACGATTGTTCAGTCTTGCTGAGGTTAGCCAAGGCTTGGATACCAATCACTTTGCCAATCTGCATGCGTTTGTCCAATTCGCAAAGGTCGCCGCCGATGAAGACGAAGACAAAGTCGAACGTGAGTGGTTGGAACGATATTGGAAAACGGCTACCTCGATCGGCGAACTCGGGACGATTGATTCGGCTGAAGTTGCGGTGCGACTTATGGATTTGGCTGAGGGCAGCGACAAGGTGAATGGCTATCTCGCCAAACTAAGTCGACATCGAGATGGGTTTCGAAAGTATCCGTATCTTGAACGAGTCCTGTTGGAACATGAATTTTCAGCGGCTTTTGCCAAAAACGATTACCCGCTGGCGCTCGCTACGATCGAACAACTCTCGCCGTTGGAGCTCGACTTGTGGGGGAAGGATTCGGCCTACTACGCGTATTCTGTTGCCGCGACTGCGGATGTTTTTGATGGAATGAACCAACCAGGCAGGGCCAGCGAGTACGAGAAGGAGACAAGGGATTCGTTGCGGGCTTTTGCGAAAAAGACGAACCGTTCCTATGTCACGTCGTTCTTTGCTCCGATATTTGCCGCCGATCGAACCAAGGGCTGCGAGCCGCGGCATGTCTGGATTCAAAGGTACCTAAGGCACCGCGACAATGATCCAGCAACCCAGATGGAGATGCTGGCGTTTTATGCGGAAGAATTGCTCGAGAACCATCCGGAAGATGCCCGTTCGATTATTCGTGCCGCAGTGAAACAAGTGAAGGGTGGACAAGAACTATCGGAAACCGCCATTGTCAAAGCCCTGCGGGTTTGTCGCATGGCGACTTTGCTTGGAGATTACGATCGAGTCGAAACGATTGTCGATTCGTACTTGAAATCGAAGGACGAGTCACAGCAGGATGCGGCGGCAAGCTGTGTGATTCTTGCATTTGCGAATGATGGTGACGAAGATAAGGCTTTTGAGTCGTCGAAATCGTGGCTGCAAAGACTCACGCACTCAAGCGACCATGTCCGAGCAGCGATATGGCGGATCGCTCAATCCCAACCTAACTCCAAAGCGTCGCAACGCTGGAATGCACTGCTCAAGTGACTGCTGGCAGGCAAGGAAAGACGTCTTGGGAATATGGAGTCGTAAGTCAGGGGCAACTCGAGCTAGCACCGCCCGTGCGTTGGTCAGCACCCGCTATTCTGATACGCTCCGCCTCTCAATCCATCAGCAACCCGAGGCGTATCATGTCCAAAACTTCTTCCTTTATCTTGCTCATACTATTGGCACTCGCTGGATCGCTTCAAGCTCAACAGATGCCGGTTTCGATGAAAGTCGGGAATACCCCGCTGATATTGAATGGAGCTGGTGTACGAACAAAGAGCTTCCTGCAACTCTACCAGGCGGGACTCTATTTGCCGCAGAAAAGCAAAGACTCGGTTGCTATTTTGGAGGCGAATTCACCGATGTCGATACGGCTGGAGATAACATCGCGATTCGTCAGTCAATCCAAGATGGTTACGGCGCTCAATGAAGGTTTTGTGAGTTCGACAGGAGGCAAGGTGGCGAGTCTGAAGAAGGAGATTGAGCAGTTCCGAGGCTGCTTCACAGACACAATTCAGAAGGGTGACATTTTTCAGATGACCTACGAGCCGGGCGTGGGAACGACGGTGACAAAGAACGGGAAACTCAAAGGGACGATCAAGGGGCTTCCCTTCAAACAGGCTATGTTTGGCATTTGGTTGTCGAAAAAACCTGCTGATAAAGCACTAAAACAGGCGATGCTGCAAACCAGCCGTCGAAGCTAAGCTTGCCCGATCAATTCTCAATCAGCATCTCACAAATGGGCGCTTCAATAGCTGCGGTGAGTTAAACTGTAGCTGCCTGCCGGCAAGTGAGCATGGAGTGAGTGTTGAGTAGTACCGCCCGGTATTCGGGGCTTTCCGATGATCAGCTAAACCAGATCGATGATGCATGCCGACAATTCGAGCGCGGGTTGCGCGGGGGACCCGCCGTTTCGATCGAATCGCTGATTCGTTCTACCGATCCAACGATTCGGCGCGTCCTGTTCGGCGAACTGCTCGAAATTGAGCTGGAAACATTGCTCGTGGCTGGTGAATGTCCACAACGTTCTGACTATCAAGAGCGGTTTCCTGACTACCCGGGAGAGATTCGCAGAGGCTTTCTCGAGCTCAACGCCCTCGAAGCAGACTCCGTTGAGGACCATCCAGATCGTATCGGACGATATCGAGTCGAGCGTCTGCTGGGGACCGGCGGATTTGCGCAGGTTTTTCTTGCGGTTGACGAGGAGTTGAAACGCCAAGTCGCGGTTAAGGTTCCTCACAATGACCTTGTTGGACGCCGCGAACATGCGCTTACGTATCTTCGCGAGGCGCAGACAGTCGCGAATCTGGATCATCCTCACATTGTGCCAGTCCATGATGTTGGGCGGACCGACGATGTTCCATGCTACGTCGTTTCCAAGTTTATCGAGGGCACCGACCTCGCCAAGCACTTGAAAACTCACCGCCCGACTTGGAGGCGATCAACCGAGATTGTTGCCGACATTGCCGACGCCTTGCACTATGCACATACACAAGGATTCGTGCACCGCGATGTAAAGCCGGCAAATGTGTTGCTCGATTCCAGTGAGAAAGCCTACTTGGCTGATTTTGGAGTCGCGATTGGAGATGCGGAAACCATCAGCCAGCAGTTCGTTGGTACGCCCGCGTACATGAGTCCCGAGCAAGCTCGCGGTGAAGGCCATCGTGTGGATGGACGCAGCGATATCTACAGCCTGGGTGCCTTGTTGTACGAAATGATCTGCCATCGACGGACGTTTCCCAACGAGTCGCGTTCGGAAGTGTTGGCCAAGATTATTCGAATCGAGCCCAAGCCGCCGCGGCAAATCGACGACTCGATCCCCAAAGAGTTGGAACGTATTTGTCTGAAGGCCTTGGCCAAACGGACGCGTGATCGGTATACAACTGCGCTCGACATGGCCGGCGACCTGCGAGAGTTCTTGCTGGCTTCTGACAACCCTTCATCTACCGAAGCCATCGCGGGGAACAAACCTACGACGGGCAGCACGGCAAATTCGCGGCTTGGGATGTATGATTCGGACATGGGCTCCGGTTCGATTCCATTTCGAGTCGTTCCTCGTGGCTTGCGATCGTTCGATCACAACGATGCCGAATTTTTTCAGCGACTTCTCCCCGGCCCGCGCGACCGACTGGGGGTTCCCGAAAGTCTGGGGTTTTGGCGCAGTCGAATCGAAGAGTTTGATCCCGAGTTGACGTTTGACGTCGGGCTAATTTACGGGCCGTCCGGATGTGGTAAGTCGTCGCTGCTGAAAGCAGGGTTGCTCCCGATGCTTAGTGACGAGATCGTTGTGATCTTTGTCGAGTCGACGGCGGAGCAAACGGAGAGTCGCATTCTTGCGGGATTGCAAAAGAAGTTTCCCGGACTCGATCCGAACCAAGGCTTGGTGGACGTTATGACCTCGTTGCGTCGTGGTCACGGGCTTCGTGGTAAGAAAGTTCTCGTCGTTCTTGATCAGTTTGAACAATGGCTTCATAAGAATGACCATGTTCAGGGGCGCGAACTTACGGACGCACTGCGTCAATGCGACGGTACGCATTTGCAATGCATCATTCAGGTACGTGACGATTTTTGGTTGGCGATCAGTCGATTTATGCAGGGGCTCGAGATTGATCTGGTCGCTGGCAACAACATTGCCCTGGTTGATCTGTTTGACCCAGAACATGCGATTCGTGTCCTGCGTGCTTTTGGTCGCGCATTTGGTAGGATTCCCGAAATTCGCTCCGAAGTATCCACGGAACAAAAGCGTTTTCTGACGAGTGCCATTAAAGACCTCACAGTGGATGGCAAGGTATACCCTATTCGTTTGTCGCTGTTTGCGGAAATGATGAAGAGTAAACCTTGGACACCGACGACTCTCAAGTCCGTTGGTGGAATCGAGGGGGTTGGTGTCACGTTTCTTGATGAGACGTTTGCAAACCCAACGGCGAATCCCAGGCACCGGATGCATCAGCAAGCCGCGAGGGCTGTGCTTCAAGCGTTGCTCCCACAAGCGGATGTTGACATCAAGGGACACATGCAATCCCATGATGAGTTGCTGGCCGTATCCGGTTACGAGGGCCGTTGCCGCGATTTCGATGAGTTGATCCGCATTCTCGATAGTGAGATTCGATTGATCACACCCATCGACGAACAGCAACTTGAAAGTAACGAGAAGTCCTACCAGTTGACTCACGATTATCTGGTGCCCGCCTTACGTGAATGGTTGACTCGAAAGCAGTCAGAGACGCGTCGCGGACGAGCCGAGTTGCGATTCCAAGAGCGTGCAACGTGGTGGCATGCTAAGCCAGAATCTCGCTTTCTTCCTTCGCTTGGCGAATGGTTAACGATTCATGCGTTCACGCCAAAGTCGCGTTGGAATGAAAAACAACGACGACTCATGCAAGCCGCCAACAAGTATTACCTTGCCAGCACGTCGGTTGTGATCACTGTCGCCTTGTTGATAGGGTTGGTCGTAAATTCGATCGTAGGTTCTGCGCGCCAACGGGCGCTTGTTGGCAGAGTTCAGACTGCTGTCGACACCATGGCCAACAGTCGCGGAGCTACGGTTGAAACCGCCATCGACGATTTGGCGGAATACCCCGTGGAAATCGTGACTGCAGAGCTGATAGAGGCGTTCGGTTCTGGCACGAGAAGCCAGCAGCTGTCGATCGCCTGCGCCATGGCTCGGTTGGGAAAAGTGGATGTCGAATTTCTAGTTGACATGATTCCGAATTTGCCAGCCGAAGAAGTCGACAACGTCGCAACCGCATTGCAGATGGACCGCCCGCAGGCGATTGCTCTAATTCGTCGTATGGTTGAGCAGTGTGATGCCGATCAGGATTGGCGGCTGAAACAGCGATTGGCAATCATTTCCTTACATTTCAACGACGCGACGATTGCTAAGGATATGTGCAGGTTGCGAGGGGATCGAGTGCAACGTCTGAAATTCATCGGCGGCTGCTCTATATTCGTTGGTGATCTGGCGCACCTCTCGCGGCAGTTGCAACAACTGGAATCCGAAGAACTCTGCTCGGCAATGTGCGCCGGTGTCGGACGCATGCAAGCCGAGTACGTTACGGACGACGCCAAAACCGCATGGGCTCCCGTTCTCGCGACTTGGTTTCATTCCCCCAATGCCGGGTTGCATAGTGCTGCGGAATGGCTCATGGAAACCTGGAATCTGCCGCGCCCAGAAATCGAGAGCCAGGCATCTAGTGAGTGGTTTGTTTCCCCGTCGGGCGTCTCGCTGATCCGAGTGGCAGCAGGAACGTTCGAGCGGAGGCATGGCAAGCATGTGAGGAACCCGGGTTCAAAGGAGTTTCCCAACGAGCCGGTAGAGGAAGTCACACTTACGCGCAACATTTTGATGAGTAGTCGTGAAATCTCCGCGGGACAGTATTTGGGAATGATGCAGGATGATGAGTATCCAACCGAAGAAAAACCGCTTCGATCACCAAAACTTAATGTGCGCACCCCGTCAAATAAGCACCCCGTGGCGAATGTCAATTGGAATGACGCGGTGAAGTATTGCAATTGGCTGAGCCAAAAAGAAGGGCTGCCTGTTTGCTACAAGCGTACGGGACATGTCTGGAACATCCCGACAGGCAGCTTTGAGGAATGGCAACTGGTAGATGATCCCCGAGGATACCGATTGCCCACCGAAGCCGAGTGGGAATACGCTTGCCGTGCCGGAATCACAACGCAGAATCCGCTGGAGGACGAAGTCAACCAGCTTCTGCTTTCGTTGTTCAAGATCGACCGTACGCCTCTCGTGCATTCACCGGGAGCTAGTTTTCGTCCCAACGCCGCTGGTACGTCACCACCCAACGCGTGGGGGCTGTTTGATATGCAC
>CAYYHV010000324.1:0-5651 GCA_964471695.1 uncultured Pirellulaceae bacterium
CAAGTTCAACGCCAATGAACAATCCCATGCCGCGAACGTCGCCGATTAGCGTGTGGCGTTCGGCCAGGCTTTCAAGCCCCTGTTTGAAGCGAGCCCCGACTTTGGCTGCGTTTTCCTGCAACTGCTCGTTATTGAGGACGTCGAGCACCGCCATTCCAATTGCGCAGGAAACTGGGTTGCCCCCGAAGGTGCTGAAAAACTCCATCCCGTTATTGAACGCGTCGGCGATTTCGCGAGTCGTTACCACGGCTCCCATAGGGTGTCCATTGCCAATCGGTTTTCCGAGAACAACGATGTCCGGGATAACGTTCTGCGATTCGAATCCCCAGAAGTGGCTGCCGATTCGGCCAAAACCGACTTGGACTTCGTCGAGGATGCAGATGCCACCTTGGTTACGTACTGCCTCAGCCGCAGCCCGCATGTATCCGGCTGGCGGGAAAATCTGACCGCCACAGCCCAGGATCGACTCGCTGATCAACGCACCGATTGGTGGGGAAGCTTTGAGTGTTCTCTCAAAGTCCGCGACGTAGGCTTCGGTCGTATCGTTGCCACGATGCGGGCCGCGATACGAATCGGGTGTGGTGGCAACATGTACCCAGTCTGCGGGTGCGCCGCTGCCGCCCTGACCCATAAACTTGTAGGGACTGATGTCGATCAAAGACGACGTGTGTCCATGGTAGGCTGACGAGTGGACGAGGATGTCGCGTCGGCCGGTATAAGTCCGGGCCATGCGAATCGCCAGATCGTTGGCTTCGCTGCCAGAACAAACGAAGTAGCATACCTCCAGATTGTCGGGCAGCAGATCGCACAAACGTTCGGCATAACCGGTGAGTTGACCGTAGAGATAGCGGGTGTTGGTATTCAATCGAGCCAACTGCTTTTGCCCGGCTGCGACAACATGCGGGTGACAATGGCCGACGTGGCATACGTTATTTACAAGATCGAGAAAGGCGTCTCCCTGTTCATCGATCAAGAACTGGCCGCGTCCCTCAACGATCTGCAACGGTTGCTCGTAGGAAAGGCTGAGCGATGGCCCGATATGTTTATCCCGCGACTTCACAAGGTCCGACTTGTTGGGAAACGACTCGGCGGCTGGCAAATCGCAAGTACTTCGGAAGGCTGAGGTCGCCTCGGCGAATGAGATGCCCCGCAATTTCTCAAGCGCATCCCAAGCCGGACCTTCCGTAAAGAACTGATGTTCGTTCTCAGGCGTCAGCTCTCGATTTTTTGCGGCCATGCAAACGCTTACCGCCAAGCGACCGCACAGCAAGGGATACAGCAAGTCTACTTCGATTTCTTCCAGCGGCAGAATTTCGTGGAAGCCGCGGACGACTTCGCAGGCTGCACCCAAAGCGTCCGGCTGATCCAGAATGGCGTATGACAAAGCAATCGCCAGATCACAGACGAGCGGGTTCTCCAAAGCGTCACCAAAGTCAAGAATGCCGGTCACGTAGCCGGTCGATACCGTCGAGTCCGCGGATACGAGAAGGTTGGCGTCGTTGAGGTCGCCATGAATGATTGATCGTCGCAGCTCGCCCAATCGCGGTGCGGCGTGGGCTAGGAACTGCTGCAAAAAGTACTCGGCCAATTCTTGCCGGTCTGGACTTGGGATCTTGGGGATATCGTCCCGCGACGAATGCGCTTGGGTCAGGTCCCATTCGTGAGAACTGGATTCGGGGACTCCCATTTTCAACAAGGCAACATCCAATTCACCAATCGACTGGCCAAGCGCCCGCAGCTGCGGCCATGTGGCGGTGCCTTGTTGATTCCAAAGCTGGCCTGGCAGAAAGGTAAGCATGCGAACGCGGTATTTTTGAGCGCCCAAGCGATGTTCCGTGATGGCTGAGCCGTTTTGAGAACGCAGGACTTTGGGAGTCGCGAAGCTCAGCGTCTGTTTTGCCAGAAAATCAAGGATATCGTTCTGCAGTTGAAGGCTGGAAGTCGACTCGTCGTCGCCCGCAAACTTGAGCACGAATACGCTTTCGTCCTCACGGGTCAGTCGGAAATTCTGCGTGACAAAACCTGGCAGTGGCTTGGTATGGTCAGCCGAAATTCCGTAAACAGATTGTGCGATCTGCGCAGCCATATCCGTAGTGATAGGGGATGGTGTTTCTGCCATGAGTGTACGCGTTGTATTGAGTCAGTTAGGCGCGAGTATTCCTCGAGGGAACGACGCGATCACTATGAGCAAAAGACGCAACAGTATCCAGTGGGATCAGCCGAAGATAGGGATCAGCCAAAAGAAAAAAGGTTTCCGGCCTTGAGCGGCGGAAAGGCAATCCACGATGTGAGCCAACGTTAGACTCTTTCTTGCGTCGCTTCTCGGAAACGATATCCGACGCCGCGAACCGTTTCGATCACATCGGCTGCTTTGCCAAGCTTCTTGCGTAGTGCGCGGATATGGACGTCGATGGTGCGCTCAAGAACAACGGTGTTCTCTCCGAGGGCTGCATCAATGAGCTCATCACGGCTGAAGGCTCGGCCGGGTTGGCGAATAAGTACGTCGATCAAGCCGAATTCACTTGGCGTCAAGTCGAGCGCGATGCCGCCTACCTCAACGCGATGTCGTCGTCGATCGACCGTCACGTTCTGGACGGTGATCACATCTCGATCGTCGCTGCGTGATTCCGAACGGCGGAGCAGAGCCTTGATACGCTCCAGAAGAATTTTGACACTGAATGGTTTCGAGACATAATCGTCGGCTCCAACGGAAAAACCGACGACTTCGTCTGTCTCTTCTGATTTGGCAGTGAGCATCAAAATCAACTGGCTGGCGGTCTCTTGGTCGGCCCGCAATCGTCGACAAACTTCAAGGCCATCCATGATTGGTAGCATCAGGTCGAGGATGATGAGGTCTGGCATCCTGGTTCTTGCTTGTTGGAGTCCGTCCTGCCCGTCGCGAGCCGTCAAGACCTCATAGCCCTCCTGGCGAATGTTGTACGCCAGGATCTCTGCAAGGGAAGAATCATCTTCGACAATCAGAATGCGAGTTTTAGCCATGGGGTTTGATTGTTGAATCATAGGTTTGTCGCTCCTGGGGATTGAGGCGGTGCCAATCCTCTCTTGGTACGACCGAGGGTACATCTCAATTATTAAGCAGGAATGAAGATGCGGTGAAGACGTTATATAGTTAAAGCGTTGATTTTGTTGAACCCGGCCGCAAATCAACCCGAAACTTACTGCCTTTCCCTACTTCACTCTGAAGTGACACGCTACCGCCGAGAACCTGAGTCAGGTGTTTTACGATGGACAACCCCAGTCCGGTTCCCCCGAGTTCGCGTGATCTCGCTTTGTCAGCTCGATAAAATCTCTCGAAAATTCTTGCGTGGTGCTCGGGGGCTATGCCGATCCCGTTGTCAGAAATCTCCAAGACAATCCGATCATCCTGTTGCTGCCATTTGACATTGATTTGTCCGTCTTTGACCGTGTATTTGATTGCATTATTAATCAAGTTGTCGATGATCTGCCGCAACGCCTCATCGTCGGCGAGTACAGTCAGCGAGTCGTTTCCTTGGACTTCTAATTCAATGTTCTTCTGGGCTGCCGTTTCGCGGTGTACAACCAGCGTCTGATTGACGATCTCCGATACGTTTAGCGTTGTGATCTCGAATGGTGTTTGCCCTGATTCAATACGCGCCAACGACAGCATGTCTTGGATTAGTTCGGAAAGTCGATCCGCTTGTTCGCGAATTTGATTCACAAAACGATTGCTAATATCGGGATCTTTAAGGGCTCCGTTCTGCAGCGTCTCGGAATAGGCAATGATGGCTGAAAGAGGCGTTTTTAATTCATGAGAAACGTTCGCCACAAATTCCTGCCGCAGGGATTCCAAGCGTCGCAACTCCGTAACATTGTGCATGACCAGAACGACTCCGGGACAGGGCTCGCCAGGTAGCCTCGCGGCATTGATCGAGAGACTGGTACCCGAACTTGGATTGTTCAATTCGACGGTACGTACGTCATTCGAACGTGCGGAAGTGTCGTCGAGGCACTCGCGAATCAAGGTAATCAGGCTGGCATTACCAACCGACTCCATCGGTTTGCCTTCAACGCGGGATGGCTTGAAGCCCAGTTGACGCCCAGCCGCTTGGTTGGCGAACAACACATTCTGTTGGGCGTCGACAGCCACAACGCCTTCGATCATGCCACCAAGAATGGCGGATATGCGATCGGCGGCGGCGCGCAAGTCGTTTTCGCGGGCTTCAATTTCGCGACCCATATGATTGAAGCTTACTGCCAGTTGTCCGATTTCGTCCGGGTTCCCGACTTCGACCTTATTTTGATAACGCCCAGCCGCCATGGCGTGGGCGGCACGTGTCAGATTCTGGATAGGCGTCAGGGCTCGCGAGACCACCATGTATGCCAACACCAATCCGGCAATACTGACAACGGCGGCGACCATCCAAAGCGTGCGGGAAATGCCGAGTAGTTCGGCTTGGACATCGGCGAGTCGAATGGCTACCCGCACAAGCAAACGAGGAGTACCGTCTTCGTTGTCGATGCGAGCCGCTTGGTAGAGCATGGGGACTTGGATTGTCGGGCTGAATCGTTTGGAGCTGCCGGTACCATGCTTGACGGCATCTGCCAATTCCGGGCGAGTCTGGTGGTTTTCCATTTTGGCGGGGTCTTGATCCGAGTCGGCCAGAACCGAACCATCCATCGCCACGACGGTGAGTCGCATCATCGTATCGCGTTGAATCTGCGACGCGATACGCTGTCGTTCTTCAAACGAAAGTGTGGCAAAGTCCTCGGGGAGATGTTGTCGTAAAATGTTGGCGGCATCTCGCAGTCGCAACCCTTTTGCGGCAAACGTCTGCTGTTCCTGCCAAGTCGTCACCTGCATCACAAAGGCGATAACGGTGCCGAGTTGAAATACGGCAAAGATCAGGAACAGTTTCCAAAATAGAGTCGGGGTCTTCATCGATGGACCGTCTCATTCCGATATCTGGCCGTATCAAAGTGATGACAGAAAAGACAGGGCACGAAGAAAACCTCGGGATTTACAGGGTGTTTTGCAGTAAATGGATGTGCTGGCATGGTTGGCACGCCGTCTGCGATTTAACACTCCCAATGGGCAACCGGCCACGGGGAGAACGCCGGATGATCCAGGGAAACTCGACTCCTCAGGTCAACCGAAAGGGTTTAACCATGAAACGTTTACTTTGCATTATTGCGTTGCTTGTCGCCGGAATCGCAACTTCGGCTCACGCCGGAAATGGACACCGCGGCGGAGGTCATTATTATCGCGGCGGTGGTCACGGTCACTATGTGAACCGCAATGTCACCCGAGGATTCAGCAATTCTTATTATCGTGGTGGCTACAACAACTTCTACCGAGGTGGCGGGAGTGGATTGAGCATCAGTATTGGCAACCCCGGATTCATCTCACCGGTCTATCGAGGCGGTGGCTTTGGGTATGGTGGCGGCGGATTCTACCCGCCAGGCTACGGTTACGGCGGTGGCTTTGGTGGCGGTCGCTCTTGTGGCTCCGGTGTCGGATTCGCGATCGGCTTCTAGTCCGTCGAGTTTCTGTGAGGAGCAGGTAGCAAACAAGGGTGGTGACTTGGCCCCCTTTGAGCTGAGAAGATGGCATTTGATGCCTTCCGTAAGGGAGGCATCTTTTTTTAAGGACTTCAGGGCCGCAGTCGACA
>CAYYHV010000324.1:5661-6108 GCA_964471695.1 uncultured Pirellulaceae bacterium
AGAATTTTCTCCGTTGGTTGTGAGGAAAGCTCACGTTTTCTATCATCGTGCGTATGCTTAGCCTCAAGTGTGATACCGACGACCGCTGGCTTGCTCAAGTCGACGAAGACCTCGAATCCGTATTGATCGACCACGCCCACTGCGAGAAGAAAGCTGCTGGAACGGCAATGAATCTTATCGTGGCTTATGTCGAGAATGAGCAGCTTTGTGTAGACATGACGGAGATCGTCAACGAAGAGCTCGAGCATTTTCATATGGTGCTCGACATCCTCAAAAAGCGGAACATCAAGTTTCGTCGGCTCAAGCCGAGCTCCTACGGAAAACGTCTGCATGAGCATGTTCGCAAGCCGGAGCCGCAGCGAGCCGTTGATCGGCTGTTGATTGCGGGGCTAATCGAGGCACGTTCTTGTGAGCGATTTTCGCGTTTGGGCGACCACGTCAACGACT
>CAYYHV010000324.1:6118-7254 GCA_964471695.1 uncultured Pirellulaceae bacterium
GTTTTATCATGGTCTGTTCGAATCCGAGGCACGGCATCACTCAACTTACACGCGACTGGCTCACGATTTCGCCAGCGAGTCTGAGGTTCGCCAACGATTGGACGAATTGTCTGATATCGAGGCGGAGATCATCACCAACGGGGATCCGTTTGCACGCATGCATAGTTAGGTGACTTTGGCGTCCCTAAGCTTTGCCAAAAGCGGCCAAATTCGCACGAGTTCCGACGTCGAATACGGGTCGAGGGTCTTCAACCGCTGCCCTGACGTCTGGTAAGATTGGCAAGACATGAGTTCTACAACGAAACCACTTGCCGAGCTGAACGACCAAGTCGAATTGCTTCGTGACATTGGACGACGTTTTTATTCGCGGGGATGGTCCGTCGGTACGAGCAGCAACTACAGTCTCGTCGTCGATCGCGATCCACTTGATCTGCTGGTGACTGCCAGCGGCATGGATAAAGGCCAGTTGTCGCCACACGATTTTGTGCGAGTCAACAACGCGGGCCAGCCGGCTTTTGAAAATCAGCCAAAATCTTCTGCGGAAACGATGCTGCATGTGGTTCTGGCTGAGGAACCGGAAGTCGGGTCGGTACTGCACACCCATTCGGTCTGGGGAACTTTGTTGTCCGACCTCTTCTATGACGAAGGTGCATTGACGATCTCGGGTTTCGAGTTCCTCAAAGGACTGAGTGGAATCAAGACGCACGAATCGGAAGTACAGATCAAGATATTCGACAACACGCAGGATATTGCGACCCTGGCGACTGAAGTGAAATCGTTGCGTGCTGCGGGCGACCCGACGCTGAAGTATGGGTTTCTGATGCGTGCACATGGGCTGTACACGTGGGGAAAAGATGTGGCTGAGGCCAGACGACATGTCGAAGTTCTGGAATTTCTGTTTGAAGTCCTGGGACGCAGGTTATCCCTGCAGCGATGACAATTGATTTGCCAAAATACAAGACAGTACGGAGTTGAAATATGGCTACGATTACAATTGCCGACGAGAATCGAAAGATCACCGACGTTCAAGAAATGCGTGACTTTCTGGCTCCGTTTGGAATCTGGTACGAAAAGTGGGATGTCGAAGGTCGAATAGGGCCGGAAGCCACGAACGAGGAAATCCTCGAAGCCTACGC
>CAYYHV010000324.1:7264-9194 GCA_964471695.1 uncultured Pirellulaceae bacterium
GTCTTGGATATAGCGGACGCAACTGCGATTGAGGCCTACGCTCCGGAAATCGAACGACTGAAAGAGCAGGGTGGTTTCGTCACCGCCGATGTGATCAACGTATGTGCCGACACGCCGAATCTCGACGCAATGCTCAACAAATTCAACAAAGAGCATACCCACGACGAGGACGAAGTTCGCTTTACCGTGCGGGGCCGTGGAATCTTTCACATCCATCCGAAGAATGGACCCGTCTTCGCTGTCCAAGTCGAGAGTGGTGATTTGATCAATGTCCCCAAAGGGACGCAGCACTGGTTTGATCTTTGCGATGATCGCACGATTCGCTGCATTCGATTGTTCGAAGACCCTTCCGGTTGGACGCCGCATTACATCGAAGACAGCGTGCATGAGAATTACACGCCAGTTTGTTGGGGGCCCGATTATCTTCCCCAAGCCGACGACATCGACCCGGTTGTTAAGCTCTGATGGAGTTCAACGGTCGCGGCATACTCTTGGATATTGAAGGAACGACTTCATCGGTCAGTTTTGTGTATGACCAGATGTTCCCGTTTGTTCGTCGAGAACTATCGAACTTCTTGAAAGCGAATTGGTCGCAGGCTGAGGTGGCCGACGCCTGCGACCTGATCGCTCAAGATGCTGGAAACGAATCCCTTGCGGCGTGGTGCGACGCAGACGCAACGGACGAAATGCGTCGGCAAAAGGTTGAAGAAGAAGTCGTCCGCTTGATGGACAATGACGTCAAAGCCACGGGACTCAAAGCGCTTCAAGGGTTGATTTGGAAATCGGGATTTGAAAGTCGAGAGTTGATCGCCCACCTCTACGATGATGTGGTGCCTGCGATGCGCAGTTGGTTCAAACTGGGGATCGATCTGCGCATCTACTCGTCGGGTAGCGTTGGAGCCCAGAAGCTGTTCTTCGGCAACACCGAATATCGCGATTTAACTCCGCTATTTACCGATCACTATGACACGAAGATCGGCTCGAAACGCGAAGCGGCAAGCTACGATCGCATTGTCGAATCGTTTGGGTTGGCTGCTGAGCAACTACTCTTCGTGAGCGACGTTGTTGCTGAGTTGGATGCAGCCAAAACGACGGGGCTGCAGACCGCTCTGTCGATACGCCCCGGCAATGCACCAGTCGAAGAAGGTCACGGTCATCCAGTGATCCATAGTTTTGCCGAGATCACGGTCGAGTGACTCGTTCGAGCGATGCCGAACGCGATGCAGGATGCTCGGCTTGCATTGGCGATTCGTGTTTCCGTATCGGATTCTAACGACAGTGCTATCGCTGCTGCTGCCTACTTAGCGATGTTTCCTCGTTGACTTTGGGATGCGCGATTCTAGTATTCCGTGCCGAATCAATCGGCGGCTATTCAAGCTCATCACGGTTGTCATTGAGAACGGAGTCCTCGAGTATGGCACGCTCTTTCACGCTATGGATTTTTGTGTGGCTTGCTTCCGCCCTTACCTTGGGGCAGGCGGCATCGGCTCGAGTCGCGGTTTCGTTTGATGTCTCGCGCTCTGCGGCTTGCCGAGACATCTCCGACGATGAATTTTTGCGAAACCATCCGGCGGAACGGTTGGTGCAAATCGAAGTCGAGATTTCGGCATTCGTGAATGGTGACGTAGATCAACTGGCTGAGACGGTCTACTCGCTTGATGCACCAGAACGACGCATCGTCGTGCACGATTATCTGCCCAAGACCAGCCTGGTTACGGACGTTGTCGGCAACATCGAAGTGCAACGTTCTGTCGACCGAGGAATGAACGGCCAGTTGTCCGTGAGCGGCGATATTGGCAAATTGGCTGGCGGAAACGCTTCGCTGGGTGGGAATCGCTCACGCAAAGCTTCGTTTCGCTACGAACAACTTCCACCTCGAGAAATGCTATCGGCGGCTGGCACCGTTGGACGCGGAAGTGGAGTCTATTTT
>CAYYHV010000325.1:0-5603 GCA_964471695.1 uncultured Pirellulaceae bacterium
CACTAATCCGCAACACCGATTCACTGTCCACTTTTCGTGGGGAATTCCAAACCCAGCCACTCTGGCATGAGTGAAGATGAGTGCCAATTAGTGTTCTTCCCCTTTGATCCAATTGAAACCCATCCAAATTTCCTTCACCAGTTCTGTAACACCCAGCCACCCCGACCGTAAGCGACTCAGCCGCGGGATTCTCAAGGATTAGGCACCCGCTCTTTGATCTTTACACCGCTGAAATTGAGAAATTGTGGGAGTCATAGTTATGCGAAACTCGGGAAAACTGAGCCGCCTTGGATTATTTGAAGCGTTGGAAGATCGGCGTATGTTAGCCACGGTCACGGCTGAATTGTGGAGTGTGCCGGCGAGCGTGAATCCAGGGCAGCTTTCCAATGTGACTGTACGAGTCAAATACGGAAATGATGGCAACGATGGACCGTGGCAAGTCAAGCAACTGGACCTGAGAGAATCCGACCCCGCATTCGTCTACCAGAATATCTCGGAACGGAATAACCCGTTCTATATCAATTCTCAAAATGCTTGGCACTACTACACTTTCTACAACGTCAACTTAGGCGCCTACGACGACGGTGGAAATGGCATCGAGCTCTATGTGTACGCTCAAGTCGACGACAATGACTTCAATGGATTCAGCCCATGGGACTCATCTCCCGTGACGAACGTCGCCTATAACCGTCCGGCGCCTCCGACGACTCCTGGCAACATCACGGCTTCGAACGTAACGGCGAACAGCGCGACCGTCTCCTGGGGAAGGTCGACGGATCCCAATGGCGATGCGATTTCTTACGAAGTCGACTATAAGAAAGACTTTTCGTTGTTCTGGACCTCTGCCGGAACGACCACCAGCACATCACGTTCGCTAACCGGCCTGGAACAAGATTCAGTATACGATGTCCGGGTTCGAGCCTTGGACGGAACCTTTGAAAGCGGCTGGCGTGACCAGGAAAACGTCATTACAACCACAACGACAGTGACGGGTTTAGCTTTCCGCAGCGGACCATCGACTTCGTCACCGATTCTGAGTTCCGTACGAGCTGGTGGGGCCCCGGTTTATGTGCATGTGACTGCACCTGGCATGACAAACGGATCCGTCGAAGTCGACGTGTTTGAAGACGATGGCATCGGCGATGATAACGTCGGCACGCTGACAGTCAACGTTTCAAATGGGACGGGCTACACGACTTGGAATCCAGTCTGGCAAGGCGACGACGCGGACGATCCAAACAACATGTACTACCTCGGTCACGATTGTGGCCTGCTGGTATGTGAGACGTATTCTGGCGCATCGGAAACGGGGCACCTGAGAGTAAGGACGCCTTTGCAAAATACGATCAACGGTCAGGCACAACAGATCATTGACCAGGAACCCGTTTCCCTTTCGCGCCAGGATTCATCCGCCGCCATAGATCCCACCGCAACCACGACTTGGGTTTTGGCTCATGGCTGGAATACATCCGACAATGAAGACAATGGCGGATACCTCAGTCTGGCCAACTTGCTGGACAAAGTTGAGGAGGTTCGCCCTGATGACCAAGTCTTGTTTATCAACTGGTCAAAACCCGCCTCGGGGTTGCTTCCGGTAGAACCCGAAGGCTGGATCGAACCCGTCGCAGAATGGACCAGTTCCATAATTGATGATCTTGGCTTCCATCCTTCGTCCCTGAACTTCATTGGCCACAGTTTTGGCAGCTATGTGGCTCACGATACGGCTGAGCAACTCGGGGGTGTCAATTCACTGATTACGATTGATCCAGCCGAAGACCCCACGACGGCGCTCATCAATTACAACATGAGTGCTGCGGATTTCGGAGCCCAAGCCAACCATTCCTGGTCATTCTACAGCGCTGACGACAGCATTTACCTTCCGTTTGGAAACGAAGGAAATGAGGAAACACCAACGACGGCAGATGAAGCCATCACGGTTTTGAACTCGACGCACTCGGGAGTGAAAAGTCTATTCACCAACATGCTGGGCACGTCGGGTGGAGTCAGTGATCTCTTCCAACTGGATCGTATCCTCAACGGCGGGAACGGCCCATGGGTCGCAGACCGATACGATGAGACTGGCGATACCGGCGGCGGCTATGAAGCTATCCTGAGTTCAACGGGAAATAACCAACCCGTTGGCATCGAATACGTTAGTTCGACAACCGGAAATTCGACTTATATTTCCGAATTTGTCGCACCGCCGACTTTTGAAGAAATTGTTTTCGCTGGAGCCCGTTCTGACAATCAAGTCGAGCTATTCCAATCCAATGGCGATTCTGATGGCACGCGGCTTCTTAAGAACATCGGCGGCACCCAGAGTTCGAACCCCCATGAACTGACCGTCGTCGGTGACACGCTCTTCTTTGCTGCCACGGGAGCCGACGGCGAAGTCGAACTTTTCAAGACGACTGCGAATGGCAGTACGTCACGCGTAAAGGATTTGTCTGGGAGTATTAGCTCGAACCCAAGAGACTTGATTGAATTTGACGGCCAGCTTTACTTTTCCGCAATGGGTCCCGACGGCAACAGGGAACTTTACAAATCGGATGGGACCAATGCGAATTCGGTCCGCGTCAAAAACCTGTCCGGCACAACGAGTTCCAACCCCGAACACTTGACGGTATTCAACAACAAGCTGTACTTTGCAGCCACCAGTGATACTGGACAACGTGAACTCTACGTAAGTGACGGGACAGCCCCTGGGACTCAGCGAGTCAAAAACCTCCACGGCGAAATCCGGAGCTCTGACCCTACCCGACTGACCGTCCTTGGTGACACACTATTCTTCGTTGCCACAACGATTACCGGCGGCCGCGAGCTACACAAAACGGATGGGACCAATGCAGGCACCGTGCTCGTTGCTGACTTGGCGTCGCGTTCCCCTGCCCTTTCGAGCAGCAACCCGCAAGAGTTAACGGCATTCAATGGTGAATTGTATTTCACCGCGGTTACTCCTACCGGCTCCACTGAACTCTACAAAAGTGATGGCACCGACGCCGGAACCGTCCTCGTAGACCAACAGCTTGCCCCCACGATATCGTCGAACCCTAGAGAATTGACGGTCCTCGGCAATCAACTCGTTTTCGTTTCCCACATTGGTGACCGTCACCAGGAACTGCACTTCACCGATGGCGTGACCAAGGAATTACTAGTCGACTTGCACGGCGCCACGAGCTCAAGTCCATTCGATTTGACGGTAGTTAATGATCAGCTCTATTTTTCGGCCATCGGAAACGATGGGGAACGAGAGTTGTACTTGAGCGACGGAACTGCTGCTGGTACCGGTCGCCTAAAGGACCTCGGCGGATCGCTCAGCTCGCATCCACACAATTTAACCGCGGTTGGTGACTCACTCTACTTCGCCGCGACCATGGCCAACCATGAAGTCGAGTTGTTTCGCAGCGATGGAACCAGCCAAGGAACAGCGCTCGTCAAGAATCTCGGCGGCAGTCCGGCCCCACGTGAGATCGTTGCGTTTGAGATTGATGCCCTGGGAGCCAACGACGGATCAGGATTCGCTTTCAACAACCAGGCAAACGAGTCGGTGGAGCATGTTAGCAACACCGTACGCACAGACAGCGTTTTGGCCATTCCGACCGGTCGGCGAACTCGACTGGACCAACTGCCTTCGCCGACCAGCCGCGTGTTCGGAATCGATCGCGATCGGCTATCGTCGACTCGCAGCGATCTGCGTGACGGGGACGAAACCTCGGACGTCACCTTGGATGTCGTCTTCAGTGCTTGGAATTGATGTGAGCATGTGGATCTGCAGCGGAACTGTTGGGGTAAGCTCGCCATCAAACGGCGCGGCCTCCCATTCGGTATTTGATGCCGTAGTTGACGACGTAGTCGACCATTTCATCACTCAATCCGAAATGCCGCCCCAGTACGGCATCAATCTTGTCAATCACGGGCTTGGAAAGCCGTGGGAAGAATTCGTCATACTCGACTCGCCCCGTCGATTTGTAGACGCACTTTTTACGATTCTTGTGCGCGTTAAGATCCGCCATCAATTGCCGAGCCAGTTCGGCGAGCTCGCGATGCGTCGACTCGCTCATCTCCGACAAACCAGCCGGAAATGCGTATATTTCGTGGCGGCCACAATGGTAGCCTTCGAACAGAACGTACCACCACCAAAAGAATAGATTGCTGTTGAGCGCGGCCAGCATCGAATCCCCATGTTCAGGATGCATCGCACGAAAGGGTTTGTAATCTTCCGATTTCTTCTCGCCATCGACTTCGTTCCAAAAGTACGGCACAAAATCAAATGCTTTCACGTAATTGTATGGGATCCGATGAACGAAGAAGTCAGGATTCCTCGCGTCGCTGATCAATTCTCCGGCAGGAAACCGGGCGAGTTGCTCAAGTATTCGCACCTCCAGCTCGCATTGATGTTTCGGGTAACTTGAATGACTCGTCGAGTAGACCCCGGGCATATAGCTCAACAGCGGAAACAACTGCTGCCGTTCGTCCGGACGCCAACGGTTGTAGCGCGTCGTCAGCAACTCAAGAGAACGACTCTGCCCAGATAACAAAGCGATAGTCAGTCGCTGTTTGGCACCGTCAAACAATTTACAAGGATAGACGTCAAAATGACTCAGCCAAAGCGTTCGCCGAGACGAATTAAGCATTTCCTGCAGCGGCCGCATCCTCTCGGTGGTAGCAAGGCTGAGAGGCACGATCAAGCCAATCCTTCCCTTCTGATGGAGCAGCCGCATGCTTTTCTCAAACGTGAGGGCATAGAGATTTCCACAACTTGCCGTTTGATAGCCTCGCAGGGAATACTCGCTTCGAACCTTGCTCGCCTCGACATACGGTGGATTTCCAATACAAACGTCAAAGCCTCCGTTGGCCAGTTGAGGATGAAACTCGGTACACCAATGAAAAGGCTGGTGCGATTTCCGCCATACTTCGATTGCGTTGGAATCAGAAGGGTCGACATCAAACGCTTCAGAAAGATGCACATCCAGCTCGTCGCTGAGTTGCCCCCGATGGCTTTTCCGGCCTGGCGTGTTCTCACACGAGAGTTCCCTTATGCGTTCCAATCCCAAGGTTCCATTGGGGGAAGCTGCGACTTCTTCCCACGATGCGTAACCGACAAGCGTATTTCCAGCATGAATATTGAATTGAAGGTCAGCTAAACGCCGCAGTCCCACGTTGACTTGGTCGCCGAGTGGGGCAACCGCAGAAATCAGTTTGAGGAGCAAGCGCAACTTACAAATCTCAACCGCCTCAGGCATGATGTCGACACCAAACAAGTTATTGCCGATGATCGCCTGCAGAATGAAGAACTCACGACCGGGATACCTCGCGACGTCTTCACGAATCTTGCCGAATTCAGAATCATCCGCAAACGATTCCATTTTATCGAGGCAAGCATCATAGAGCGGCTGCAGAATTTTGAGCGCTGCAAAAAGGAATGCACCGCTTCCACAAGTCGGGTCGAGTACGCTCATCGCTCGTTGTTTGACATCCCCCCCGCGATGGTCCCATCGGCCAGCCAGCGTTGAGTAGTAGCCGCGCAACAAATCAGGACTGTCGCAGCTTGCAATGACGTCGCGAGCATACAGGCTGAAAATACGTTTCGGTCGCGGTTAACC
>CAYYHV010000325.1:5613-9100 GCA_964471695.1 uncultured Pirellulaceae bacterium
GGCTGAGGTCGAGGTTCCACGTAATAAACTGATTGATGTCGGCAACTTCACCCGCCTTCATTGCCTGGAGCAGTTTTTCGCAACGGCGCCGCCGAGCGATCACTTCTCGCCATGTTTCCCCAGGCAAGGCGACTTTTGACGGAGCGACCTGATTCCAATCGCAACGTTCCCGGACGTCGATGATTCCCGCTGCAATGTCTTGGGGGATCGGCGCGGGTTGTTCCAATGCTTGTCCGGAATTCGCGTCGACAAAGATGCCATGCCCCACAGCATTGCTGATGTACCGCGTTGGGTTCTCTGTTAGCAAACGCCACGCCTCGTGATCCGCTGGCAGAACTCCGTTGTGCTTGCTTTTCGCGGCATCAAAAAGAAAGGGGATTATCGTGTTCTTGGAGATGTATTCCGTAACATCAGACTTGGTGTAATAAGCCCCCATTTGTTTTTGATTGATGAGTTTTTCAAAAACAAACCCAATGATGTCTGGATTCACGTCGGATTCTTCAAGCAACGTCGAGTCGTCGAGGTGCCATTGATAACGGTCGAAAAAGTCGAAAAGACCGTCAAAAGCTTCATCCGCAATCTTCAGTCGAGCGCCGACGTCATCCCAATCCTCGATATTGAATTGACCCACGCAAAACCGGGGTACGTTACCGAGTAGCTTCACAAACTTCGAGTCACAATCAACGCTGGTTGGTTGGCAGTGAGCGGGAAACAGTCGCCGTAGAAAACACCGCAAGAAGTCGTGAAAGCCGCTGCCACCTCCCGATGCCGCGGCTTGAACCAGTCTCCGCCTGTCTCGCAAGTAGTCGCAATTCCCATCGAGAAAGCCTTGTTTCTGAACGAAGTAGACGAACATCAGGCGGTTGAGCATCAGCGAGATGTAGGACTCGCCTTGCGCGGCACCTGTGATCCCGGTGACGAAACTCTGAAAGACTGCATGCTGTTTCTTGAAGCGATCGTAAAATCTCCGCGTGAGTTTGTCGGCATCGTTCGCCGCGCGTACACGTAGAGGAGTTTCCACGAATCTATTTTCCCAACAGGCAATTGCACTCAAAGCGTCCAATTTCCGGGCATTTTCTACCCGTGTCAATCCGTCGGCGCTCAGTCGGGATTGAGCGCATTGTTCAACCACGGCGATTGGAATTCAAACCCAACCGCCGGGTGGTTGTTGGACGAGGCGTTTCTCAGGCTGTCAAACTTCCATATTCCGGATCGTTTGGCGAGTGAATTTCTTCCTGGCTTCTAACCTTCGAGCTACCACGCGACCAAAGCGCCGAGCCAACTTTGACAACCCGTCGCCGACGCTGGTGGAGATCTGCGTGATTTCCAAAGTGCCGGAACGCTTGAGTTTGATTCGCCCGAAACAACGAAGGTCAGCGCCGCCTTTCGGGCCATTCATGTCCTCGATAGAAACCTCGACGGATGCGATGCCTTCACGAAACCGGTCCAGCGCGAAATGAAGACTACGCTCGCCGTGCTCGCGATTGCTCTCCGTCATTCGGTTAGCTCTGTCGTAAATCTCGATTTTCATATCAAGCTCCAGTAAAAGTGCATCCAGTGAACTCAATTAACTCAAAACCGCATTCCCCGCGATTGTCAGTTGTGTTGTTTTTGTTTTCGTCGCCTCGGAATTGTATTGCGGTACGTCCGCCTCGAATTTTCCATGAAGTTCCGCCCAATCCATAACCAAGGACCCACCGTCCGCAACGTGCGACTCAGCCCACTCCATCAGCAATTCGAAGCAGGCGTGGTCGATGAAACTCACGTCGTCCAAACAAACATGGAGTTCAGCATTTGCGGGAAGGTTTTCCAGGTGATCCGCCAGAACCGGAAGTCGCAGAAATGTTGCCGCGCCAGCCAGCTTCAGTGTGTAACGATGCGTATCATGTCTTATCACTTCAACTTTCAAATGGCTGAACTGATACAACAGCTTGGCAGCCGAAAGGGCAAATCCCACTATGACTCCAACCGACAAATCAACCAGCAATATCACAACCGCAGTTGTGAGATAAATCACGGCTTCCGATCTGCCGATCGTGTAGAGCTTTCGAAACTCGGCGGGCTCCAACAGTCGAAAGCCGGTATACACCAGCAACGCACCGAGTGACGCAATCGGAACATAGCTCAAAACCCACGGAAGCAAACAACAGAAAACGGCTAACCAAGCACCATGAAGGATGGTCGATAATCTCGTTCTGGCTCCAGCCTCAACATTTGCCGAACTTCGAACAATCACCCCCGTAATCGGTAGTGCGCCGAGCAAACCACACAGCACATTGCCAATGCCCTGCGCTGTCAGCTCTCGATCAAAGTCCGTTCGAACTCGAATCTTTCGCGCCAAAGTATCTGTCGCCGCCGCAGTCAGCAGTGCGTCGGCACTGGCAACAAAGGCGATGATGACTGCAAATGTCCAAATCGTTGAGTCGCCAAGTAACTGAAACCACACACCTGATGGTAAGGTTACATCCGTCGCGAGGCTCGCCGGGAACGACACTCGAGCGATCGGTAAATCTCCAACCGTCGCCAACAATGTTGCAAGTAGTACACCAATCAAGGCGCCTGGAATGGCACGCAATGACTCTGGCTTGAAACGATTCCACGCGATGACCGTAAGTATCGTTGTAAGTGCGACAACGCCAGCAGCAAGATGCGCTCGACTCGCAGCGGTTCCCCCAAAACAGCTAAGCACTGCTTGCGGGATCGTACAAAAATACTGCCATCCTTCATGCGACGCGTGCCCATGCCACTTGGATTGATGGTCAAACATCACGTGAATTTGGCTCACGACGATCAACAATCCGATGCCCGCCAACATGCCATGGATTACTGACGGCGCTACAGCGCGAAACCAACGTCCCAACCGAAGCGATCCAGCCAACAGTTGCATCACACCTGCGAGAAACACACAAACGCCGAGCGATGCCAACGCAAACGCCATGGCTTCGCCCGCGGTTGTCTCGCCGGACATCTCCGCAGAAAAATACTCTCGCTGCCTTACCAAAATGTCCGCTACGATCACAAACAATCCGGCCGCTGGCCCACTCACTTGCAGCGGTGAACCCGCGACCCATCCCACGACGAATCCTCCGATGATTCCGGAGATGATGGCTCGGCCAGGACTAACCCCAACGGCGACGGCGACTCCAATGCACAATGGTAGTGCCACCAGAAACACCACGATGGAAGCAACGAAGTCGCTCTTCCGATGTTCACCCCACATGGATACCGAGGGGACTCCTGCTAATTCGTTTTGGAGAGAATTGTCCATCATTGGCTCCTTCGTCGATTTCTAGATGAGCGCGCACCGCGATCTCGCGCGACGGTTTTGCTTGCGCCGCTCCGCCTCAAATCGTTGAGCGTTGAAAGGGGAATTCGCGTGAAACAGCGGAACTATTCACGTAGAACGGCAAAGCCGCTGTCGCTACATGTCAGACGAAATAAAGGTCGAGTCGGTGTCGAATGGGACAATGCGACATATTGTTTTAGT
>CAYYHV010000326.1:0-9093 GCA_964471695.1 uncultured Pirellulaceae bacterium
CGAGGCTCGAAAAACGAAGGATCCAGCTGTTATGGCTGAGGTCGACGGAATGTTTGTGATTCTTGGAGAGAAGAAGCGTGGCAAGCGTACGATTATCGTCAAGAGTGAGAGCGGTATCGAGCGGGAGCATCTTGTTCCGCACGGTCGACGCTTCCTCGTTCACGCGGGTGACTATGTGAAAGCTGGTCAGTCGTTGATTGACGGACCTTTGGTGCCTCACGATATTCTTCGGATTTCCGGTGAAGAGGCAGTGCAGCAATACCTGGTCCATGAAGTCCAAGGCGTTTATCGTAGCCAGCGTGTTGAAATTAATGACAAGCACATTGAGATCATCATCGCTCGCATGCTGCGAAAGGTTCAGATTGAAAGCCCAGGTGACACGAACTTGTTGCCAGGTGCCGTCATGGACAAATTTGAATTCCGGAAGAAGAATGCGGAATTGGCGAGTTGCCTCAAGATCACCAGTAAGGGTGATAGTGACTACACCGAAAACACGCTGGTCCCGAAAGAAGCTTTAGAAGAAGCCAATTCGAGCATCGAGGCGTTGGGTGGTGAACCTGCCAAGGGTACGCGGCCGCGACCTGCGACGGCAGCGACTCAGTTGCTAGGAATTACCAAGGCCGCAGTGCAAAGTTCAAGCTTTATCTCTGCCGCCAGTTTCCAGGAAACCACCAAGGTGCTGACCGAGGCGGCGTTGGCTGGCAAAGTCGATTACCTGGTAGGTCTGAAAGAGAACGTGATTCTCGGTCACCTGATTCCGGCTGGTACGGGTTTCCGAACGTTCCAGGAATCCGAAGTGCGAATTCGTCCCGAGGCACTCGAGGCGTTGGCAGCACAGAAGGACCGCACGTTGGTTTCCAGCTTTCCACTGCTTGAATCGGGTGGAAACGGTTCCGGTGGGTCCGAAACGGCGAATGCAGCAGCAGAAGCCATCTTGGGCGGCGGTTCGTCCGACGCGTTGGGTGGCGGCGGAGACTCGTTGTTAGGTGCTCTGGGTGGCGGTGGCGAAGCACCACCACCAATCGGATCATCGGATTTCATCACAAATACAACGAGTTCATTCGTCGGTGGTTCTAGTTCAGGTGCGACGAACGAGCCGGTTGGCGGCGGTCTCATGGGTGCGGATGCGATTATCGGCAATCCCATGGTTGGCGGCGATGATCTGACCAGGATTGAAGGCGTTGGGCCGAAGATTGCCGGAGTGTTAAACAGCGGTGGAGTCACATCCTTTGCCCAACTCGGCGAAATGACACCTGACCAGGTGAGTGAGATTCTCGTCCAAAATGGACTGGGGAGTCACAATCCTACAACTTGGCCATTGCAGGCTCAGTTGGCAGCGGCTGGCGAGTGGGAAAAGCTCAAGGAGCTGCAAGACAAGTTGGACGGCGGGATCGACACGGCGGCTCCTCGTAAGGATGATTTGACCAAAATTGAGGGCGTGGGTCCGAAAATTTGCGATACGCTTTATCGAGCGGGTATCACGACTTTTGAGAAGCTCAGCCAGACGAGTGCCGAAGATATTGCAATGTTCCTTGCTGCTGACGGATTGGGTAGCCATCAACCTGCTACGTGGCCAGATCAGGCCAAATTGGCTGCAGCTGGGGAATGGGACAAACTTCAGGTTTGGCAGGACGAGTTACAGGGAGGCGTTGTGGCGGCTGCCCCGACGATTCCTGACGATTTGACCAAAATTGAGGGTATTGGCCCCAAAATCAGCGAAGTCCTACGTAACGCTGGAGTTACGTCGTTTGCGATATTGGCGGCTTTGACTTCAGATGATGTCCGCGAAAAGCTCATTGCTGCTGACGCGGGGCTTGGTGTCCACAATCCGACGACTTGGCCCGCTCAGGCGAAGATGGCCGCTGACGGAGAATGGGAAAAGCTTAAGGCTTGGCAGGATGAGTTGCAGGGAGGCGTCTAAGGTCTTGGCGATTCAGGGCAGTACGCCTTGACACTCGCCGTTGATTCACTAATTTGAAGGGCTACCCTTTTCCGGATGGGATGCCCTGTGGGATGACTCCCGTCAAAGTTAATCCGAATAGATTTCGAATATGCCGACAATCAACCAACTGGTACGTAAACGTCGTAAGAGCAAACGAAGCCAAAGTAAGGCTCCGGTTTTGGACCGATGCCCGCAAAAGCGTGGCGTTTGCCTTCAAGTACGAACGATGACTCCTAAAAAGCCTAACTCGGCTTTGCGGAAGATCACTCGTGTCCGACTTTCTAATGGAAAGGAAGTCACTGTTTACATTCCTGGCGAAGGACACAGTCTGCAGGAACACTCGATTGTTCTTGTACGCGGTGGTCGAGTTCGCGACTTGCCTGGTGTTCGCTACCAGGTCGTCCGCGGAGCACTCGATACGCTCGGTGTTGACGGTCGTAAGCAGTCTCGCAGCCGATATGGCGCGAAAAAGTCATAACCACGACGCCATTGAATCAGTCATTAAAGAGTAAGTTGAGATAGCATGGGAAGAATCACAGCCAGCCGCACGCAGTTGAAAGGTGACCCACGTCACGACTCGCTGGTCGCCAGCAAGTTCATCAATTGCCTGATGTGGGACGGAAAGAAGACCGTTGCACAGCGTTTGTTCTACAACGCACTTGATGAGATCGGTAAGAAGATTACCGATGCGGAACCCATTGAAGTATTCAATCAAGCATTGGAAAACGTCAAACCGCTTATCGAAGTTCGAAGTAAGCGTGTTGGTGGTGCTTCGTATCAGGTGCCTATGCAAGTCAACAAGGCTCGTCAGCAGTCGCTTGCGATTCGTTGGCTACTGAGTGCCGTTCGAGAGAAGAAGGGCCGACCAAAACACATGGCGTTGGCCGACGAGCTGGTAGCTGCCTACAAAAAGGAAGGCGCTGCGATGACGAAACGTGAAAACGTGCATCGCATGGCCGAGGCCAACAAGGCATTCGCTCACTTCGCTTGGTAGTGTTTGCGACAGTCAGAGTACACAAGGCCGCCCGACTTGGGCGGCTTTTTTTGTGGCCAGATCGAAGATGACAGGTTTCCAGTGACATTTCATCGGAACCCGATAATGCCAAAGTTACTTTCCTAAAGATTGGAGGTAGGAGAGTAATGCCGCAAAGTCCTCAATGGATAGTTGGTCAACCTGTCCTTCGGGCATCAAGGATATCTGTTGCTTCATGCGCTCTTCGATCCGATCCGCATCCAACCGATGTTCGGTGCCTTCGTTGTCACGGTAGACGACTTCTTCGGCTGACTCTTTCGTAATGAATCCGGTAGCTGTTTTGCCATTGTCTAGATAAAAGAGCGTAGTGGCGAATCCTTGGGCCAGCGACTTGCTGGGTTTCAAAATGGCTTCCGCAATCTGACCGCGTTTGTAAGTCTTGGCGACATTGGGGAGATACGGACCTCGGAGTTCTTCGCCAGCTTGAACGGTGTGGCACTTTTTGCAATCCAATCGAGCGTACACTGTCGCGCCATGATCGGCGTTGCCATTAAGGTTCGCTGCGGCCGCCATGACGTCCTCAAAACGCATCGACTTGATGGGGCGAGCTGCGGGAGTAGGCTTGGGTTCGAGATTCCACTGTTTCGCAAGCCTATTGGCCGCCGTAGCAATGGCTGCGTCCGGGTCCTTCATGGCTTCGCGTATTTTCGATTCGAAGTTGCGGGCGTCGACGACATCGACGGCATTGATGATTTGTTGGCGACGCTGGGTGTTCATCCAGCCTTCATCCAGCGCGGCTTGGGCTGCCGACTTGGTTTTGGCGTCTTTCATTTTGGAAAAGGAAACCAGCGCACAGTCTGCCCACTCAGAACGAACACCGTTGTTCTTGGCGGCGAGTGTTGCGAGTCGAGAAAGGTGAGAACGCAACCCTCGGGCTTGCAGGAAACTCCTTCGCAAAACACGGTACTCGCTGGAAGCTGCACCGAATGTTTCGACCGCCGGCTTCGCAAGGTCCAATGCTGCTGGCCATGCGCTGTCGTCACCACTTTTCAGCCATGTTCGCGTTGCTGAGATTCGCAGTGTCAGCTCTGCCTGGTCGTTGTTGGCGACTCCGCTCAGAAAGTCCAAAGAGGCTTGATCGAATTGCCCTGACCGGTCGATTTGCTCGATTGTCAGAGGGATCATCCCTTTGTCTTCCGCGGACAGTTTAAGAAGTCTGGTGGCTAATTCTGGGAGCCGAATTTTGTGTCGATTCAGGGAGACGATCAGGTCACGAACGGCGTCGCCTTGTGTCTGTTCCAGCGCTCGAGATAACACGGACTTGATTGATTCCGACATCTCCCATTCTTCTGGTTGGTAGTAAGGGCCGGACGTGTCGGGGCGTGTTCCCCAGCTGTTGCCTTTCCATTCGCCTTCACGATGGGCCAGTCGGCACAATGTTGTGAGGATTCGAAATCTTGATTCTGGGTTGGCGTTGTGATCAAGCCGGCTGATGAGCTCCTTGACGACGCGTTGGTCATGCAGGTTATGGAGGACTCGGAGTGCCGCCACTTGTTTTTCTGAGGAGACACTTGAGTCGTCAATGATCGCCAGTGCCGTATTGATTGCGCGGAGCTTCACGAGCGACTGAATAGCAGTGTGCGCGATAAGCGGATCTTTATCAGCGAGAAGGTCAGCGACGAGTGGGGCCAGTCTGAGTGTGTCACCCTGTCGGGCTGCAGCGACAATTGACTCGAGGAGAGTCCGGGGGTCGTCATGCGTCGACAGTCCCTGTTGAATTGCGGCAACGGCTGTGCTGTCGATTTGGTCCCAGCGATCTGCCAGAGCGCGAATGGCCCACGCCCGAACGGATGGTTGATTGTTTGCCAGCGCAATTAGAGCGGTATGGGACTTGGTGCCAAGCGCCTGTTTCAGTCCGAAGATTGCCGCGACCCGAGTTGGCAGAGGCAAGTCGCTGTTGGCAGCTATGTTTTGCATTCGGAGGGTGGCTGATTCGTCCAGTCCGCGGCGAACGATGGCTCGTTGGGCCTCCAGACGCCGTCGATGACTTGGCGATTTTAAAGTCTCGAGCAGGACCCCCATCGAGGCGTTGGCAAAATCGGGCAGCGGCGGTGGCTTGAAGCCGTCGGGACTGATTTTGACAATATGACCGACGTCTTCTCCCGCATAAGTGAATGTGCTGCCCCGCCAGCTTGCCGCGTAAATGTTGCTGTGGGCGTCAACGTCAAGGTCGGTTGCGCGCGTAATGTTGATCATCGGCTGCTGGTCAATCGTGAAGCTTGCTCCATTGGATTTCAGTCGATGAGAGAACACTTTGTTACGTCCCCAATCGGCCGTGCAGATTACGTTCGTCAGCGCTTTCGGATATCCCGGCTCGGCGAGGAACAGGGCTCCACAGCCGGAGCCACCGCCATAATCTGCCAAGGGCGCTACGGCCTCATCCGAGAAGTTCATGTAAAGGGATGGATAGCCGTGATGTTCCAGACCTGAGAAATGATGAATGCGAATGTCCCATCCCCCACCATCATTGGTATTGTCGCGCGTGAATCCACTCAGCAACGGGTCCATGGCGACTTCGAGAATGTTTCGCGTGCCACGGGCGTAGACTTCCAATCCCGTTCCATCGGGACGCACTCGAATCACTCCGCCACCGCGAAATTGTAATTGGCGACCATCAGTCCCTTCTGCTTTCATGAAACCGAAATCACCGATTGCCAAATACAACCAGCCATCGATGCCCAGCGTGACGCCATTGGAAGTGTGGTCAGCTGGCCGGTCCTCGAACCCAAAGGCGATATTCTTGACGAGCACTTTTTGCTCATCGGCATGACCGTCCCCATCGTGGTCAATGAACGCGCTGAGGTGCGGCGGATGCATTACATACAGTCGATCATGATCCCAGACAGCGCATCGCGGCGAGTCCACGTTGTCGACAAAAAGCTTGGATTCATCGGCGACACCGTCAGCGTTGATGTCGCGCAGTCGCATGATCGCACCGCGATTTGGTTCTCGATCGAGTGAACCGTTTTTGTCCACGCAGACATAGACGGTGCCATCGGGAGCGGCGCAAACAGAGACGGGATAGTTCACGGTGGGAGGAGCCGCGAAGATTTGACCGCTTAGTCCCGCTGGGAGTTGCAAGTCGATAGCCAGGGGCTGGGTTGCTTCGGAGCGAGTCGATTCAACCAGCTTCGTGCCGTGAACTTTGACTTCCCAGAGACTGCCCCACATTCCTCCCGTGGCGTGAAGAAACCGAACACGGAGAAATCGCAATTTCGATTCGAATTTGTGTTCGTAGTTGTTGCCTTCGTTATCCGAATAATCAACAAGCGAATTCCAATTTGTTGCGTCGTTCGAGCCCTCGACGACGTAACGATAGGTTGCACGCTTTGCATGTTCCCATGCAAGCTTACAGCCGGTGACTTGTTGTTCCTCTCCGAGGTCGATTTGAATCCATTGGGGTGCGCTTGAGTCACTCGCGCACCACCGAGTTGTCGACTTATCGTCCCCCGCGTAGCTAACAAGATTGCCGTCTTGTTGGCTGGAGGCTGTCACGGATTTGTTGAGGGCCAGATTGTTGGGGACGAGTTTTGGTTCTGCTACGGGAACTTCATAGTCTTTGTAGTTCTCATCCAGTTTGTTGCAGGCCCACAGGGTGCCACGAGTCAGAAGGTCGAGAAACTTCGGATGAGAAACGGTTTCGTTGTGATGTCCCAAGGTGGTTCCGAAAACACGAGCCTTGCCATACTGATTGGTCCAAACGCAGATTTGCTCCTTTCCGCTTGCTCGATCCTTGGCTGAGGCAAGTCCGTGGGCGGTTGGCCAGATTTTTTCGATAGCATAAAGCTCGCCGGCTGGATTGGACCATGCGGCTCCCCAATCTTTCATGACGGGATGCGTGGCGTCGCGATTGAGAACCTCGTGGGCATAGTGGGCTCCGTGCCCACGGGAAGTGACGCCGCAGAATTTGAACCAGTTGTCAGTGCCATCGCGGTAGCAGTGCATAGCACAGTGAACGACGACCGCCGGTTTTCCTTCCTGGTGGGGTTTGAGGATGCGTTGGATCCACGCCGTATCCTTAACGTCAGCAAAGCACTCGTCGTGGATCACGACATCATAAGGATCCGCCCAATTTGGGTTCTCATACAGAGGTATCTTGGCAAAAGTCCCGTTGCCGCCCTGTTGTACAACGGTGACCTCAAAATTAGCCCTGGCTTCGAGTCCATGCTTGATGAGATTTTTTTGAGCCGAGTAGTCGTGACAGCATCCGCCAGTGATCACCAAGACCTTGATCGGCTCGGATTCAGCGTATACGAGGCCAGCCAGAAGTATTGTGGCGGCAAAGATGAAGAGACGTGTCCACGACGATGTGCGACGTGACTTGGGGTTTAGCGATTGAATCATGGCTAACTCAGTAAGTCGGGCGGGAAGCGAATGAACGGTTATTGTAATACGACAGCGACCTGAAGTGGCTCAGCCGAAATTGCCCGAACCATAAGCCGACTCCCGCCGTCAATTACTCGGTGATATCATTTCCGTTCGGAGATTTGGGGTATTTTCAGCCGTTGCGGGCTTGTACCCTCCATGAACTCAACATTTGAACTGAGCGCATTCGCTCGCTACGAACCACGGTAGAACCATGTCGCGCAAGTTGGAACAGATTAGAAATCTCGGTGTCATCGCCCACATTGATGCTGGAAAGACGACAGTTACCGAACGGTTCCTGTACTATTCGGGTGCAAAGCATCGCGTTGGGCAGGTGGATAAAGGGACGACGGAAACGGATGCCGATCCGGAAGAGCAGGACCGTGGCATCACGATTTATTCGGCGTGTGTGACTTTTCCGTGGAAAGAGAACACGATCAACTTGCTGGATACGCCCGGTCACGTTGATTTTACCGCAGAAGTCGAGCGCTGCCTGCGAGTCCTTGATGGTGCGGTCGTTGTCTTCAGCGCGCGCGAAGGCGTCGAAGCGCAGAGTGAAACCGTTTGGCGTCAGGCGGATAAGTATCATGTTTCTCGCATCGTGTTTATCAACAAGATGGATCGCGAAGGAGCCGACTTTGAAGGGACGTTTAAAGAGATCTCTAATCGGCTGAATGCCAATCCTGTTGCAATTCAGATCCCAGCCGGCTCGGGCCCTGCTCATACCAACGATCCACTCTATGGAGTCGTTGATCTCATCAAGATGAAGCTACTCACATTCGAACCTGAGAAGGATGGCAAGAACGTCAAGGAGAGCGAGCTCACCGGAGATTTAGAGACGACGGCTCAACTTTGGCGAGAGACCATGATCGAGTGTTTGTGCGATCTCGACGATGAGTTGATGACGTTGGCGCTGGCGGAAGAAGAAATTCCAGAAAAGCTGATTCGCCGCGTCCTTCGCGAGGGCACGATCGCTCAGCAGATCCAGCCCGTCCTTTGTGGAACCGCTTTGCACGGAATCGGAGTCCAACCCGTTTTGGATGCTGCGGCTGCGTACCTGCCCAGTCCGTTGGATATGCCACCGGTGGAAGGCATTCTTCCCGGGAAGGACGACAAGAAGCTGTCGCGAAAGCCCGATCCGAAAGAGCCCTTTTGTGGGCTTGTCTTCAAGATCCTTCCAGCCAAGACGGGAGACCTCTATTGGATTCGCGTTTATTCAGGAACGCTCAAGTCGAATTCGCGTGTATTGAATGTTGGTAAGAACAAGAAAGAGAATGTTGCACAGCTCTGGCAAATCCATGCGACCAAGAAAGATCGTGACGGACAGGTCGACAGTGTCTCAACGGGTGACATCGTTGGGCTGATTGGCCCACGTGACTCGGTGACGGGTGACACATTGTCCGATACGAAGAATCCCATTTTGCTGGAGAACATCGAGTTTCCTGAAACCGTTATTTCCATGGCGATTGAGCCCGAGTCGACTGCGGAGCGAAAAAAGCTTGCTGAAATCCTGGAGATGATGAAAAAGCAGGATCCGACTTTCAGCGCTGACGAAAATGAAGACACGGGCCAGACCATTATCGCAGGTATGGGCGAGTTGCATCTGGAAGTTATCAAGCACCGGTTGCTTCGTGACTTTAATCTCGACGTCAAGGTTCACAAGCCACGGGTCAATTATCGAGAGACGGTTGGCGGAGCGATCGAGGTTACTGGCGAATGCAATCGACAAATGGGAACCGAGACTCACTATGCG
>CAYYHV010000327.1:0-9081 GCA_964471695.1 uncultured Pirellulaceae bacterium
ATCTCTGCCAGTCGGTCCGCGGCGACTTCGTGCAGCCGTTCGCAAGCTATCGACCAGCGAAACGCGTCGACTTCCCATTGCGGTTGCCAGGTATCAAGGACTTTGGAAGGTTCGCCCAGTGTGATTTTTCGTGAACGCTGCAGTAAGTCATCGGCGTCACGTACCGCGGTAAGGGCTTCGTCGATCTGTCGAGCCGTTTCGCTGGTCGCCAGATTCGCGATCTGCGGAGATTGCGTTTTGACGCTGCCCGCTGCGGCGGAGACAAATTCACTAGCATCGGTGATGGGACCTACAGCCGATTCGGCTGCGTCGACCCCATGCGTACGATTCACGGCTTGCTCTGCATTCTCGCGAATATCATTAAGCGAGTCGTGGAGAAACGAAAGTTGCGAAACGCCTTCCGACGTCGGCTGGATCACACGCGTCTGTAATATCGAACTGGCTGGTGCCGGCGAAGCCATCAAGTCCGAAACGCCTGACGCAGCCGTAACATTAACGGCTTGGCGCGCTGACTTCTGAGCCGCACGTCGACGGCGCCGCTCTGCGGCTGTCGATTGCTCATCGTAGGCTTTGATAAATGCGTTATCGGTCGCGCCCATAGTGTTATCTCGGAACTATCTCGTAAATTTCTGAATCGTGCCGTCCAATTGAATGCGAGCCGATTGGGTGGGTCGCTGGACGTTGGGGCGAACCCCACGGGTTTCGGGTGCGGTCGAACCATTCCCTGCCAAACTGGGGTAGCCCGTCGAGGGGTAGACGATGGAACTTCCATTTGCGCCTTCGAGGGGTAGAGCCCGGGATGGCTCAGAGTCGGCTTGATTGGCAAGCTGAGGTGGATCCACGTGTTTCGATAATTGCGGCATGCTCAAGTTGTTCGGTGTAGGCGCAGTCGGTGAGAAGTCCGAACGTGGCTTGTCTGAATCTATCGTCGCAACAGGCGCCTCGAGCTCCATTCCATCGAACTCGGTGGGACTGGGAGCTTCTGGGAACGGCGTCGAATCCATAATTTCCGAAGGAGAAGCCGACGGATCGATAAATATCGGACCGCGCTGTTCAGCGACTTGTTGCCCAGTTGTATCAGTTGGAGCCGCAGGGACTTCGACAGTTTGAGTGGCAACAAACGGATTCTCGACTGTAGTGACGCGAACAGGATCCGCCTCCCAAGCGGAGTCCGGAGCAGGCACCGCCTCTTTTTGCTGCATGCCTTTCAGCAAGAACAACAAGACTGCAATGGCGATGGTGGTTACACTCAGCTTAACGATCCAGTTGTACGCTGTTTCTGAGAGTTTTTCGCCCTCGGGAAGTTCGTCAGCCGCTGCGTCGGGATCGTGCAGCCCGAACTGTGCCCCTTGGTCAAACCGCTGCGTGGGCTCGACCGTTTCTTCAGCAAGCTTCAGCGTTGGCATCGGAATGGGCTTCGGTGTTTCCTCTTCTTCCATGGACGGAAGTGGAACATCAAACTGGGACGATACGGGCTCGGCAGCCTCAATGGAATCGACTCGATGAAAACGGTCGCCCGGTTCGTGCCTGCGCGAACCAACATGCGGCAAGCTCGTCAGGACAGGTACCCCGAATTCGCTTGCGGCGCGTTTCCGCTGCTGCATTCGACGTGGAGAAATCGAATCGCTCGTGGTTGTTGAGTTTGCCATACCGCAATCACCTGTTGATACCCTCTATCGCATGGGCCAATATCTTGGGCGCATACGCTAGAACTTTGTACATCCATCAGACTTATCGGTTACGAATGCACCGATCTTGAGCCTTCGACCGGTGAGAGAAGCTGGAGAAGCTAAAAAAAGCCTGACGTGGGCGACATCATTGCAATCAGTGATTTCAGAATACCACTGAACCTGATGTCAAAATCGACCCGATAACCGCCAAATTGGGCGGTTAATTGCGGCCCGCCTAGCGCGGTTTGACTTGCTCAGCCGCTAATCGTCGGAAATACTAATCAATTGAATTAGTCATAAATCGTTTCCCAGCTTGAACCTAAAGCCCCCTTGAAATGCTAACAACAGACACGGAACGCGGTGTAGTCATCGAAGAAGCCTTGGCTCGTAGGATTTTGATCCTCGACGGAGCCATGGGAACCATGGTGCAAGCCCTCAATCTCGACGAGGAAGCAATCCGCGGCAACGTATTCAAGGACCATCACAAAGAGCTCAGCCGCTTTGTCGATGTGATGACCCTCTCGCAACCCGAAGCCCAAGTCGAGATTCACCGCAAATATCTTGAAGCCGGGGCAGATATTGTCTCGACGAACACCTTCGGCGCCAGCGCAGTCGGCATGGCCGAATTCGAATTGCCTTTGGAATACGTGAAGCGGATCAATACCGCGGCTGTTGAGTGTGCCCGCCGAGCCACAGATGAATTTACCGCCAAAAACCCCGACAAACCGCGTTTTGTTGCCGGTTCGATCGGTCCCACCACGAAACAAATGGCTATCTCGACTTCGGTCGAAGACGCCAGCTCTCGCGACGTCCAATTCTTCGAAATGGTCGAATCGTATTATGGTCAAGTCGCCGCGTTGGTTGAGGCGGGTGTCGATATTCTGCTGCCAGAAACTGTGATTGATACCCTGAACCTCAAGTCATGCCTGTACGCGATCTCCAAGTACTTTGACGATTCGGGAAATGTCGTTCCCGTAATGGTCTCGGCGACTTTTAACGAAGGCGGCGTGACGTTTGTCAGCAGTCAGAATGTCCAGGCATTCTGGAACGCCATTTCGCACTTCCCCGTCCTTAGCGTCGGCATGAATTGTGCGCTCGGGCCTCAGAAAATGCGGCCATACGTCGAGGAACTTTCCAAGATCGCTCCGGTCAACATCAGTTGCCATCCCAACGCCGGCTTGCCTAACGAAATGGGGCAATATGATCTTTCGCCCAAAAAGATGGCGGAGATCGTTGGCGAGTTCATGTCCGAAGGTTGGGTCAACATCATCGGCGGATGCTGTGGAACCACGCCGGAGCATATCCACGAGATCGCCAAGGTTGCTACGGATCACGCTCCCCACAAAGCCACGTCGATCTCACCATTGACTCGATTGAGCGGCACCCAGCAACTCACGCTCCGTCCCGATGCCAACTTTACAATGATTGGCGAACGAACCAACGTGACGGGTTCACGCAGGTTCGCCAAACTGATTCGAAACGACAACTTCGAAGAAGCCGTCGAAGTCGCTCGGCAACAGGTTCAAAATGGCGCGAGCATTATCGACGTCAATATGGATGATGCCTTGCTCGACGGCGAAGCCGCCATGACGCGATTCCTCAATCTGATTGCCGGGGAAGCCGACATCAACACGGTTCCTGTGATGATCGACAGCTCCAAGTGGTCGGTTCTCGAGGCTGGACTCCAATGCCTGCAAGGGAAGGGCGTTGTGAATTCGATCAGCCTGAAAGATGGCGAAGAGACATTTATCGAACGAGCCAGAACGATTCGCCGCTTTGGTGCTGCCACCGTCGTGATGGCTTTTGACGAAAAAGGCCAAGCCGTTGAGATCGACGACAAGGTTCGCATTTGCAAACGGGCCTTTGATATCCTTGTCGATCAAGTCGGTTTCGCGCCCGAAGATATCATCTTCGATCCAAACATTTTGACCGTGGCAACGGGCATCGAGGAACACGACAATTACGCAATTAACTTCATCGAAGCCACTCGGCAAATCAAAGAGTTGTGTCCTGGATGTAAGATTTCCGGCGGCGTGAGCAACATTTCCTTCTCATTCCGTGGCAATGACCTGGTTCGCGAAGCCATGCATTCGGCCTTCCTGTTCCACGCCATCAAAGCCGGTTTGGACATGGGCATCGTGAACGCGGGGCAACTCGAAGTGTACGAGCAAATCCCCAAAGATCTGCTCGAACGCGTCGAAGACGTATTGCTCAATCGCCGCCCCGATTCCACGGAGCGATTGCTGGAATTCGCTGACTCGATCAAAGACAAAGGCGGCAAGAAGGCCGCAGCAGCTGACCTGTCATGGCGTGAAAACCCCGTCGAAGAGCGACTGAAACACGCGCTGATCAAGGGCATCGACAAATTTGTCATTGAAGACACTGAAGAGGCTCGCCAAAAATACGACAAGTGTCTGCACATCATCGAAGGCCCAATGATGGAAGGCATGTCGGTTATCGGTGATTTGTTCGGAGCCGGGAAGATGTTCCTTCCGCAAGTCGTCAAATCGGCTCGCGTGATGAAGAAGGCTGTGGCCTATCTTGAACCATTCATGGAACAGGAAAAAATCGAATCGGGCGAAGACCTCAATGCAGCGCGTGGCAAAATCGTGCTTGCTACCGTAAAAGGTGATGTCCATGATATTGGCAAAAACATCGTAGGCGTGGTGCTCGGGTGCAACAGCTACGAAGTCATTGACCTCGGAGTCATGGTTCCCTGCGAAAAGATTCTCGAAGCCGCCGTGGAGCATTCAGCCGACATGATCGGACTGTCGGGATTGATCACACCCAGCCTCGATGAAATGGTGCACGTTGCCAAGGAAATGAAACGACTCGATTTCAAGATGCCCTTGCTGATCGGTGGAGCCACAACCAGTGCGAAACATACGGCCGTCAAGATTGCCCCTCAGTACGACCAACCCATTCTGCATGTCTTGGACGCGTCGCGGAGCGTGGGAGTCGTTGATCGACTGTTGAGCGACAATCTTCGCGACGATCTCGTAAAGGATAACATCGAGCAGCAAAAGAAACTGGCCGAGTCGTATTCGCAAAGAAACATCAAGCTTGTGTCCTACGAACACGCGTTGAAGAACCGCTTCTCAACCGATTGGAGCACCGTCTCGATTGACAAACCTGCATTTGTCGGCCACAAAGTCCTGAAGGACATTCCACTCGAAGAAATCGTGCCATTCATCGACTGGTCGCCATTCTTTATGGCTTGGGAACTACGCGGCAAGTATCCCAAAATCTTTGAGGACGCGTCCGTTGGCAAAGTTGCTCGCGAGCTGTTCGACGACGCGCAAGTTATCCTGAACAAGATCGTTTCCGAGAAGTTATTGCAGGCTCGAGCCGTCTACGGATTCTGGCCAGCCGCATCGGATGGTGACGAAGTCATCCTGTATACGGATGAAAGTCGCAGTACCGAAACCTGCCGCTTCCAGATGCTACGCCAACAATGGGAACGTCAGGGGCAGAAAGACTTCCGCTCGCTGGCCGACTATATCGCACCGATCGACAGCGGACGCGAAGATTACATCGGAGCCTTCGCTGTCACGACAGGCCATGGAGCCGAAGTACTCGCCAAGAAGTATGAGGATGAGAACGATGATGTGAACGCCATCATGGTAAAGTCTCTGGCAGATCGTCTCGCCGAAGCCCTCGCCGAGAAAATGCACAAGCAGGCGAGGGAAGACTGGAGCTTTGGCAAAACGGAATCGCTATCCAACGACGACTTGATCTCCGAAAAATATCGAGGCATCCGACCCGCCCACGGCTATCCGGCTTGCCCCGACCATACCGAGAAACGCAAGTTGTTTGATCTACTCGACGCTGAGAAGAATGCGGGCATGGAGCTGACATCCTCTTTCGCCATGACTCCCGCAGCATCCGTCAGTGGACTGTATTTTGCCCACCCAGATGCCCGGTACTTCTCGGTGGATCGGGTAACACAGGATCAAGTCACCCACTATGCGAACCGCAAAGGAATGGCACTCCCGGAAATGGAACGATGGTTGGCTCCCAACCTTGGCTACGAAGCGTAGTGGGTGAACGGACCGTTTTTGCTCTCACCTGGATCGCTTCGACTTTCCATCCAACTTCGTGCCAGCTAGATCAAGACTGGCACGAGGCAATGCCTTAACCGCATCGGCATTCTCAATCGGCGTGTTGGCCAGGCAGACACTGCGAAGTGAATCCAATCCCGCTAATGGTGCCAGATCTTTTACTTTGGTCCCTTTCAGGTTCAGTCGCCGCAATTTCGACAGCCCTTGAAGTGGCGTGAGATCACTCACTGCGGTATCGGCCAGCACAAGGTCGGTCAGCTTGGTCAGTCCAGATAACGCATCAAGAGAAGTTATCTCAGTGCCCATCAGTTCCAGAACTTCAAGCTTTTTCAGCTTCCTCAGCGGCTCTAAATCCCGGACGTGAGTCCCGTCCAACGACAAGTTTTTCAGATTGGTCATGCGGGCAAGCACCGAGATGTCGTCAATGTTCGTACCGCCGAGTCGTAATACTTCCAACTGCCTCATACCGGCGATTGGACGGAGATCGTGAATCTCGGCGTTATAGAGGCTGAGGACACGAATGTTCTTTTGCCACGTAAGTGGCGCCAGATTTCGAATCTCCGAATCGCGCACGATAAGATGCTCCAGACTCTTCACACGTCCTGCCGGCGCCAGACTGTCGATGGCTCGGACATCGATATGCACGAGGTCGCAGTTATAGTCGATGCCGAAAACCTCTCGCCAGGCGTTCGAAATTGGAGCCACTGATTGAGTCTTCAACTTCCCGCTGGCATCAAAATGGAAGTCATAGTATGCCTTCCCTTCGTGGTGCTCCACCCAACGGATTGCAGCTCGTTGCGTAATGACACGGTTGATGATGCGACCTTGGACAAGGCAGATCAAAGTGACTATTGCCATGAAAGAGCGCAGACTAAGTCGGAACCAACGTCGGCATCCTTGGGGTTGAGCGTTATTCATGCCCTTGGTTGTAACACGACCATACCGTGGAATGCGACAAGAACACGGTGACTACGACAACACCACCATTGCCTGACCGACCGATTCACAACGTGAAATTTGATATATCATGGTGGGGCAGGGGAGTCGTCGTGCTCTCTCCAACGGAAAGAGAAAAAGTACTGCGCACCAACGCAAGTAAGTCACGCAGTTCATCGGACAGGAAACAAAAATGGCGACACTCGTCGAGTTTCTTCACCAGCAATTTCTTCGCTGGCTTGGCCCAACAATCCTTTGCGGAGCCACCACCCGAAAGTGGCTTGAATTGTTGCAGCAAAATGACTTTCGAATCAGCCCTCGATACTTGGGTCGAGCTGCGATTATTACGGGGCTGGCACTGCAAAACTCGATCATGAAACGGATTGAAGACCGCGTATGTCCCATTGATGACAAAGTCAAAGTCCTCCCGCCGATCTTTGTGCTCGGATGCTGGCGAAGCGGTACGACGCATCTCCACAACTTACTCGCTCGCGACTCACGCTACGCGTTTCCGAACTCATTTCAAGTCATGAATCCTCATGTTTTCTTGCTGAATGAACGCTGGAGTTCCCCGATCCAAAACCTTTTCTATCCGAAGAAACGGGCGATGGATGACGTACAATTTTCAGCCGCAGAGCCACAGGAAGATGAGTTTGCGATTGCAGCAATGAGCGGCTTGTCGCCCATGGTCGCATTCTCCTTTTGGAGTAATCGGCAGCGTTATAACTCTTTTACAACGTTGGCCGCGGCTTCCCAGCCCGAACGAGAACTGTGGCAAAAATCACTCGAAAAGTTCGTACAAAAACTCTCGTTGAAATACGCAAAGCCACTGGTTCTCAAGTCGCCGGCTCATACGGCCAAGATTCGGCTGCTGCTGGAGATGTACCCACAAGCCAAATTCGTGATGATCCACCGCCATCCTTATGAGGTGGCCGTTTCGGGTCAACATATGTACCAAAAGAACCTGCCCCTGATGGCTCTGCAGAAATTTGACACATCCGAATTAGGTGACGAACTCGTCGAGCATTTTGGCAGCTTGTTCGACGCCTACTTCGATCAAAAAGGACTCATTCCAGTCGAGAATCTCATTGAGATTCCCTTCGCCGAACTCGACCGAGATCCCATGGGCACTCTCGCACGAATCTACGAACAGCTAGATTTTGCGGATTTTGAAGTGACTCGACCGCAAATCCAGGCATACGTGGACTCACTTTCCAGCTACTCAAAGAACAAACACAAGCAGCTGGCCCCACGACTGAAGACGCTCGTCGCTGAGCGTTGGGCAAGATGCTTCTCTGAATGGGGATATGAGCCATAGGCCGACAAATCGGGCTCGCCGCGCCCAAGCAACCAATTCAGCCATGGCAATCTAGGAGATATAGGACGAAAGCAACGCCCGCACTTTTACGACATTTCCACTTGCGCCAATTGAAAACTCGTTACATTTCCACTCACCGTAAATCGTTACCAAAAAAAGACTTACGATCACGCTATCGTCGCAAGCAAAGCTGTCACCCTAACACGATTTGTTGTACTAGGAAGCATGGAAGAAACAGGATATCTGAAGCAAAATCGAGCAAAATCACAACTAGGCAATTTAGGTGAAATGCGAATTTCGGATTCGCGGCAACCGCGGCTCGCGCCGTGCGGCTGATAAGTCGTGGCCAATCGGCGGGCCCATTAGCCGTTGGGCGCTAGCCTCGGTTTGAAGCGGCAAACGCGGCTCGCGCCGTGCTGATAAGTCGTCGGTACGCCCATTTAGGCAACAGTCGGACGGGGCAACGACAATCCAGCCCCTATAAAACAAGGCTATTTTTTAAGCCAAACCGAACATAAGAAACATTATCGGACGTTGGGAAGTGGGCGATTCCAGCCCTACTGATACCGCGTATGTTGGGAAGTGGGCGATTCCAGCCCTACTGATACCGCGTATTCTGGCTGAAACTTTGTCGCCGCATCGGGATTCGTTAGGCTGGAGACATGCAACAGGTTCGCAAATACATCACCGTCGCGGCCGGCTTGGCAATCGCGAGCGTACTGGTCTACGGCGCAGTCGCCATCATTAGCGCAGTGATCGCAATACCAGATACCATGCGCGAATCCCACGCCAAGGGCTGCCTCATCGACATCACTCAACTTGCCGACAAGGCGGTCGAAGATTCGATTCCGGCGGGTCGATATACCAGTGCAATCGAATCAGCGGACTACATGCACTCCTACTACCCAGTGGGCGCCGTCTTGCCTGAGGAGCATCCGTTTGCAGAGTACTACGGCAAAGAACGCCGCAAACAAATCAATCGCATCACCTCAGCACTCAAAACGGCAACAGGATTGGATCATGGAAACGATTGGGAGGCCTGGAAAAACGCCGTCGCCAACACGCCCCAGACGCCCCCAACAGCCCAACCCGCACC
>CAYYHV010000328.1:0-9078 GCA_964471695.1 uncultured Pirellulaceae bacterium
ATACCGACGGGGATGGATTCCAGGATATCAATGAGATAGGCGTGGCGGGCACGACCGTACGCTTGTATTCCGATCTGGACGAAGACGGCCTCTACGAAAATCTCGTCGGCACCGACACCACCGACTCCAACGGCAACTATCTTTTCGACAACCTCCCGGTAGGAGCCTATGTCGTTGAAGTCGACCAAGCCACCAGCATCGTCGCCTCCTGGACTCAGACGGGTGACCCCGACGAGTTCGGCATTCCTGCCAGCGACCCCGACAACTTGATCCAGCCCGTTGTGCTCGCGCCGGGCGATGTGTTTATCAACGCCGATTTTGGATATCAGCCTCCGTCCAATGAAGTCGGTTCGATAGGCGACACCGTCTGGTTTGACCTCAACAATTCAGGCGACGACCAGTCGAATCAAGGCAACGAACCCGGTATCGAAGGCGTTACCATTGCCCTGATTCAGGACACGAACGGCGATGGCAACTGGACTCCTGCCACCGAGCCGATCATTGCGACTGACATTACCGACGCCAACGGCAACTACCTGTTTGGTGGATTGCCGCTTGATGACGGCGGTGGAGACAATGACGCAGACTATATCGTATGGGTGAACGATACCCATGCGATTCTCGGCGAGTACCTGCCTACCTTTGACGACGACGGCACCGCGACGGTCGGGGTAAGCGCAGTCGCCATCAGCGCCGCCACTCCCGATCGGCTGGACCAGGACTTCAGCTACTCGTCGACGAGTGCGACTTCAGACAAAGGCGGCATCGGCGACACGATCTTCCTCGATCGTGATGCGGATGGACTCCCAAGCGACGGCGAAGGGATTCAGGGCGTAACCGTCAATGTTTACGATGACTCCGGCCGGTTGGTGAACTCCTCCGAGACCGATCGGTACGGCCATTACTATGCGGATCAACTAGATCCGACGGCTGAATACACGGTCATCGTGGATACCTCAACGCTGCCGAGCGGCATCACGAATTCTGTCGACCCGGATGGCGGCAGCGATAACAGCTCGGTGGTTGATCTTGCAGCCGACCCGGATGGCGTACTCGATGGCATCAATCTCGGTCAGGATTTCGGTTACATCCCATCATCCAACGCGGGCAGCATTGGCAACCTTGTGTGGTTGGATAATGATACCGATGGCACCTTCGATGGCTTCAGTGGAGCTGACGGTTTTTTCGGTACGGACGATGACGAACCAGGTATCGCAGGCGTCACGATTGACCTTTATCACGACTTGGACAGCGATGGCCAAGTCAGTCCTGGTGATCTGCTAATCGGAACGACAACGACCGACGTCGACGGCGCCTACTTGTTCGAGAATCTTCCAGTCGACGATGGCTCGGGCGCATTTAGTTACGTCGTCGACGTGAGTGATCGCAGTGGGATCCTGTTTGGACACTGGCACTCGCTCGGCAATCAGCTTTCGGTACTCGACAACCAATCCAAATCAGACACCTACAGCGTTTCACTTCGGGATGCTTTTGGTCAGCGCGACATCAATACCGTTGACTTTGGTTATTACCTCGAACCCGCTTCACTCGGCAACTACGTCTGGGTCGATGAAGACATCGACGGAATCCAGGACGCCAGCGAACCGGGACTAAATGGCGTTCAGGTCAATCTGGATATCGCCTATCCCGATGGGAGTACGACGCGACTTGTTACGCAGACAGAGACGGGACCGAACGGCAAAGACGGTTGGTACAGTTTTGACAATCTTCTTTACGACGAAGACATTGACGGAGTCGGATTAGCGGGCGTCAACGAACCCGTTTACACAATCTCGGTGTACATCGACCCAACCGCCTACAGTTTTATCCCTACGATCATTAACCAGGACAGCGGCGGAGCCAACCCCGACTTGGAAGACTCGGATGATCACGACGGAGTCCTCGCGAATCCATTCCAGGGTTTTACCGAGACGGACGACCTGACTGACCCGACGTTAGAATTGTCGATCGCGTCGTACGACTTTGGATTCTTACCCATCGACCATGGAGATTTGCCAGACATCTACGGAACGCTCAACTCCAATGCCGGTCCTTTCCATCAACTCGATGGACGCACGTTCCTGGGAAGCAGCGTCGACGGCGAAGGCGACGGACAACCGACGACGGATGCCTCTGGAGACGGCAACGATGAAAATGGTGTCATCTTTCTTAACCCGCTTATTCCGGGAACTTCGGCCAACATTCTGGTTTCGACCAGCGCCGGTGGATTCCTGAATGCATGGATCGACTTTGACAGCGACGGCGTGCTTGATGAAGTCGCTGTTAGCGCCGTCGACGGCGCTGCCACGTCGTTTACGAGTATTTCCGATCTCGCGCTAACGGCCGGTAATCGCATCCTGACGATCGACGTCCCCTCCACCGCCACCGGCACGATGGCGGCTCGCTTCCGTTATTCTGCGGATGCGATGAATGCGCAGCGAGCGCCCACCGGCGGCTGGGACAGTGGTGAAGTCGAAGATTATGTACTCGGTGCGATTGGAGATATCGTCTGGATTGACAGTGGCGTCGGTGGTGGGATCGCCAATGACGGTATCCTCAATGGTTCAGAAACAGGAGTCGGCGGAATCACAGTCCAACTCATGGACAGCGGCGGAAATCTTCTCACCGATGCGAACAACAATACGATATCCACCACCACGGATTCCAACGGCAACTACGAATTCCCCGGGCTTCCCGAAGGCGACTATCGAGTCCGCTTTGACAATCCTTCATTCTCGCCACAAAACCAGGGGGCCAACGACGCAATCGACAGCGACGCATCAACGCTGAATGGTGTATCCGATGCCGTCACGATCGTGGCTGGGCAATATGACCCGACGCTGGATGCCGGAATACCATTTACAGTGACATCGGGCACGAATGCACAGATAGGAGTCGCCAAGGATTCTACCTGGGACGACACCAACGACCAGGCCATTTTCAATTTCTATATTGAACACTTCGGCGACGTCCAAGCCCTGAACATGTCAATGATTGAAGACCTCGACGCCGTCTTTGGAGTCGGCAACTATTCCGTGACGGCACCCGTTGTCGTCGCGGGCCCCTCCACGATCACTGCCAATTCTGCATTCAACGGCTCGTCCAACACCGAACTGCTCGGAGTCGGTAGTAATATGCTTCCCGGTGAAACAGCTCAGCTTGTTATCACGGTCAGCGTAAACAACATCGTCGACTTGCAAGGCAATGGATTGGGAACCTATGAGAACCAAGTCACCCTGACAGCGAACAACCCAACCGGCGGTACGTTTACCGACGATTCCGTCGACGATATCGACCCGGATCCGGATGGCAACGATGACCCGACGGACGATGATGGTCCCAGCAATGGCAACATTACGCCGGTGGCTCCAGTCGGCATATCCAAACATGCCGTGCTCGCCGCCGACTCGCAAAGCGTCACCTTCGAATTCCTGATCGAACATTTTGGAACGTCTCAAGCCCTCGACATCAGCCTGCCAGACGATCTCGATGCCGTGTTTGGCATTGGCAACTACACGGTCAATTCGATCGCGCTCACCAGTGGTCCGAGCACGATCGCGGCAAATTCGAGTTACAACGGAAGCTCCGACACCGAGCTCATCCAAACGGGCAGCTCACTTCTTCCTGACGAAACCGCAACACTAGAAGTCGAAATCGACATCTCGGGATTGACCGGAACGTACGAGAACGCCGTCATCCTAACCAACACCGATTTGATCGGCGGAACCTATATGGATGATTCCGTCGATGGGCTGGACCCCGACCCGGACGATGATGACGACCCGACGGACAATGATTCTCCGACTACCATCAATCTTGCCAACGGTTGCCTTTCGGGATACGTCTACTTTGACGCGAGCAACGATGGCGTCTTCGACACCAGTGAGCTGCCAATCCCCGGAGTCGTCATCAATCTGACAGGGATCGACAACTCGGGGGCCACGATCTCACAATCCGCCACAACCGACTCCGACGGCTTCTACAAATTCTCAGATCTGTTACCGGGCGAGTATGTTATCACCCAGGAACATCCGACGCAGTTTATCGACGGAATCGATACACCCGGAAACTTTGGCGGCGACAATTCGACCAACGAAGTCATCGCGGTCTCGCTCACGTCCGTCGTTGGGAGCTTCGACGCCGTCGAATACAACTTTGGGGAAATCGGATTCGATCCCTTCTTCAACGGTAAAGACCCATTCCTCGTATCCAACCTCGGTGATTCGCTCATCGCTCCTGCGAGTAGCGGAACGGGATTCTCGCCCGCGTTGATCGAATTGGCAGGTGACACCCTCAACATCATCGGCACGTCAGGCGACGACCTGTTTCGTTTTGTCGCCAGCCCCCTGACGTACTCAGTTCAGATCAACAACGAGGCATATGACTTTTCCGCCAGTGAGCTGCACGACATCAACTTCAGCGGCAATGGTGGCTATGACACGGTTATCGTGACTGGGAATGCGGCTGCCGATACCGCTATATTGCTCCCCAGCAGCGTTCGACTGACATCCAATGGATACGACGTCCATGCCTTCAACGTTGATCGCATCGCGGCCAATGGCGGCGACGGCAACGACAAGGTCTACCTCGTCGACTCGCCGGGCGACGACGTGTTCACGTCGTTCCCAACGCTGGCTTCCATGCGAGGCGCCAACAACAGTTTCCGCAATGAAGCCATCGGATTCGAGTCGGTGGTTGGCAATGCAATCCTTGGTGGCAACGATCAAGCCATTCTCAATGGCAGCACCGGCGATGATACGTTCCGTGCGATGCCCGGTTTTACGAGCTTCGTCACAGCCGACGTCGACGTTATGACCAACAAGTTCGAACGCGTCAGCGCCATCGCGGGAAGCGGCGGAGTCGATTCGGCAGAATTGATCGACGGAGCCCACTTCGACAAGTTCGTGGGGCGAGAATCATTCAGTCAGCTTGAAGGCGGCGGGTTTCGAACCCAAGCGACTGGGTTCAATGTGGTGGTCGCAAAATCAAAACACGGTGGATACGACGAAGCCGATTTTTATGATTCGCCGGGCGACGATCAGTTCACAGCTCGACCAGATTTCGGCCGTATGGTGACGCCTACGTCGACGACCGAGTCACGCGGCTTCGCGACGATCAACGCGTATACTTCCGGTGGTAACGACCAAGCCGCACTCTACGACAGTCCATTCGCCGACACATTCGTCGCTCATGCCGACGTCAGCATTCTTAGCAACAATGAGTATCGCAACCGAGTCGTGGGATTCGATGTCGTCAGTGGCTACGCGCTCAACGGCGGGACCGATGTCGCTTTGATGTACGATTCGTCTGGTCACGATCAATATGTCGGACTAGAGGGATACAGTGAATTTCGCGGCAACAATTTTAAGAACCGAGCCGTAGGCTTTGACAGCGTCGTCGCGACTGCCAATCAAGGCGGCTCCGACCGGGCCACCATCCTCGACTCACAAATCGTCGACGCCGTTCTTGTGACGGGAACCGAAGTGTTGCTTGAAAGCAGTACCGGGCATCACCGCAATTCGGCTCAACAGTTCGAGTCAAATACGATCATCTCGCGATTCGGAAGCGATTCGATCGAGTTCGCGGATGTATCCAACGGGGAAACACTGGCGGGCATCGGCGCCTCTGCCACGCTGGTCAGCCCATCGCGCAACATGATGTCGACCGGGTTTCGTTTTGTTCGCGCCCGCAGCGAAACGGGTCAAACCGGCACCGCCAACTTGCTCAATATCGACTTTGTGTTCGAACAATTTGGAAGCTGGGTCTAAGCCAGGAACAACAAAAGCAAATACGACCTTTCATGCAGTACCGCCAGTCGACAATTCGATCGCCCCGATCACTACGTGCCCTGCTCGTGGCTCTGGCGATATTTGCGTGCAGTGGCGGAATACTCTTCGCTCAAAACGACCCTTCGCCGATCGCCCCACGTGACTCGCAAGCGTTCCCGATCTGGGTTCGAGCCGAAGCCGTCATGTGGTGGATCAATGATTACAACGCGCCGGCCTTGCTCGTCAGCAATCCGATTGGAACGCCCGACGACGATATCGGTACACTGACAGATCCGACGACGGACGTTCTATACGGTGGAAAAATGGGTGGCGGTTTTCGTGCCGGCCCTCGTATCACGGCGGGCATGTGGTTGGATGAATGCCGTTGTTATGGTGCCCAAGTTGAATTTTTTGGACTGGGGCGTGATAGCAGCAACTTCAGCTCGAGCCCATTGAATAACCTGATTCTCTCTCGTCCTTTTACCAACACCAATCCCGCCGTCGCAGGGCCGGACGCGCAGATCATCACGCTCGACGGGTTGGCCGAAGGCAGCTTTGTTGGCAATAGTTCCAACAGCGTTTCGTCGTGGGCTCCTTGGCTGCGCAGAAACATCTTTCGCGACCAGAACTGCTTTCAAATCGAGCCCGACTTTTGCGAGACCTGTGACAGCTGCACCGCCTCGGGATATGACAGCTGCACAATGATCGGAGAATGCTCCTATGATCCCGACGTCCCCTGCCAGTCTTTCCCCGGCGGCCGGCGTGTTGATCTTATCGGCGGCTATCGTTTCTTCAAATTCCGCGACGATTTTCGATCCGTCGAGACGTTGATGCCAACCGGCGACTTTTTTGCTCCTGGCACCACCTACGAACTCACCGATGTCATTCAAACCAACACGGAGTATCACGGTTTCGAATTTGGGTTATCTGCGGCTCGACAAGTCGATCGGTTTGTCGTTGAGCTTGATACGCTGCTCGCGATAGGACGAGTCACGCATCGCTACACCCTGGATGGCCGGACGACGGCAACCGTCCCCGGCATTACGACTCAGTCGATTCCCGGTGGCTTTCTCGTACGCCCGGAAAACATAGGGGCTTATCGACGGGACGATTTTGCATTACTTCCGCAACTGCGGCTTCGGATAAAATACTATCTCGGCAGAAACCTGTTCCTCGACGCAGGCTACAACTACCTGTATCTCGACAAGTCGATTCGAGCTGGCAGCCTCTTCTCTACCGAATTTGACTCGGACACCTTGGCCACGACATCAACAACCGTAGGCACACAACAGCCCACTCCGGCAACTTCTGGACTTTCCATTCAAGGCATCAACGTCGGCCTTACGCTGTACTTCTAGGCCCTGTGATCAAATTACAAACCGATCCGTGAGCGGCCAGGCCACCGCAACATTGAGCCATCGCGGCTACAACGAAAAAAGCCGGCCCAAGACCGGCTTCCCTCATTCGCACGCAGTTCGCCCTGATCAATCAGCCTCCTGGAACGACTGAAGACGGCGACGACGGCGATCGCGACCGACCATTCCGACAAGCCCAAACAGACCGAGTGCAAACGCTGATGGTAGCGGTGTTGCGTGCGTGTCCGCATTCGGCGACGCCTCGGTAGCATTAAAGTTGTCGAAGGCGAAGCCACGAAGGTTCTTTTCGCCACTCGCAGCCACGGTAATCTGACTAATATCGCCTTTGTCGCCCATATCAAACGACCAGGTCCAAGGCTCAGCATTCAACCCACCGGTCGGACTGACGAGCGACGCGACAAGATTCCCATTGCTATCGAATGCCGTCACCGTGTATTGCTCAGGGCCATCAATGTCCCAAACTTCACCCGACGCTGCTTGTGTCGCCACGTTATAGTCGACCGTCAAAACAAAGTACGTACTATCGTTGTACGACAAGTCGCCGGTCCCCGCTTTGAGGAAGTAATCCCCCAAGTCGCCGGAAAATGCTTCGTCGCGCCCGGTTCGACTGCTCCAGTACCCAGCGTTCGCGTCGTTGTTGCCGGATTTTTCGAAAGCAAGCACGGCTTCGCGAGCATCAGAAGCCGATGACCCCGCCATTGCCGACACGGATACGCCGTATTGCTCGAAGTAATTGTCCGCAATAACCGCGTTGTCTCCGCCGTAATCCGCCGCGTTTTCAAAATCAATCAAGTCGCCGAGTAACGGGGTCGCACAAAGCATCAGCACTGCTGCAATTCTAACAAACACTTATCTTCCTTTCGTTGTTCTGAGGAATTTAATTAACTGAATGCGTACTGACGGAGTCCCAAACATTGGCAAGTTCGCACCGATAATCTGCCGCGGAAGAAGTCGACGCGATTATCGTCGTCGACTTCGTCAATCCAGCCGACTGCTAGGCTGTGTCTTCCATCGCCGCGAGTCGGCGGCTCCGATCACGGCCTACCAATCCAACCAACCCAAACAGCCCTAGCGCGAATGCGGAAGGCAGTGGAGTCGCGTGGGTATCAGCATTCGGCGAGGCCTCGTTGGCATTGAAGTTGTCGAAGGCGAAGCCACGCAACGTTCCCTCGCCAGTCGCCGCCACTTGAATAACATCAATGTCGCCTTTGTCGCCCATATCGAAGGACCAAGTCCATGGCGCGGCATTCAAGCCACCGGTTGGGCTGACCAGGGAAGCTACGAGGTTGCCGTTACTGTCAAAGGCAGTCACGGTGTATTGCTCTGGACCGTCAATGTCCCAGACTTCCCCCGATGCGGCGGTCGTGGCTTCGTTGTAGTCGATTGTCATCACAAAGTACTTACTTTTCGCGTAAGACATCCCACCCGTTCCAGCCTTGAGGAAGTATTGCCCCATATCGCCAGAGTAGGCTGTGTCGTCAACGCCTCGTCCACTGACAAATGCTCGATTCGGATCGTCAGACCCTGTCTGTTCAAATGCCAGGATTGCGTTCGTCGCATCAGCCGCCGAGGACCCCGCCATTGCCGAAATCTTCACTCCATACTGTTCATAGTATTTCGACGAAACTGCGGCGTTGTCGCCCCCATAATCGCCTGCGTTCTCAAAGTCGATGAGGTCCGCCATGGCGACGCCACTCATGATCATGAGCCAGAAACAAATCCTCTTAGTCATTCAGTTCTCCGATACAGTTGTCGAACGTCTTGTTATCAGGCGAATCAACCACGCAACCCAAAAGCTGACTCAATCCTCTACGAAAACCGTATGTCATCAGGAACCGTTGAGCGTCATTTGCCAGTCTTGATTAGTCGGTTTTTGAAAAGCTTACATTGGATCGTCTCACTTGCACCAGCAAGCCAACTTGGCACGAATGATC